>NBLH01000279.1 GCA_002084525.1 Bacteroidetes bacterium 4572_117 | reverse complement strand
GGTATTTTAGGCGAAACAAAAAATATGGTCCTCGATATAGTAAATCTACTAAAATCGCAACGAGATTTTATAATTTATCAGAATTCATAAAAATTTAATAACTTATAAAAACAAGCCCGGCTAATTATTTTGGCCGGGCTTTTGCGTTATGTCAAATAATTATTTTATAAAATTATAGAGGCTAATCCATACTTTTTTCTTAAATTTGGTTAATCCAAAGAAATAAACCATGAAAAAAATTTTTTTAACATCCCTAATTATATTTTTTACCTTTATGCTTATTGCTCAAAAAAATAACACAGCTAAGAATATTAACAACCTGTCTTTTAATCTATTAGCCAATATTAATACAGAAAGTAAAAACGTGCTTTTTTCTGCCTACAGCATATCAAATGCACTTGCAATGACATATGTTGGTGCAAAAGACAGTACTAAACTGGAAATGGGTAAAATTCTTTTCCCATATAATGAGAATAATATAAGCAAAGGTTTTTACAGGCTTAACGAATCATTAGGTTTTAACAAAAAAATACAATTGTTTTCAGCAAACGCTATTTGGCTTGAAAACGCCTATAAACTCAAAAAAGTATTTAAAAAAATTATTGCTGAAGATTTCATGTCAAAAGTAAATAAAGCAAATTTTTCAACAAAAAAAGGACGTGAAAAGGCAAAAAAAGAGATTAATTCATGGGTGGAAAAAACAACTAAAGGAAAGATTGCTGATTTTTTAAAGCCTAAGGTTCTATCTGAATCAACAACGCTTGTTTTGGTAAATGCCATTTATTTTTATAGTAATTGGGATGTGAAATTTGCAAAAGCAAATACTTATAAGGCAAAATTTGAAACAAGCACAGAAAATATTTCTGAGTGTGACTATATGACAGATACATCCAACTTTTTATATTATTCTAACGATTTACTTAGTGCAGTTGAAATACCTTACCAAAACAACGAAGCTTCACTAATTATCCTATTACCTAACAATGCATCAAACAACTTGTCTGATTTAGTTGATTACCAGTATTTTGCAAAGCTATATCCGAAATTAAAAAACGAAAAAGTTGCCTTACATTTGCCAAAATTTAAATTAGAAAGCAAATATGAGTTAAACTCTTATTTTAAAAAAATGGGTTTAGTGTCTGCGTTTAAACCTACTGCTAATTTTTCTGGCATAACAGGTAAAAAAGAGATTCATATTAGTAATGTGATACATAAAGCCACCGTTGAAATTAACGAAAGTGGTACAAAAGCAAGTGCGGCTACAGCTGTTATTACAACACGCTCAGCTATTATTGGTAAAAAAACCAAACCTATACTTTTCAAAGCTAACCACCCTTTTGTTTTTTTGATACGTGAAAAGTCAACAGGAACTATTTTATTTATAGGAAATTTGGCAAAACCATAGCGTAGCTTCGCTACAAACAAAAATATGAATGCAAACCTGATTTAAACTGCCTCATTTTCATAACGGCTTAAGGCTTAGTAACTGTATCGAAATAAATTAACCATTTAAGCTTATTCTTTTGCCCTTGTAACTTCCTTAATAAAGAAATTACTTAAGTAAACATACTTACGCAGATAAAGGGAATATACTATAAAAAAATAGGTTTTCTACCTATGTTTTATATCAATTCCCCCCTATTTTTTTATTATTGCATTCCTTAAAATAAAATACTGGATTCGCATTATTTAGCTATGGCTGATATTATTCTCATGGACATAGTTATGCCTGGGATAGATGGCATTGAAGCAAGTAAAATTATTATTGACAAATACAACGATGCAAAAATAATCATAATTACAATGCACAACGAAAAGGTGTTTCTTGAACAGCTTATAAATACCGGTATTAAGGGTTATATCCATAAGGATGAACTTTTTGATAGGATTTCAGGGGCAATTGAATCAGTACTGCAAGGGGAGTATTGTTTCCCCGAAGTTGTACCACTTTAGCTTTTTTTGACAAAAACACAATAACAATTTGTCCATATTAACTGCAGTTCTAAATTATATATAATTAAAACAATAATCTATGAAATTTGTATATATTGGCACATACCCCCCCCGACAATGTGGTATAGGTACATTTACCAACAACCTGCTAAACTCGATGACACGCTCCCCAAAAGTAAAGGAAAAAAAACATACAGGAATTGTTGTTGCAATGAATGGAGAGGATAAAGAACATGGATATCCAGAAGAAGTTGAATTCACCATTAAGCCCGAACTAAAAAGTTATATTCAGGCAGCAAAAGACATAAATAAATGTGGGGCAGATATTTGCATACTTCAACATGAATTTGGGATATTTGATGGTAATGATGGCATTTATGTCCTTCCGTTATTGCACCGTTTAAAAATCCCAGTAATTGTAACATTCCATACGGTACTAAACAAACCTTCGTACAATAGAAAGCTTATAGTAAAAGAAATTTGCAAAATGGCTCATAAAGTGGTGGTAATGAGCAATAAAGCCGTCGATTTCTTGAGCTCTGTTTACAAAGTCCCCAAACAAAAAATATCCATGATTGAACATGGTGTACCCAATATACAATTTAATCATAAACAAGTAAAACAAGAGCTTAAACTCGAAAACAAAAAAGTAATACTCACTTTTGGCTTTGTGAGCAAAAATAAAGGAATTGAAACAACAATAAAAGCTTTACCAGATGTTGTAAAAAAGCACCCCGAAACACTTTATATAATCTTAGGCAAAACACATCCGAATATCCTAAAAAGTTCAGGTGAAGAATACAGGGATTATCTTGAAAGTTTAACCAAGGATCTTGGCCTAGAAAATAATGTGCTTTTTTTAAACAAATATACCGATCAACAAGAGTTGTTTAAATACCTTTATGCAGCAGATATTTATGTTTCGCCATATTTAAATGTTGCACAAATTACAAGCGGAACACTTTCTTATGCAATAGGGGCAGGCTTGGCGTCAATATCAACACCCTATTGGCATGCAGAAGAGCTTTTAGCTAATGGGCGTGGCAAGCTTTTCAACTTTAAAAACTCAAAAGAACTTTCAAATATTTTTTTGGAGATATTAGATAAGCCGGAAATTTTGAAAAACCTAAGAGAAAAAGCCAAAGAATATGGTAAAAAAATTATGTGGCCTAAAATTGGGGGGAAATATATATTGCTTGCAGAAGAAGTACTATTTCACAAACCTGATATGCAAGCACAAAAAGAACAAATACCCGATCCGTTGAAATTACAAGCATTTTCATTAGACCATATAAAAACCTTAACCGATGGTACAGGGATATGCAAAAATGCTAAATTTGCCATACCAAAGCTAAGCGATGGTTATTGCACCGATGACAATTCAAGGGCACTACTAATGGTGTTAATGGCACACAAAAAATCGAAGGACCCAGATGCCCTCAAACTTGCATCAAAGTATTTAAGTTTTATACATTATATGCAAAATGACGATGGCTCATTTAGGAATTTTTTAAGTTTCAATAGGTTTTTTTCAGATGAAAAAGTTTCAGAAGATGCTTTTGGGCGAACAATATGGGCACTTGGGTATTTATTAAAAAATCCGCCAAATGATGCATTTTACCAAATAGCAAAGCTTATGTTTTTTAAAGCAGCCCCTTGTTTCGAAAAACTAAAATCGCCTAGGGGCATAGCAAATACAATAATGGGGCTTAGCCATTACCTTAAATCGAATATGTTTGACGAAGCAATGCAGCTAAGCCTAAAAACTCTTGCTTTTAAGTTACTGGGGCATTATGAAAAAAATAGCAGTTTGTATTGGAAATGGTTTGAGCCAACATTAACCTATGATAATGGTATTTTACCTTTGGCGCTTTTACATTCCGCTGAGTTGCTTAACAACAATAATATTACAAAAGCAGCAATAAAAAGCATGCACTTTTTAACAAAACTCACATTCAGCAAAGGATACTTATCGCCAATCGGAAATAAAAAGTGGTACAATAAATTTGATGTGAAATCGAGCTTTGCCCAACAACCACTTGATGCAATGGTTATGGTATTAATGTACCAACAAGCATTTAAGCTTACAAAAAATAATGATTATTTAAATAAGCTGTATGTTTCTTTCATGTGGTTCCATGGTGAAAATGACCTAAGGACAAGCTTATTCGATTCAGAAACCAAAGGCTGTTGCGATAGAATAGAAAGTTATGGGATAAACAGGGATCAGGGAGCTGAAAGTTCAATATCATATCTGGTTTCTCACATAGCTGTATGTGAAGAATTTAACATTGGCTTATCGATTGTTTCTATGCCCAAAGTACAGGAAACACATTATAGTTGACATAAAATATAAAAACCCGGACAAAGTTAATTATATATTTTTTAAGTAACATGCAAATTGTAAAAGCTTTGAAAGGGTGCGTAAGCAACATTAATAGCACTTAGTGCTACCTTGCAAACAAAAATTTAACGGACTATTGAGCCAATATAACATGAAAATAAATGAAAATACGGACAAAACTTAGCATTTTTCCAATTTCTTTAGTCTTAATAATGGGTGCATCGCTATTTTTCATTTTAATAAGCTCAAATACCCTTATTAAAGAACAACTTAATAGGCACTTATTTTCAATTGCACAATTGAAGGCTGATCATATCAATAATTTATTGGTAAGCTACAAAAAAATAACACAAACCATAGCATCAGGCAACCCATTTATAGATGCTGTTGATGAGAAACTGGATTTTTCTTTTCGGACAAAACAAACTAAAAGAAGAATCAATAGCATAATAAATAATTATCCTGAAATAGAGGATATTAGGGTGCTAAATTCAAAAGGGGTTATTATTTTTTCAAGCAATAAAGATACCGGCCTTAATTTAAGAAAAAAAACATTTTTTTTAGAGGGGAGTAAAAAAACATATATTGGCGATATTCATAAATCTGGATTTACCGGTAATTTTGTTATTAGTATTTCATCACCAATTTTTGTAAATGATAAATTTTCAGGCCTTATAATTGTAAACTTTAATATTGAAAAATACCTGTATAAACTATTAACAAACAAATCAGGTTTAGGTGAAACAGGGGAATCATACCTTGTAAACAGCAAGCTCTATATGATTTCGCCTTCAATGTTTGCAGACAAGGTGGTTTTAAAGACAAAAGTAAATACACACAATGTTAATTCATGTTTTAATAAAGATATTGAAAAAGGGTTTTCTAAAAAAACCACACAAGAGGCAATTTCTTATACCAATTACAGTGCTAAAGTAGTTATAGGGGTACATCATTATATCCCCGAAACACAATGGTGTTTAATTGCAGAAATTGATAAAAAAGAAGCCTATAAACAAGTAAATGCACAAACCTTTATGCTGGTTGTTATTTTCGTTGTTTTATTAATTGTAATGATAATTGCGGCAATCTTAATTTCTAGAAATATTTCTTTACCTATAAAAAATTTACACAAAGGGATCAAGAAAATAATAAGGGGTGAACTAGATATAAAGGTTGGTTTAAAAACTGATGATGAAATCGGCGAGCTTTCACGGGCCTTCGATTTTATGGCAGAAAAATTGAAAAAAACAGAAAAAAAAATAAGCCGCTACACACACAAACTTGAGTCTACAGTTCAAGAAAGAACTTTTGAGCTGAAACAACAACTGGAAAAAGCAGATATACAGAACAAAGAATATACAGCCCTTAACGAAGAATATACGACGCTGAATGAAGAACTGTTTTTTGCAAAAGAAAAAGCTGAAAAAAGCGAAGCAAAAATACGAAGTATTTTCCGTTCGGCACCAACAGGTATTGGTGTGGTCAGTAATAGGATTATATTGCAGGTTAATAAACAATTTTGTAAAATAACAGGATACACAGCTAATGAATTAGTCAATCAAAATGCCCAAATAATATACCCAACAAAACAAGAATTTGAATATGTTGGTAAAGAAAAATATGAACAAATACAAAAACATGGAACAGGCACAGTTGAAACCCAATTTAAACGAAAAGATGGTAAATTGGTAGACATACTTATGAGTTCGACCCCTATCGATTTAAACGATTTAAGCAAAGGGGTTACATTTACTGCCTTGGATATTACTAACCGCAAGAATTTAGAACAAAAACTTAAAGAACAATACACAAAACTTAATACTATATTAAATGCGTTTAAAGATGGAATTTATTTATGCAACTCAGATTATGAAATACAATACTTAAATCCTGTAATGGTTAAAGAAATAGGATATGATGCTATAGGAGAAAAATGCCATAAAGCTTTATATAACAACGAAAAACCATGCAAGTGGTGTTATTTTGATAAAATTAAAACTGGAGAAGATAGTATTTTTATTGAAGTTGAAAGAAATAAAAAGTATTATACGGTTGGGTCAATTTTACTTGAAGGGAATTCAAAAGTCACTATCTACCAGGATATTTCCAAACAAAAAGAAATGGACAAAGCCATGCTTAATGCCATCATTAATACGGAAGAAAAGGAACGGAGCCGTTTAGCCAAAGACCTGCATGATGGGCTAGGCCCTTTATTATCAACTATTAAATTGTACAACCAATGGATGCAAAACCCCGATAAAAAAACCTCACAAGAATTTATACTGAATAAAGCAACAGATGCTATTGAAGAAGCCATAAAATCTGTTAAAGAAATATCAGCAAATTTAAGCCCGCACGTGTTGGCCAATTATGGAATATCTATTGCAATAAAGTCATTTATCGATAAATTAAATATTTTAAACCAAATTAAAATCGTTTTTGAAACAAACATGGAAAAAAAATTGAAAGAGCCAATAATAGAAACAATCTTGTACCGTGTATTTACTGAATGCGTAAACAATACACTTAAATATGCCAAAGCAGATAAAATTCAAATTAGTCTGTATCAACAAAAAAATAAAATTAAAATGAAATATAGCGATAATGGTATTGGTTTTGATGTTAATAAGGAATTAGAAAAACCAAGCGGATTAGGACTGAATAATATTATAAACAGAATAGAAACAATTAACGGACAAGTTGATATTAGTAGCGATAAGAATAAAGGGACAGAAATTAGGATAACAATTTAAAAAAATGAATGAGTCCAGTCTAAAAAGCCTTAATACGAGATTTTCTACAACTTATTACCCCATCCCTAAAGGGCGAAGTCGCTGAAAATCAGGACGCCCTTTAGGGTTCGGGGTAAATTCTGATTTTCAGATTGTACTTTTTCACTCTTTTTATACTAGACTCATGAATGAAAAAAGAATTACTGTAATTTTAGTTGACGATCACCAAATGTTCCGCGATGGGCTAAAACATTTGCTGGTAGGCGAAAAAATTGCAGATGTTATTGGGGAAGCATCAACAGGAAAGGAATTTTTGTCCTTAATTGAGCAAAACTTACCGGATATTGTATTAATGGAGGGGTTTATTTTAAAAACTTCAGGAATTAATGAACTAAAAAAAGCTATTTCCGATTTAGCCAACGGCAAAAGTTATTTCTCAAGTGAATTGCTACGTCAGATTATTTTAACAATGGAAAAAAATAATGATAATACCAAATCAAATATCCCCCCAGAAAATAAGTTGTCCAAACGAGAACACGAAGTATTAGAACAAATATGCAATGGGTTGTCGACAAACGAAATAGCAGAAGAGTTGCATATAAGTCCCAAGACAGTAAAAGGGCATAGAACAAATATCCTTTCAAAAACAGCTTGTAAAAACACAGCCAGCTTAGTTATGTATTCAATAAAAAATAAATTGGTTGATATCGAATACAGCTAGTGTAATTGGTAACTGGTAATTAGTAATTGGTAACTGGTAATTTGTTCTTTCATAAATATGGTTGACAGCTTTTTATACATTTACTTCATAATAAAATAACTTATTGACAACTTTTATTATCGGTTTACTATTCTGCGTTTATCTGTAGTATCTGCGGGAGTTTTTCTTTCGCTTTTTTTTTGCTGATTACGCTAATTTTCGCTGATTTTTTTATCGGTCTACTATTGGTTATTAGTCATTAATTACTCAATAATCGCCAAATAATCATTCAAACACTCAAACAACCAATGAC
>NBLH01000278.1:2349-5386 GCA_002084525.1 Bacteroidetes bacterium 4572_117 | reverse complement strand
AACATTTTTTTGATATACCGTGCTGATTGTCTTGATATTAAGCCCTGGCTTCAGCTTATTTATCCACCATACGATACCTTCAAAATTATCAGAGTGGTAAGCACCATCATAATGGATAAACAATTTGCCTTTTGACCAATTTTTTAAAATAAAATGTGCCATTGTAGCATCTTTTGCCGCCTGTGCTTTTGGGAAGTTTTCGTTTACGTGGCCACCCATTCCGCTCATTTTTAGCATGTTTGCATAACAAGCAACATCTTTATCATATAATTTTTCTAAATCAGGGCCAATCAATGCTTTTGCTCCGTCGCTTAGGTCTTTTAAACCTTCAAAACCTTTTTTATGTACCACAGAAGCATACCTACGCGGAATGTTTGTTGCTATGTACCGCAAGCCTTTTTCTTTGGCAAACTCAACAACCGGTTTATAATCGGTTTTGTAATTTCCCCATAAAATAGTGCCTGATTCAAACTTTTTTGCCGAAAAATCACCATTAAGGTATTCATCCAAAATAAGTTGTTGGTCGGCTTCAAACATTTCAGCACCAATAACTAAATCTTTCTTTTTCACCTCATATAGGTCTTTTGTAACTTCGTATTGCATCCAATGTGCAATAGGGTCGGTGTGTAGTTCACCAAAAAACACAATATCAGCTTCTTGCAAATCTTTAATCATTTTTGCGTATTTGGCTTCTTTGCCTTTTTGGTTATACAGCACATAGGCAGGTTTATCACTTGTAAACGCAAACCCAACAAAAGCTGCAAATAAAATGTACAATAATTTCTTTTTCATAATTTCTATTTTAAATGTTAATCTTCTAATTGTATAATTAAAACTATTTTTTTGCTATCTCTCAATAAATCTATAGTAATGGTTTGTCCTGGTTTTAATTTCCCCATCCGGGCCATATATTCATAAATATTATGGATTTTGCCTCCTTCAATTGCCGTAATTACATCGCCTTTTTTTATTCCACCATTGTAAGCAGGCCCTTCGGGTGTAACGGCGTCAATCCTTAGGCCTTTATTATCCGATTTACCAAAATTAGGCATAATCCCCAATTTTACTTTCGAACCACGTGATGGTTTTGCCTTCCCTTTTGGTCCTGATTCTTTAAAACTAAGATTTTTATTTCGGTTGATAATATTTACTGAAAGCTCATAAATATAGTCAGTTAATAGTTTTAAGCCGTCAAAATTAATCATTTCTATCACATCTAAAGGCGTGTGATAATCAGCATGTGCGCCAGTTGAAAAGAAAAAGACAGGTATATTTTCGATATAGAATGCAGCATGGTCCGATGGGCCAAATCCATTATATGAAATCCCCAGTTTCATATCTTTTTTCCCTAACATGCTATTTAATAAATCTTCACTTTCTGTTGCTGTGCCAACGCCACCAACAAATAATTCTTTTGATTCTTTCAATCGGCCAACCATGTCGACATTTATCATGGCTTTTATCTTTTTTAGCTCAACTGTTGGGTTTGAAGTAAAGTATTTTGAGCCGATAAGCCCTATCTCTTCAGCACCAAATGCCATAACAATTACGCTACGCTTTAGTTTTTTCTTGTTTTTTGCCAATTTTTCGGCAATTTCCATTATTGAAGCTATCCCCGATGCATTATCGTCGGCACCAAAATGTACTGCAATAGAATCGGGCATACGCGATGAACTTGCAGGCCCGCCAAAACCTAAATGGTCATAATGGCCACCTATCACAATATATTCGTTCCTGAGTTTTTTATCAGAACCTTTTATGTAGCCCACCACATTTTGGGTTTTTACTTTTTTAAAGTTTACCTTCGACAAAATAGAAACATTTGTTTTGCTATTAAACGATTCAGGATTTTTATTTTTATTTAATGATGTTTCCAAACCTTCAATAGTTTTGCCCGATTTTGCCAAGATTTTATTAGCAACAGCCCTTTTTATGTGCAGTGCAGGTATTCCTAGGTTTGATTCTGTTTGGTCTGCAACAAGTTTCATAAGTTTGTCGCGTTTATCAAACTGAAGGCCCGATACAAAAAGAACCCCTATTGCCCCTTTTTCCTTTGCCGTTAAAACTTTTGAGCGTTCATTTACATAAGGAATAAATTTACTGTCAGGGTTATCTAGCTCAGGGTCAGCCCTTAGCATTAAAACAAGTTTTCCTTTCACGTCAATATTTGCATAATCGTTCCATTTAAGCTTGTCTTCGCTAATATCAAAACCGAAACCAACAAACACTACTTCTGCGTCAACTTTTGCATTGGTTGAGTAGTTAAGCGGTGTATAATCTTTACCAACAGTAGCGTTATATGCCCCAATTTTCAAATAATTCTCATTTCCGGCAGTAACTTCGGTTACAACATCAAAATATTGGTAATACGATTTTCCAAATGACTTATAGCCTAAACTCTTAAAATAATCACCAATATAGTTTGCTGCCACTACGCCTTCCGGAGTACCCGGTTTGCGACCTTTTAAAGAATCGGAAGCTAAAAAGCTTATATATTCTTTCAGTTCCTTTTTTGTTATTTCAGTATTTTTCTGGCTAAATGCCAGGAGCATACTACTGAAAATCATTATTGTTACTAATATTTTCTTCATTTTTTTATATGTTTATTTGTTTTTTCCGCTATTTGTTTATTCGACAGCCAAATAAACAAATTACCAGATAAACGATTATTAAATTAAGCTTATAGGTTTAAACTTGAGATATCCATCAAGTATAAGTATAATTTTCGTTCGCCATTAGCATCCCTTCCTGATGAAAACGATAATGTTTTACCATCGTGAGAAATAGCCGGAAAACCATCAAACGATTCATTATAAGTCATTTGCCATTCTTTTCCTGATTCTAGGTTTCTTAAAAATATTTCAAAATTATGAGGCGGGAGCATTTTTACATAGGCAAAATATTTTCCGTCAGGCGAAGGATAAGGAGCCCAATGTGTGCCACTTTCATGTGTAATTTGTTTCATATCGCTTCCATCAATTTTAATGGTAAAAATATGCATATCTTTAGTGCGTTTTCCCTCATCTTCTTTTTTCCA
>NBLH01000278.1:0-2339 GCA_002084525.1 Bacteroidetes bacterium 4572_117 | reverse complement strand
TTTCATTTTTTCCATCTCCATCCATTATCCACAAGTCCATTTTTCCTTCAATTTGCCGTCCAAAAAGTATTTTTGAACCATCGGGGCTGTATGCAACTTCTGCATCGTAATACTTATTAGTTGTCAATCTTTTTATATTGCCACCGTCAAGATCAGATGTATAAAGCTCAGCACCTTGTGGGTAATCTTTTGGGTCGGAATAATTCCCAATGTGCATATCCAAATTATCACGGGTTGAAGTCCAGATAATGTTTTGGCCATCAGGGTGATAGAAGGAACAGGCATCGGCACCTTTGTTATTAATTTGTTTTAAATTAGTACCATCAATATTCATTGTGTATACCATGTGGTATTTATCATCGCCTGTTTTAGCATTAAATATCAGCGATTTATCATCTGGCGAAAAATATGCTTCAGCAGCCTCTGGGCTGTTTGCAACCATTTGTATTGGTAGCTCTGTGCTATCAAGTTTTATTTCTGTTTTTACACTGTCTTTTTTTTCTGTTTCGGTGTTTTCGTTTGGTGACGAATTATTACAAGCAGAAAATAAAATAAAACTGCTTAAAGCTATTATGCTAATTAAACTTTTAAATGTCATGGAAATAAATTTTTAACTTATATATTATAAAAAATTGTTATTTAATAATTTGAATGCGTTTTTTAAAAATCTCTATTTAGGTACTGTCCATAAAGCTATCTGATGAATCTTTTTATTAAGATTACAGAACTTAGAAGTCTTGTAACTAGTTAATTAGAAATTTATCAGACGACTTATTGAACAAAAACCTAATTACAGGCACATACTATTTAGCTTCACTCAAAGCTTTACGCGGTGCAATCACTGCATTTATTTCAGCTTTATTGTCGATAATATAGTTCATAGGTGAATTTAATGCCGGCAGCGAACCTTTTAATACATTTGTAGCTTTTTCAGTTTCAAAACCCAGATAACCGTATTTACCATAGTGTAAAAGTTTACGTGACAGTGCTTTAATTGCATCTGCATTATTTGCCCCGAGAAACCCTACTGTCTTGTAAGTATTGTTTGGATTTGGAACTGCATATACCAAAGCACCTTCTTTTTTAAGTTTTTCAATTTGCACTAATTTTTTTGTCCCAAGGGCCGAACTGTATTTTTCAGATATATTAACAAAGCCATTGAATTTATTTCCAAAACCTAAAATCCACACAGCCTTATCGGTTGGTACTGAACTAAGCTCATTATCGGTAACAACAGTTAATTGTTTACCTTGTGCTTGTTGTGTTTTTTGCCACATTTTTGCCAATGATGTGTAAGCATCCAAATGTTTGCTGTTTCCAGGAAGTATAATAACTGCCTGTTTTTCGCCAAAAACTTGTGTTAATGAGGCCGGGACTTCTTTTCTATCCAACCTACGCATAATTTGGAATGTTGGATCAATATCAATACGCACGGGTTTTTTATCATAAGTTAAAGAAAAAGCCTGCTCACGTTTGTTCATTGTAACTTTTGTGTTAGTTACTTGGCTTTCACCTTTTAAATAAACAACAACAGGGATGTTTACATCAAATACATCTTCATTTTGCACTTGTTTTAATGTAAAATTCAATTTATATTGTTTTTTCTTTTTCTTTACTTCAACATCTGAAAGTTTTATTGTTGGGGCGCCTTTTCTGTCAACCCATTGTTTGAAAAATGCACTTAAATCTTTACCATTAACTGCTTCAAAACTTTTTTGGATATCCCCAAAAGTAGCTTTCCTGAATTTATTGTCGTTATAAAATTTTGTATATGCCTCAATAAACTTTTTATCGCCAAACTCATAACGCAGCATATTATTTATCATCATAGTTTTACCATATCCAACGGCTTCTTCGGCAGAGTTGTTCCTGCTTAAAAATTTATTTACCGGGAAATCGTTTTCACCGTTAACATAATCGGTAAATTTTTGAAGGCTAGTGCGCCTGTACGATGCACCACTTCCACGTTGTTCTTGCAACAAATGATCGGCCATATAAACAGTAATCCCTTCGCACCAATTACCTTGGCTATAATCTACAAAAACGCCGTTGCCCCAATAATTATGGAGTAATTCATGCGGATACGATGAGTATAAAATCCAAGGCATACGAATAACTTTTTGGCCTAATAAAGTAAAAGAAGGCATCCCGTAGCCGGTTTCCCAGAAATTTTCGACCAAAGCAAATTTTGTATAAGGATATGGGCCTATTAGTTTATTATAAAGATCAATATATCCACTAGTTACACCTAAGTATTTGTTTGCCAGCTTTTTATCGGGTGTTCGCAAAAATGCTTGAACAAGTACATCGCCTGCCTGTAATGAGTATTCTGTCCATTT
>NBLH01000070.1 GCA_002084525.1 Bacteroidetes bacterium 4572_117 | reverse complement strand
CTTGAAATTTGCAAAGAAAACAATGGGATAGATTTAATTTTAATGGATTTGAAAATGCCTGTGATGAACGGCTTTGAAGCTACAAGCTTAATAAAAGAATTTATGCCCGATTTGCCAATAATTGCACAAACTGCTTATTCGACAAGAACCGAAAAACAAAAGGCTATTGCAGTTGGCTGCGATGATTTTATTTCAAAACCAATAGACGAAGAAGTTTTAAAGGAAACTATAAGTAAATATTTGACAATAAGTAAATTACCACCTCGTTAATTTACCTATATATGGAAAAATCAGATATATATATAGTTGATGACCATCAAATTGTTATTGATGGCATTTCCTCATATCTACTTGGTAATGAGGAGTTTATGTTGAGCGGAAGTGCTTTTTCTGCTACAGGGTTATTTGAATTATTACAAAAAAAATTACCTGATATTTTAGTTTTAGATATGAAACTTCCTGGTTTACAAGGGCATCATATTGCTAAAATTATTACAGAGAAATACCCTCAGATTAAAATCATATTTTTAAGTTCAAATACAGATAAAAAATCACTAAACGAAGCCATAGAAGCAGGAGGTTTGGGTTATTTATCAAAAGATGTTACAGAAGAAGAATTTTTACTGGCATTAAAAGAGATAAAAGCTGGTAAAAACTATTATAGTACAGGGATACAACATACAGTGTATGAAAGCTTTACAGATAACATTAAAGCACAATCTATGCATAGTGACATTCCACTGAGCGAACGCGAGATTGATGTAGTAAAATTATTTGTTGAGGGGTTTAGCTATAAAGAAATTGCTGACCGTTTATCGATAAGTAAACGAACCGTTGAAACCCATAAAAAAAACATCCTCGAAAAACTAGAGTTAAAAACAACTGTAGATTTAGTAAAATACGCAATCAGAAACGGGATTATTTCATTGTAATTTTAAATCTCGCAAAAATTAAAGATTTATGATTTTAAATCGTAAACAGTTATATATTTTGATGTTTTAAATTATTACCTTACTTTTAAGGGTTGATTACTGAATTTAATACCCATAATAAACTAAACTGATATGGATAGAATAAAAAAAATTGGTATCCTTACCGCTGGCGGCGACTGCCCGGGACTTAATGCAGCAATAAGGGCTGTATGCAAACCGGCAATTTTACAACATGGTATTGAAGTGGTAGGAATAGCTTCCGGTTTTTTGGGTTTGTTAGAAAAAGATTACATACCATTAACCGAAGACAGGCTTTCGGGGATATTGACACTTGGGGGGACAATTTTGGGCACTTCAAGGGAAAAACCTTTCAGGAAAAAAAGTTTTCTTTTCAATGAAATTGAAAAACCACAAGTAATTAAAAATAACTACGAGGAATTAGGCTTAGATTGCCTTGTTTGTATTGGTGGGAACGGTACACAAAAAACAGCATATAAACTTTCGCAACTTGGGATTAATGTAATTGGACTGCCAAAAACTATCGATAACGATATTTGGGGAACAGAAGCCTGTTTTGGTTTCGATTCAGCTGTAGGTATTGCCACAGATGCCATTGATCGGCTTCATACAACAGCAAATTCGCACCGTAGGGTTATGGTAATTGAAGTTATGGGCCATAAAGCTGGTTGGATTGCGTTACATTCAGGCATTGCCGGGGGGGGCGATATAATATTATTGCCAGAAATAGATTACAGGGAAGAAATAATAGCCGACTTTATTTTAAAAAGGGCCGAAAGAAATATTGGATCTACAATTGTTGTTGTTGCTGAAGGAATAAGGAAACCTTCAAAAATGAGTGCCGGGACCTACATCTCAAATGTTATTTCAGGACTTTGCAAAATGGAATCGCGTGGTACGGTTTTAGGGTACATCCAACGTGGGGGAACACCATCGGCATACGATAGGATTATTGCAACACGATATGGTACCGCAGCCCTTGATTTAATAATTAACCGGGAGTTTGGAAAAATGGTAGCCTTAAAAAACGACCAGGTTACTACTATTGACCTTGAACAAGTAGAAAGTAAATTAAGATTGGTTACACCTGACCATAAACTTATAAAAAGTGCAAAAAGCGTAGGTACATGTTTTGGCCAAAAAGAACGATAATAATTTTAGAACTCCTGACACATAAGCAGATTATCAATGCGTTATGGGGTTTTGCTCGTAAAAAGTCATTGAAAATAGTCATTAGTCATTGAAAATTAGTCATTAGTCATTGAAAATGGCGTATAACAACTTGACCCAATGACCTAATGACCTAATGACCTAATGACCAATGACTTAATAACCCAGATTAAACCTTATATAAAATATCTAAATAACGTTTTAACAAATCGCTAATTGCACCCCTAAAAGGAATGCTTGCGGCAAGACCATACATAGGTGCCATGCCCCCTTTTGTTTTGGGCTGGGTTTTTACATATGCAACCGATTCTTTCAAATCTTTTATAAATTGCCCGGCAACACCGTTTTGTGTGTGACGAAGTGTAATGGCAATATGTAATGCAGAAGGTTTATGTAAGCCATTTAAGCTCCATTTACGTTTAGCCATTGCATCTAAAACCTTGTAAATATCTAATACCTCAGAACCAAAGGAAATTACCCACAAGGGTTTACCTAAAATATATAGTTCCGGGATTTCGGAAATCGCTTTTTTTATTTTATCAGCTGTTACTACTATCTTTTTGGTAGATTTCAGATAGCCCTCCTCTCCTATTGAAAGCATACTTGCCCAACATGCTGCACTTAACGATCCAGGCCTGCTACCTGCGAATGTTGGTGAAAAATATAACCCACCAGGCCATTCGGTTGCTGTATAATACTGATAATGACGCAATTCCAGATTTCTGTACAAAATTACAGAAGTACCTTTTGCGGTATAACCATATTTGTGGGTATCAGCAGATATTGAGGTAACACCAGGTAACCTAAAATCAAATACAGGAACATCGTAGCCTAATTTTTCGGCCCAAGGTAATAAAAATCCGCCCAAGCAAGCATCAACATGGAAACCAATTTTTCTTTTTCGTGCTATTTCCGACAACTCTTTAATTGGGTCAATAATCCCATGGGGGAAAGCCGGTGCTGAACCCACAATAACTATTGTATTTTTATTTACGGTTTTTTTTACCTCTTTCACATTTGCCTGATAATTATGGTCGACTGAAACGTGCCGCATTTTTATACCAAAATATTGCGATGCTTTATCAAAAGCTGCATGTGCAGTAATCGGGACAATCATTTCCGGTTTTTTTATGCCTTTTTTATCCCTTGCCCAATCACGGTATGTTTTCATGGCTAACATAATGCTTTCTGTCCCACCCGACGAAACAGTCCCACAAACTTCATCTTTCCCCGTAACTGCATGGCCATTCATCATATTGCCGGTCATTGAAACAATTTCGGCTTCGTATTTAGCTGCTGATGGCCAAACATCTGAATGCAAAGGGTTGCTTTGCGAATTTATGGCTAGTACTTTATTCAAGAATTCAATATGCTCATTATCACCATGATATACCGCTCCCGACACAAAACCATCTTTCCATTTATCCTGCTCTTTTTCTTGGAAACCTATCATTTTTTGTAAGATGTCTTCACGCTCGATACCCTTTTGTGGGATAACCGGAAACGATTCCAAATCTTTGTACGGTTTTGCCGATTCTTCAATTTCACTTAGTAGTTTATTGTATTCCTTTTCCAATAACCTTTGTACAGCAGGTATTTTTTTAGCTGTGTTTTCTATTATTTGAATGGCTTTTGCTTTTATTTTCATTTCCTTATTTCTACAAATATTATCAATTATTTCTACTTTACGAAGTTAAAACAAGCTCTGAAGGGCGAAATATTGCGCGAGGGCTTAAACTAATTCGTTTTAATAACACAGGGCGTTGCCCTGTGCTGAAATATTTAAGCCTTTCAGGCTTACCAATTACAAGTTACAAATTGCCAGTTACAAATTACTAATTACAAGTTACCAATCAACTATTTAACCTTCGATAAATCCCCTTATTTTTTTTATAGATATTCAAATATTCTTTAAACAGAGCATCATACAACGACTTATTTTTTAAATTGGGTTGATAGCTGGTTTTTACTTTTGTTTTTTCGGATATATCCCCAACTTTCATATAACCTAAACCAATTGACGCTAAAAAGGCTGCCCCACGTGCATTTGCAAGCAAAGGACGCTCAATTTGCCTGATTTCTCGTTGCAATACATCAGCTAAAATCTGGCTCCATAAATCAGATCTTGCCCCTCCACCAATAAAATTAATGTATTCAAACTGGTTACCGGCAATTTTTTCTACATATTTTAGCAACCAGCGGTTGTTATATGCAACACCTTCAAACACAGCCCTAATCATATCACGCCTGTTGTGCTGCAACGAAAGGTTAAAAAAACCACCACGTACAAAATTGTCTTCAATTGGTGATCGCTCACCATACAACCATGGTGTAAAAATTAATTTATTGCTTCCGGCAGGCGATTCACCAGCAAGTTGGTTAATACGTTCATAATAATCATCGGGTGCTACCGTATTTAAGCCATCTTTATGAAAAAAAACATTATCGCGTAAATAATTGATACATTCACCTGCTGTTTCCTGTTCGTTGGTAATTAAATATTTTCCTTTTAGTGCTGATGGTAATGCACCTATATTGTGAAAAATATCTGTCTTTTTAAATGGTATGTAAGAGGCTAACCATGAGGATGTTCCGATGTAAATATGGGCATGTTTCTGATCTATGGCCCCTGAACCAATTGCGGCTGAGTTAATATCGGGCGTACCGGCAATTACCTTTGTTTTTTCAGGCAAACCCAATTCTGTTGCCGCTTTTTTTGAAAGTGTCCCTATCACTTCGCTTGCATCAACCATTTTCGGTAACTTGTTTCCATCAATGCCCGAAAGCGATATCAATTTGTCAGAGTACTTGATATTATTTATATCACGGTTATCGGTTACCCAATGTAATACCATAGTATCGTAGGTGCTTATAAATTCACCTGTAAGTTTTAGGTTCAAAAAATCTTTAGGTTCTAAAAATTTATAGGTTTTTTCATATATGTCAGGCAGGTTTTCTTTTATAAATAAAATATGGGCTATAGGATCTTTACCAGCCTGCATTGGTATACCGCCAGTGCGACGCAGCCAATGGTATACTTTTGAAACGCCATAACCCTCAATTTTAATTAAGCCATCTGTAATTTTTTTTACCTGTTCTGCGCCACGTGAATCCATCCAGTTAATGGCATTCATAAGGTGTTGCCCGTTTTTATCAACTGCAACTGTACCAGACCACTGACCTGTAATGCTAACAGCCTCAATATCAGCTATTTTGTCTTTATTTCGTTTAAGTAAATTCTGGCTTGCTATTTTAATTGCCTGCCACCATTCTTCTGGATCCTGCTCTGCACCACCACTTGGTAACAGGGTATATCCGGTGTGTGCAAAATCATCATCGATATACTCACCAGTTACAGTAAATAAAGTTACTTTTGGGCCTGAAGTACCCAAATCTATTGCTAAAATTAATTTTGTTTCCATAGCAAGAAATATTTCTCGAATATATCAATAGTTTGTACAATTCCCAAAAAAGGGCAAAATATCATCAAAACCTATAAAAAACTACAGGTGTTCTCTAAAAATTGGCTTTCCAACACCTGTTCAGCTACTGCCGGAAGCTTTCAAAACTTTTAAAGCTTAATTTTTCGGCTGTAAATATGCGTTATAATAATTTTAAGCAATACAAGAAAAGCAATTTATAGAGCTAGAAAAAAACTAAAATCTTAGATTTTTTCAATTGTAAATCGTATTTTTACACGATAAATTGCTTATGCCAAAGTTGTTTTTTTCACTTGCGGATATGAGGATTTATATAATAAAAGCCACGAATTGCTCTAAAGGTAGGCAATAATAATAAACCAAATGTATTTGGCTTTTCTTTAACTGTTATTATATGCGTTGTATTTGTTTGGGGGTTTTTCACCTTTTAACCTTCATTGCTGATGTTTGGTTTTGGTTTAAAACTGAGCAATTATCTGGTTTATAGGTTACAAGTATTGAAATACCTGTATTGAAAAAAAAATTGTATATTGCGAACAAAAAAATAAAAACATGGAAATTACAAGGACCTTTGACTTATTAGACAGGTATCAGCAATATTTTATGAAAGAAGATGCTCTTGTGGCTAAACAAGATGGGAAATGGAAAAAATACAGTACAGCCCAATACATCGATTATGCATATAACATAGGTTATGGCCTACTGGCTATGGGTTTTAAAAAAGGAGATAAAATTGCTACAATTTCAAATAATCGGCCTGAATGGAATTTTATAGATTTAGGCATGGCATTAATTGGTGTTGTCCATGTTCCTTTGTATACATCGCTTAGTGCCGATGAATATGAAAATATACTGAAACATTCAGATTCCCGTTTTGTTTTTATTTCTGACAAAAAATTACTTAAAACCCTTAAACCGGTAACCGAAAAAATTGCCTCTGTTGAAAGTATTTATTCTTTTGATTTGATTGAAAACGAAAAACACTGGTCGGAAATAGTTGCGCTTGGCAAAAAAAGCGAAGTATATTACAAAGATGAATTAGAAGAAATAAAAACAAACATAAAACCCGATGATTTTGCATCGCTAATTTATACTTCAGGCACAACAGGAACATCAAAAGGTGTAATGCTTTCGCATAGGAATATGGTAGAAAATTTTTTAGCAGCAGCAGATGTTTTTGCCATGAAAACCGAACAGAAATACCTGAGTATCTTGCCGTTATGCCATGTTGGTGGCCGTATGGGGAACTACCAGACACAACATAGTGGTTGTAGTATTTACTATGCCGAAAGCATGGCAACCATAGCTGCTGACATGAGAGAAATTAAACCCCATGGTTTTGATGCCGTACCCCGTATACTTGAAAAAATATTCGATACAATTATTTCAAAAGGTAAAAAGCTTGAGGGAGCAAAAAAAGCAATATTCTTTTGGGCCGTAAAAATCGGGTTAAAATATAAACCTCCAGGTGAAAGCAGTTGGCTATACAAAATGAAGCTAAAACTAGCCGACAAACTAATTTTTTCGAAATGGCGCGAAGCTATCGGTGGAAATATTGAATCGGTTGGTTGCGGAGGGGCAGCATTACAAGCAAGGATTGAACGGGTATTTTGGGCAGCAGGCATAAAAGTGCTTAACATGTACGGGTTAACTGAAACTTCGCCAATAATTACAATCAATAGAAAAGAAAAACCCAATTTACGGCTAGGTTCAGTAGGTTCAATAATAGATGGTGTTGAGCTAAAATTAGCTAATGACGGCGAAATACTTTGCAAAGGCCACAATGTAATGCTTGGTTACTACAAAGACCCGGAACTTACAAAAAAGGTTTTTACTGATGACGGATGGTTTTGTACCGGGGATATCGGTAGAATTGAAGATGATAAATTTTTATTTGTAACTGACCGTAAAAAAGAAATATTTAAACTTTCGAGCGGTAAATTTATTGTACCGCAAGTAATTGAAAATAAGTTTAAAGAATCGTTGTTTATTGAACAAATAATGGTTATCGGCGAACATGAAAAATTCGCAAGCGCAATAATAGCACCCGATTATTTGTATCTAAGAGATTGGTGCAGGGCAAATAACATAACTATTGATAGTAATTCAGAACTTATAAGAAACAAACAATTAATTGATATTTTCAATAAAGAAATACAAAAATTTAATAAAAACGTTGCCGATTTTGAAAAAATAAACAGGTTTAGGCTAATACCTGATGTTTGGTCGCCGGGTACAGGAGAACTTTCACCAACCCTAAAATTAAAAAGACGGATAATTACCCAAAAATATCAAGAGTTGATTGACCAAATTTATATTAAACAAGCTGTTTAGGACGAATGATTATTAACCTTTTTATTCGTGCATTTGCGGCAAAAATATAACGAAGTATTATTTGCAGTTATTACAAGCAAAAAAATTTATTATGAAGCGTAAACTTGCACTTGGGCATCAGGAATTTTCAGAAGTTATTACTAAAAATTGTATTTATGTAGATAAAACGGAAATAATATACAAATTAATTACAAGTGCCGAGTATTATTTCTTGTCCCGTCCCCGTAGGTTTGGTAAATCGTTGCTCGCAAATACAATAAAAGAGATATACCTTGGCAACAAAGAACTATTTAAAGGATTATGGATTTACGATAAATGGGATTGGGAAAAAACATACCCGGTTATTAAAATTTCGTTTTCCGAAATGGGCTACAAAAAACTTGGTTTGGAAAAAGCAATTGATAAACAATTAGATGTTATAGCAAAATCTTATAATTTAACACTTCACGAAACCGTAAATAGCCTAAAATTTAAAGAACTGATAGAAAAACTATCTAAAAAAGCACAGGTAGCAATTATTATCGACGAATACGACAAGCCAATTATCGATTACATGGATAATATCCCACAGGCAAATGAAAACCGTGAAATTTTAAAAAGCTTTTATTCAATATTAAAAGATGCAGATAAGCATTTACGTTTTATACTTATAACAGGTGTCTCAAAATTTAGCCAAGTTTCTATTTTTTCTGACCTAAACAACCTTGTTGATATAACAATTGATGAAAAATATTCTCAAATTGTAGGTTGGACAAAAGATGAGATTGAGAATAGCTTTCCGGATTATATTAAAGATGTTACAAAAAAATATAATGGCGTTTTTCCGGATATAATGGAGGAAATGGAAAAATGGTACGATGGTTATTCTTGGGACGGAATAACACGGGTTTTTAACCCTGTTTCGGTGATGAATTTTTTTGATAAACGTGTTTTTGCAAATTATTGGTTTTCAACAGGTACACCAACAATGTTAATGGATATTATAAAAACAAGGAAATTAACAGCTTTTGATATTGATAATTCTTATTCATCTTCTGAAATTTTGGATAGATATGATTTTGAAAAAATTAATTTTAATTCTTTACTATTCCAAACAGGATATTTAACAATTAAAGAACTTGATATTACCAATGGCGAATTAGTTTTAGGGTATCCAAACAGAGAAATTGCACAATCTTTTTCATTTAATATGTTATCAGAATGTACAATCGGAAAATTAGATGAAACAAGCAACCTTCTTCAAAAAATCAAACAAAGTTTCAATAATAATAATATTGATGAGTTTATAGAATATTTAAATATACTTTTTGAAAACATACCATATTTGATTGTAGATAAATCAGAAAAATATTTCCATTCATTGTTTTTCCTTGTTATTAAAATACTAGGTTATAATATCGAAGCAGAGGTTTTATCAATTAAAAATAGGATTGATGCCGTAGTAAAATCAAAAAACAATATTTATATCATAGAATTTAAAATAAACCAGTCGGCAAAAAAAGCGATAGAGCAAATAAAAGAAAAAAAATATGCGCTTAAATACACCGACGATAAACGCCCAATAACTTTGCTGGGTATTAATTTTGATACCGAAAAAAAAACAATTGACGACTACCTGCTTGTGTAGCACTAACTAATTACTAATCAACTAATTACTAGTTACTAATTACTAAATCATGCAATACGATATTATTATTATTGGTGCCGGGCTTGGCGGCTTAACTGCCGGGGCAAAACTATCAAAAGAAGGGAAAAAAGTATTATTAATTGAACAACATTATGTACCGGGTGGCTGTGCAACCACATTTAAACGTAAAGGCTTTACTTTTGAGGTTGGTTTACACGGATTTAAAACTTGTATTACTTGGCAACCTTGGCTATTTTCACGACGACCCTTATTCACTTTCATTAAATTATTATTCAGTGGCACAAGGCAGCTATTTTGGTGGTGGAGGTAATTTTATTAAAGGGGGTTCGCAAAAACTTTCAGATTACCTTGCCGGTTATATATTGCAAAATGGTGGTAAAGTAATACTCAAACACCTTGTTACCGAAATTATTACCGAAAACAATAAAGCTATTGGGGTAAAGTATAAAGCCACTAAAAATAATACATCGGAAGTAATTACAGCCTTTGCAGATGAAATAATTGCCAATGCCGCAATGCCAAATGTAGCAAATATGCTTTTGCCAAATAAACATGGCAAAAAATTGCTACAAAAAATAGAAAATCTGCAAACAGCGGCATCGCTTTTAACAATATATTTTGGTTTTAAAAAACCGGTAAAAGACTTAGGCAATAAATATTATTCAACTTTTGTTTACGATGATTCTGTTAAAACACAGGCTGATATTAAAACAAATAACCAAGGTAATTTTAAAAACCGTAGTTTTACTTTTGTAGATTACAGCCAGGTTGATTCGGCTTTGGCATCTGATGATAAAAGTGTAGGTGTTATTTGTTGTATTGATTATTTTTCGGATTGGGACAAACTTGGTAAAGAAGAATACAAAGCAAAAAAGAAAGAAGTTGCTGAAATATTTATCGAAAAATTAGAAAAACTCATACCCGGCATTAAAGATCAAATTGAGTATTACGAAGTAGGAACCTCAAAAACGGTTGCCCGTTATACATTAAACCCCCAAGGGGCAGTATATGGTTTTGCCCAAACCCCACAAAGAGTAATGTCTGAAAAAATACAATCAGTTGATAATTTGCACTTTGCATCAGCATGGTCAAAAATAGGTGGTGGTTTTTCAGGAGCTATTTTTAGTGGCTATTTGTGTGCTTTCGATATTTTAAGAAAAAGATAAAAATTCTTTTTGTGTGCTTTAGCCAGGGTACGAATAAGAACACCTAAAATATTCTAAAAAGTATTCTTTTGATACACAAGCAATTACAGCAGCATCTCGTTGAATGTTATCTTTACTGTTCCTTATCTCAGAATAGTCATCCGCAAGGCCGTTATGCCCGTTAAATATTAAAAAATCAGCATTACCGGCACATCCAATGGTATCGTTACAAATAATTATTACTTTTTTGCTTATACCTGCAAGCGAATTAAAAAAATCTTCAACACAAACTTTCATTTTATCTCTTGTTATTTCAATACATTCAAATTCAGGAGCTGTAATATCCACTGTATCTGATTGTTGAGTGCTTTCTCCCTGAGAATTGCTATTACATGCAAATAATAAATGTACCGACTAAAAAAAATAATGTTTTTTTCATCTTTACCAATATATAATCCAATTAACACGTTTTAGTTTAAACATTTATTACCTCTATAAAACTATATCAAAAATAAAAAATTTATGACCATAATTATCTTTTATATTATTGATAACGCAAAATAAAGTCGATAAATTTTGTTAATATTGCGATTATTGTTTGTTTTCGATTCAAATTGGATTTTGGGCCAAATCTATTGATGAATTGACAATTTAACCTGCGAGATACTAAACTCATGCCATGATCAACAGTTTTAAGCCTAAATCTAAACTAATATTTAATGTACTCTATTTCAGCTATTTAATAATGTAAATATATAAAAATGAAGGATTCAATTATTTTAATAATATGGATTTTATTCTCCATATCAAGCTATTCACAATCAAGTTACGGTGATTATTCTAATAGCGATAAGCAAAATGTTTTTTATGATAATTTTAATAGTAATCAAAATTATTGGCCTCAAGATAATGACAATAATCAGAGGTTTAGTATAAGTAATGGTTATTATACATTACGAGCAAAAAATGGTGCAACAAAAATAGTTACTAAACAAATTCCATTCGACAATTCAAAAAATTTTGAGATTGAAACCAGAATGAAGATTATAGAAGATGATAGCCGATACCATGGGCATACCCTACGTTGGGGAGCAAACACTAACAACAAATTTGATTTTGCTATTACCCTGAACCACAAATATGTAATTACAAAATATGATGCAAGTAAACCAAAAGGCAGCAAAAATAAATTTATTGTTGAAAATTATTCTAACTACTTCAATAAAGGTGGATATAATACATTAACAATACGTAAAGTAAACAACTACTACTATTTTTTCCTTAATAAAAAATTTATTTATAAAATGCCTTTTGAAAACTTCTATGGAAACAGGATTGGGTATAAATGTAGTGGACTTGGAACATTAAGTGTTGATTATTTACGTGTTTCATACCTTGAAAAAAACACATATAATTCTCCGCCATCAATATCGATAAACGAACCAAACATTAGTAGGGGTTTTAAGGTTGTACAGGTAAAAATGCTTAGGGTTGCAGGAAAAGCAACTGATACTGATGGAATTTACGAAGTTACAGCAAATGGTTTTGATGCAAAACTGCAAAGTGGGGGATATTTTTCGGTTAATGTGCCTTTATCAACCGGAAATAATACCATTACTGTTAAAGCAACCGATACAAAAATGAAATCGGCAACTAAAACTTTTGAAGTTAACCGTAAATCTGAAAATGTATCAAATAATTTTTCAACAAACGAAAAACGTGTTGCTTTAGTTTTTGGAAATTCAAATTATTCAAAAGTTGCAAATTTAGGTGTAAATCCAATTTTAGCCAGCATGAATACTGCCATAAGGGAGTTTGGACGGCAAAACAGGGATGCAGATGTTGCTTTGTTTTATTTTGCCGGACATGGTATGCAAGTTGAAAAGGTAAATTATTTAGTACCTGTTGGGGTAAATATTAACGATAAAAACGATGTGAGTTTTGAATGTGTGAGCGTAAATACTGTCCAAAAAATTATGGAAACAAGTAATTCAAATAGATTAAATTTAATTGTTTTGGATGCATGTAGAAATAACCCATATAGGACATGGCAACGGGGCGGTGAATCCGGATTATCAAATATGACACCACCAAGCGGCACATTAATTGCCTTTGCAACCTCACCAGGTTCAACAGCTTCAAACGGTAATAACAGAAACGGCCTTTACACAGGTGAATTGATTAAGCAACTAAGAATCCCACAAAGGATCGAAGATGTTTTTATCAATACCAGGGTCCAGGTAGAGACCAAATCAGGCGGTTCTCAAAGCCCTTGGGAATTGGCCAGGTTAAGGGGTATATTTTACCTTAAAAAATGATGTCACTTTGTAAATTTTTGATTTACCTTTGCCGGATGTTAAAACTTATTTCACCCATTTTTCTGATATTATTGTTTTTCAATTATTCATTGTTGGCCCAAACCACTACCAAAATCAATGGAAATATTGTTGATAATTCCGGTAAAGCACTTGAGCTTGTAAATATCAGTGTTACAGGAACAAATACAGGTACGGTTAGTGATTCAAAAGGCTATTTCGAACTTGCTTTTAAAGGTAAAAGCCCTGTAAACTTAAGTTTTTCACACCTTTCGTACATACTTAAAGATACATCTGTCTTTTTTGTTGCAGGTAGCGAAATTGTTTTAAATATTATATTAAATGCCAATGAAAAACAAATTGATGAAATAAAGATTATCGATGAAAAATCAAAAGAGCGCGGCCTTATAAAACTTAACCCTAAAATACTGAATAGTATCCCAATAATTTCGGGCAACCAGGTTCAAAGTTTTATAAAAACCTTGCCTGGCGTAGCCTCAGTAAACGAAATGAGCACCGTATATTCTGTAAGGGGCGGAAATTACGATGAAAATTTGGTTTATATTAATGGTTTCGAAATTTTTAGGCCAGTTTTGGTACAAACCGGAAAACAAGAAGGCCTTGATATGGCTAATTCTGATTTAATTTCAAACATTGATTTTTCAGCAGGGGGCTTTGCCGTTAAATATGGCGATAAAATGTCATCGGTACTCGATATGCACTATAAAAACCCAGTTGATTATAAAGGGGCTGCAAGTGTTGGCTTGCTTGGTGCATCAATATATGGCGAGGGTAGTTCAAAAAGCAGGAAACTAAGTTTTTTAGGTGGTATAAGGTATAAAAATTCGCAATACCTTTTAAACAGCCTTGAAACAAAGGGCGATTACAAACCCAATTTTTTTGATGCACAGGCGTATTTAAGTTATAAGGCCTCAGATAAATTTTCGATAGGCTTATTGTCGTACATTGCAAATAATAATTACCTGTTTTTCCCCGAAGATAAAACCACATCGTTTGGCACGGTACAAGATGCTATAAATTTATTTGTTGATTTTGAAGGTAACGAAATTGACAGGTTTTCATCGGTACTTGGAGGTTTAAGTTTTAAATATAAACTTAACCGTAATTTAAATATGGAGTTTAAAACATCGGTATATACTGATAATGAAGAGCTTAAATATGATATTGAAGGAAGGTATTCGTTAAATCAGCTAGATAAACAAATTGGTTCTGATTCGTTTGGCGACAGTATTTTAAATTTAGGGATTGGAAGTTTTATAAACCACGCACGCAATTATTTTGAAGCAAACATATATAACGTGCAGCACAAAGGTAGTTGTACCATAAAAAAACATTATTTACAGTGGGGCTTTAAGTACCAAAATGAACATGTACACGATAAGATAAATGAATGGCAACTTATTGATTCAGCTGGTTACTCAATACCCAATACAGGCCAAACTATTGAACTAGCTAACTTTTACAAATCAGAAAATCAATTCACCTCTAATCGTTATTCAGCATTTATACTGTCAGAGTATAAATCAGGCGAAGGAAATGGATGGAATTTTGAATATGGGATAAGATACCAATACTGGGACATTAATAAAAAATACAATATCAGCCCACGTGTAGCAGGCGGGTTTTATCCTGGATACGATAAAAAGTTATATCTGCGATTTAGTGGTGGCGTCTATTACCAATCATTGTTTTACAAAGAAATTATTGATAGAAGCGGTGTTTTGTATGATAATATAAATTCGCCTTTTTCAATCAATATTACGGCTTCGTCCGATTATGATTTTCTGATGTTTAACAGGCGCTTCCATTTAAAAGCCGAGCTATACCATAAAATAATTAATGATATTATTCCTTACAGCATCGATAATATACGAATTCATTATTACCCTCAAAAAAAGGCTAATGGTTACGTTTCAGGTATTGATTTTCGTGTAAATGGTGAATTTGTACCGGGTGTTGAATCGTGGTTGAGTGTATCGTTAATGAAATCTGAAATGCAAATTAAAAAAGACACGATTGGAAAACAGCCATTCCCTAATGACCACCCTGTTAATATCAGTTTATTCTTTCAAGATTATATACCTGGTAATGACCAATTTAAAGTTAATTTAGCTTTGGTTTTTCTTAGCGGTTTACCATTTGGCCCACCAATGGAAGATACTTATTATGCACCACTTCGCATGTCGGCTTACAAAAGGGTTGATATTGGTTTTACTGCTGCATTAAAACGGGAGGGTAAAATTTCAAGGTCTAATTTTTATAATGCTTTTAGGTATATCAATATCGGGCTTGATGTTTTTAATTTGTTAGGTATCGACAATACAATTTCTTATAATTGGGTTACTGTTGTACCAAATTCATCAAGCATTGAATCTACAATTGATGGTCAATATGCCGTACCAAATCACCTAAGTGCCCGAAGGGTAAATTTAAGGTTAACAGTGGGGTTTTAGGGTTACAAATTTGCATAGACATTAGGCATTGGTCATTACGTCATTAAGTTATTAGACATTTGTAATTTATACATAACCAAAAACCTCATGATTGAACTGACACTATGGTCATATCATAGTTAATTTGACGCAAAACACCCCTATGAGCATACGTGTCAACTTAAGGAGTAAATGACTGATTCATAATTAGCTACGGCATTTAGAGACTGTGTGAAAACGAATTTGCAAATAGTACTTTTAACTAGCACCGGCATTTATGCTGGTGATTAAAAATGAACGCAAACTGGGCTTTAGCCCTAATTATC
>NBLH01000005.1 GCA_002084525.1 Bacteroidetes bacterium 4572_117 | reverse complement strand
GGGATGAATTATTACCCTTTACCACAATTTTCGGTTTTTTTTTCCCCTTTAACGCAAAAATTTACTTCTGTACGTGACACATCTATTATAGAACATACTGTTTATGGCATTGAAGCAGATAAAACTTATAAAAGTGAATCGGGTGCAATAGTAAAAACGGTATTAAACTGGAATATGAATAAAAATATCCATTTGTTGAACAAACTTGATTTTTTTACGAATTATAAAAACAAGCCCCAAAACATAGATATTGATTGGGAACTTACCTTAACTTTTAAATTTACCAATTTGATAAATACCACCCTTAGCACACATTTAATTTACGATGATGATTTGGCCATACCCAAATATAACGGGCAAGGCGAAAAAATAGGGGAGGGGCCTGCTGTACAATTTAAAGAGGTGTTGAGTATTGGTTTGTCGTATAAGTTGTAAATAAAATGTAGACCTTTAGATAATTTATTAGAAAACCGCAAAAAAGAAAAAATATACTTAATAGTTTTTCTCTTTAGTTTTTATTCACTATTATTGCATATAGATAAAAAAATACACTTGCACATGAAAGGTGTAAATGTGCAACAGCGTTATATTATTGTTGTGCCCAATTAAAATGATTTTTATATAATGACAGTATATTTATTAATAATTATTGCACTTGGAATAATAGGATTAATAGGAAAGCTTATTAAAAAAGAGAATTTTAGATTAAAAAATGAGAGTGCTTTTCATAGTCTCTATTTGTTTGGATATATTGCTTTTTTCTTGTTTATAATAAATGAGTCCAGTCTAAAAAGCCTTAATACGATATTTTCAGCAACTTATTACCCCAACCCTAAAGGGCGAAGTCGCTGAAAATCAGGACGCCCTTTAGGGTTAGCACCAAGGGTGCGATAATCAATAACCCAATCCATAGGGTTGGGTAAATTAAACATGTATTGCCACAAGCACCAAAGGTGCGAAATGTTATTTCCATTTTTATACCGCACCGTTGGTGCTTGATTTTGATTCGTTTTTTAACATTGGGCTACGCCCAATGCTATTGATAAGCGCACCGTTGGTGCTTGATAAAACAAATTAGTATCACAGAACATCTGTACTATAACCAATGTGTTTTTTAACTAGCTTAAAGTCAGAAATTTATAGATTTTGCTCAATATAATAACTTAACGAATCCCTGTTAGCTTTGTTCATTATTAAGTTGCCTTTTTTGTCGATTATTGTATATTGTGGTACTCCAATAATGTTATATTTACTGCTTAAAAGTTTTGCCCAATTACCTTTGCACTTTAAGTGTACCCCATCAAATTTATTTTTAGCGATAATATCTTTGAGTCCAGTCTAAAAAGCCTTTATACGAGATTTTTAGCAACTTATTACCCCAACCCTAAAGGGCGAAGTTGCTGAAAATCAGGACGCCCTTTAGGGTTAGGGGCCATTACCAGCATTTTTCGACTCAGGTACTTATTGTACTGATTAATTTTGTATTCATTAATGATTCTGTTAATTGTTTGTGTTTCAGTAGCTTTGGTTTTTACGGCTTGCTTATACATCCAATATCTTTGATTATACTGACTTTGTTTTAACGATTCAGAGAACAAGAATATATCTATTTTTTCGTATTCAACAAACCAACCAGGCAATTTATTGTTACGTTTAAAATCGTTAAATTTATTTAGGGCAACCAATGTTAACGAATCTATTCTTGAATTATAATCACGGGGTAATTCCTCTTTGTTTGGCTTAATGTCGTAATAATAAAACTTGGTTTTCGATAAATATTCCGAAATTTTACTTGCCGTACCTTTAAATGTAATTTTATCGCTTAGCTTGCCTTCCTTTTTTCTGTTTATTACAACATTTAACGTGTCATTTGGTAATACCCATAAAACGAGACATAGCTTTGTTATCATGAAAATTAATAATTGTAGGTTGTGCCTCCTTTATTTCCATATTGAACAATGTGTCGGAGTGGATGGTAAAATTAGCCCTGTACTGGTTAAATGGTAGTTGGGTATTGTAAAAATACTTATAACTGCTTGTATCGGTACAATTCACAAATTTAAACTTTATCACAGCCTTCGCATTTGGGATGAGTTTGTTATGTGGTTGGTAAACAGTATGATAGCTGAATCCTAAAATTAAAACTAAAACAAGGGATAGTGAACTAAATGTTTTCATAAAAATAAATAAAAGTTAAATATTAAAAATGCAGGACAAAATTATAGGGTTGTCTTTAAATCTAAAAAAGTTGGCAAATGGTCGCTATAACCCCCATTATATTTAAAGCCAATATAAGTCCTGTTTGTTTTAAAACCGCTATAATTTTCGTCGCGTTCAAGTAAAAAACCGGCATCGTAAATATGTACGTCGTTAACTGTTGTGTAAATATTGTTTTTGCCTGACAATAAAGAGCCCGAAATAATAAATTGGTCTAATGTTGCCCACTTGCCATCGTGTTTATGCGTGCCTTTATGTTTTACATCTTGTAAATATGCAGATAAATTATATAACTTTCCGGCTTTAGGCTTATCAAATGTTTTGTTAGCCATTAAAATGTTTGTAATACTCTTATTATCAGGGTAATCGTTTAAGTCGCCCATAATAATAATGTTGGCATTTATATTGATTTTAAATATAGAATCGGTCTCGTTTTTTAAAACCGATGCCACAAACATACGTTTTCTTTCGGTTTCTAGCTGTCCGCCCCAACGCGATGGCCAATGGTTGACAAAAATATGCAATGTGTCGTTTTTTTTGGTCTTGCCTTTAACATATAGAATGTCGCGAGTGGTAGATGTAGGTGAAAATGGGTAATGTATTTCAATCGGCTTGTACATCAACGGTATAAAATACTTGTTTTGGTAAAGCAATGCAACATCAATGCCCCTTTTATCGGGCGATTCTTTGTGTATTATTTTATAGTTTAATTTGCGTAAGGCCGAATACTTGACCAAACCTGTTAATACGCCCCGGTTTTCAATTTCGCATAAACCTATTATTTCAGGTGGCTTCCATCCGCCTACGCCAACAATTACTTGCGAAATATGGTTTTGTTTACTGTAATACCTGCCTTTTGTCCAATATTTACCCCTGTCAGGCAGAAATTCATCGTCGTTTTTTATGCTATCGTTTTCTGTATCAAAAAGGTTTTCGACATTATAAAATAATATACGCAAATTGCGTTGCTTTTGCGCTATGGAATCAGGGAAAGGGGCTTTTGTTTGTGCAAATATGCAAAACTGCAAAAATATAATTCCAAATAGGGTAATAATGGGTTTTTTAAATAACATTTTATAAAATTAATAATTATTTTATAAAATATTAACTATTATATTTTTGATATTTTTTTTATTGTAATGCAAATTATATATTTGTAACTTAAATATCAGTATAAAGCAAAATAATTAAAAAATAAACAGATGAAACAAAAAACTTTATCACTTTTGGGTAGTATTTTACTTACAGCTATATTTTCGGTAATGATTATTAGTTGTGGTAACGGATCAGATGATCAAATTAATGACGAAACGGATTCTATTGAAGAAACTACGGTAATCGAAAAAGCCGATAAGCTGGTTTATCCGCTCCCAACCCCTTTAGAAATAACAGAAATGCTTAACAAGGCAGGTGCAAGTTATATTTTAGATATTGCTAACAGCCCCGAAAATGTTGATAAATATTTTACTGAAATGGCCAAAGCAATGAATTTGGGTGTTTACGGTGCCGATTTAAGTTATGCAAGTACATACAACAAAACTCAAGAAACCAATAATTACTTGGCTTGTACAATAAAACTTCGCGATGGTTTAGCGATAGAAACACCGCTTAATGCAAGTTTACTTGAAAAAGTAGAGACAAATATAGAAAATAAAGACTCTCTTTATCAGATATTGACAACATCGTTTCATGAAACATTTGAATATCTTAATGATAATGGCAAAGGTGCTGTTTCAGTAATGATTTTAACAGGTGGATGGATCGAAGGTGTGTATTTATCAACTGAATTGGCCCTTTTAACCGATAATAATGCAGAAATACTTAAAGGTATAGCAGACCAAAAAGAAACTTTAAAAACATTGATACCGCTTCTTGAAACTTATAAAGAAGATGAGAATGTAGCAAAAGTACTGACAGATTTAAACAACATTGAAACTATTTACAACGAAGTTGTTGAAAAAGACGGTGTTGTTGAGTTAACACAAGAACAATTCAATAAAATTAAAGAAGAAATTGAAGCTTTAAGAAAATCTGTGGTTGAAACAACTTAAAAAAGTAACTATTTAGTGTTTTTCAAAATAAAAGGAGCATGGTTATCGTGTTCCTTTTTTTGCAATTATATTGAAAACAGGTTCAAATTTTATCAAATTATTTTAGCCAAATGAACGAATCTATTTTACGTGCCTTGATGAAACTTTTTGCAATAGTTGCAAATGTGAATACCGAAGGAGTTTCTCAAAATGCCAGGAAAATTGTTGAATCGTATTTATCCTTGCAATTAAATAGGAAACTTGTTAAGGAATACCTCAAGCTTTTCGATGATTTTTTAATGATACATCATAAAAAAGACAAAAAAAACGATAGGAATGAGCGTAAAAGGACATCGCTTAATTCTGTAAAGGTATTAAAGATTTGTCATGAAATTAATGAACAACTTGAGCAGGGCGATAAAATAATAGTATTGATACGTTTGTTGGAATTTATTAACGAAGATTTTATTATTACCGAAAAAGAACTCGATTTTGTACAAACCGTTGCCGGGACTTTTAATATTAACGAAAAGGAATATCTTAACCTTAAGGCAGTTATAATCGATGGGATTGAATTTATAAAAGAAAATAAAAGGATATTATTAATAAGTAGTATAGATGAATATGAAAGCGAAAAAAATGCCAAGCAAATAAAAAATACCGAAGTTTTAGGGCAAGCGAATGCATATAGGCATATCGAAGACAAAAACATAAATGGGCAAATTGTAATTTTACATATCGAAAGCACCAATACTTATGTGTTAAACTACCATGGCGATGATGTTTTGTATCTGAACTCAATGAATATCATACCAAAACGTGCTTATGTTTTCGATAATGGTTCTGTTATTAAGGGCGGGCGTATAAATTCTGTTTATTACAGCGATGTTGCCGGAAAATTTATACATGAACAAGGCAAGGCAAAAATTGTTTTAACAGCCAATAATATCGAATTCCGTTTCAAAAACAGCGAAAATGGTATCCAACGCTTTAGCTTTTCTGAAGAATCGGGCCATTTAATAGGAATAATGGGGGGGAGCGGTGTTGGTAAATCAACATTGCTAAACGTACTAAATGGAAATTTTGCGCTTAACTCGGGAAAAATTACAATAAACGGGTACGATTTACACGACGATAAGGAACAACTTGCCGGGGTGCTTGGTTTTGTGCCACAAGATGATTTATTGATTGAAGAGCTTACAGTTTATCAAAACCTTTATTATAATGCAAAGCTTTGTTTTACAAATTTTACCGAGGAAGAAATTAAACTTGTTGTTGAAGATATTTTAACAGATCTTGATCTGCTTGAGACCAAAAGCCTTACAGTTGGTGGGCCATTAAATAAATTTATTAGCGGCGGGCAACGCAAAAGGCTAAATATTGCCCTTGAGCTAATGCGCGAACCTTCAATTTTAATTGTTGATGAACCTACTTCTGGCTTATCGTCGCAAGACTCAGAAATTGTAATGAGCCTGCTTAAAGAGCAAACCTTAAAAGGGAAATTGGTTATTGTAAACATCCATCAGCCATCGTCCGATATTTATAAACTATTTGACCGTTTGTTGATACTTGATAAAGGTGGCCACCCTGTATATTACGGAAACCCTATTGATGCGGTTGTGTATTTTAAACAAGCAAGCAAGCATGTAAACGCCGACGAAAGCGAATGCATTACCTGTGGTAACGTAAATGCTGAGCAATCATTGCAAATACTTGAAGCTAAGATAGTTAATGAGTATGGGAAGCTAAGTAGGATACGAAAAGTAAGCCCAAAAGAATGGTATAAATTATACTTAGAAAAAATAGATGGTAAAATTAAACTGCCTGAACAAAAAGAAAAACTGGACTTACCGCAAAACTCTTTTAAAATCCCGGCAAAGTTTAAACAATTCAAAATATTTAGCATAAGGAATATATTGTCGAAACTAACAAATAAACAATATTTGCTGATTAATTTTTTTGAGGCACCTTTATTGGCAATTATTTTAGGGTTTTTTACAAAATACATTTTTGGTACTGCTGAAAACCCTTCACAATATTTGTTCAGCGAAAACGAAAATATCCCAGCTTACCTTTTTATGAGTGTAATAGTCGCAATGTTTATTGGGCTTACGGTAAGTGCCGAAGAGATTATAAAAGACCGCAGGATACTGATGCGCGAGTCGTTTCTTAACCTCAGTTGGATGAGCTACCTGAACTCAAAAATTGTTGTGCTTTTTGTTATGTCTGCCATACAGTCGCTTTCGTTTGTTTTGGTCGGTAATTTGGTTTTAGAGATAAAATGGATGACAATGAGCCATTTTGCTGTGCTTTTTTCAACAATGGCAGCGGCAAACCTTATCGGGTTGAATATATCGTCGGCATTAAACTCTGTGGTAACCATATATATAACTATTCCGTTTATAATTGTGCCCCAATTGCTGTTTAGTGGGGTAATGGTTAATTTTAACAAACTACATAAAAGTGTTACAACAGTTAAATATGTCCCGGTAATTGGCGATTTAATGATTTCGCGTTGGGCATACGAAGCCATGGCGGTTGAACAGTTTAAGAATAACCAATACGAAAAACATTTTTTTAAGGTAGATGAAGAAATAAGCAGTGTTTCGTATAAATCGATGTTTCTTTTACCCGAGTTGCAATCGAGGGTTGACCGTAGCTTAAAAATCAAGAAAAATGGCGGCGACAAAGAACGAATGGAAAATGATTTACTATTGATTTCAAATGAATTTTTAATTTTGAACAGAATGGTGAAAAACATTCAATTTGTTGATATTGAGGATTTAACGCCTGAAAATTATAATAGCAAAACAGCAGAAGCGGCAACAATTTATATCGATAAGCTGAAACAATACTTAAGGCAGCGGCAAAACAAGGCTAATCAAATAAAAGATAAAATTTACTTAAATTTAGTAGAACAAATGGGAAGCAGCGAAGCAGTAGCTACCTTAAAAAAAGACTATTACAATAAGCAATTAGCGACATTTGTTTTAAACAAATCGGATATTAAAAAGATTGTAGAAACAGAAGACCACCGTTTAATACAGATGAAAGACCCGATATTCAAAAAACCTGAAACAGAATATGGGCGTGCCCACTTTTATACATCAAAAAAATACCTTTTTGGTATAGAAATATCTACGCTTTTGTTTAATATGATAGTAATATGGCTAAGTATTTTACTAATGTACGTAATGCTATTATTCAACAGTTTCAGAAAATTTATAGATTACCTTTCAAACTTTAATATTTCAAATACAAGAAAATAACTTATTTAAAAATTGGATTAAGGGCAACCCCCGTTAAGCAGGGATAAAAAAGCGGTGTCGTTCGGCTAAGGTTTTACCTTCGTCGGATATATTTAAACAGGCTTCCCTTAAAAGACGAAACAGGTTATGCCTGTATTTGTAAAAACTTTGCACTATTGCATTAATCAAAGTATATTCATTATAAAATTAAAAAATCGGCAGGTATTTAAAACACCCCAAAATCCCTCCGCAGTAGCGGAACAGGCTCCAATAGGGGACTTTAGTTCTCAGTTTAATAATTAATAGTTTAATCATTGTTTAGGGTTGATTATTTTGTTGTGAGGTAAAGCCCCTTTTTCAGGGGTTTGGGGTCATATTCAGGCATAAGGAATTTCTTTTTTTATAGGGGTTGTTAGGAGTTGTTTTTGTATGGTGATATATGTTTTTTTGGTGATTAATGCAAATTAAGGGATTGGTTGGTATTCCGTAACAAATAGGCTAAATATACAATAAACAGTGGCCTTTGGAATATTTAAAAGAAAAGAAGAAATGGAAAATGAAACCCTTCTAAAAGCTATTTATGTAATGATTACCCATCAACATGCGCCTACAAGTAAGATCGAAAAATGGGCCGACCTGCCAGCTGCTTTGAAAGAGGAAATTGAGGAAGGACTTGAACAAGCCGAAAATGGTGAAATTGTATCGCACGAAAAGGTAATAAAAAAATATCAAAAATGGCTCTAAAAATACAGTGGACGAAGAGGGCTGAGAAAAGTTTCGACAAAATAGTAAAATACCTTGAAGAGAAGTGGTCGGAAGCCAGTGCTAAAAAATTTGTACAAAAAACAGATAAATTGCTTAGTCAGATAGCCGAAAATCCAGAAATATGTTCTGCTATTGAAGACAAAGAAAATGTACGAAAAGGGATGATAACTCTGAACTTTTTCACCCAGGGCAAACCGAAGTGATTAATCAAAAATAAAATATTAAACAAAAAGTTATGAATAAAACAATTAATAGGTCAAAACTTGTATTTATGTTATTTTTACTTGTAATATTTGCTTGCGAAAACCAAAAAACAGATAATGAAAATTTAGCTGTTACAAAAGATGATGGGACAAGGCTTATCCTTAAAAAAGAAGATTTGTTGAATGGAAATTATCATACCCAACATGCAAAATTGTTTGGGAAATATGTTTCCGGATATAATGTTTATGTTCTTAGGGCTATTGATTTGGTACAATCTTCTGCAATGGATGGCGGCGGATATTTTATTGGCATAAAGGCCGACCCGCCTGAGTCGCCAATAGGATATAATATTGAACTTTTTGGCAATAAATTGTTACAGGCACCCCGCAAAACCAGTTATTGTAGCGGTTCGTCGTATTCGGTGTTTATTGAAAGCTTAAACCTGATGTATGGGAACAAACCACATGTTTTATCAAAAGAAAGGCACGAAGCTATAAGGATGCAGGAGCTTGATAACGGCAGGCGCGAAGATGGTATAAAGTTTTGGGGCAATTGGAATGCTGATGGGTATGGTAATAATTTTGCACTGGTACAATATTCAGGAATGGGAAAAAAGGTTTCAGTAAAATACAAGAAGTTATGCTTGTACGTTTATCAAAACCCGAAAATATTTTTACATTTGATGTTGAAAAACAAGTAAATACCACAGTAAAAGGCAATTTGATCGGCTGGTGAAAGTTCAAAATTTCTGCCGTATAAACAGATTATAAATACGTTATGGGTTTTGTTTATAAAATAGAGTCGTCGTTAAAAGTCATTAGAAATTGGTCATTAGTCATTGAAAGTAGCATATAACAACCTAATGGCCAATGACTAATATACTAATGACCATAAATTTTAGATAAGGAAAATGGTCAATGTATGACAGTACAGTTTATGATAAGTAAAGATGTCTGATTTTATGCAACCCACTCTTCGTTATTAAAAATATCGTGTATGTTTTCTTCAAATTTGCTAAAAGTGTTCGTTTTTTTAATTTTTTTATACACTTTTCGGCTATTTGAAAAAGATTTTGAAAAATATTCCCAGTAATGGGTCATTTTGCTTAAAGTATGACCGGGCCCCGATAAATTGCCTGTTAGTTGCTCATACAAATATGAATGCAAGCTGCTGAACCTTTCTAATTTTTCAGAGGCACTAATTGTTTTCCCCTCTTTTATTTCTTCAATTAAAAATGGGTTTGAAATGGCAGGCCTGCCAATCATCCAATTATTGATATTTTTAAACTGTTTGTTTAATTTATCAAAAGTCGCTACACTGTCAATATCGCCATTATAACAAATATTATGCGAACTTAAACCCACACACTTTTCAAAAGCCTCTATATTGGGTTTACCCTTATACATTTGTTTTCCCACCCTGGCATGTATTATTATTTCTGATAGGGGGAATTTATCAAGAATAGGTAAAATTTTAAGGATATCGCCATCGTTTTCGTATCCCAAACGCATTTTAATAGAAACTTTTGTTGGGATAATATCCAGTACTTTTTCGAGGATATGTTCTATTTTTTCAGGAAATGGCAACAAGCCTGAACCCATTTGCCGTTTTGTAATCATCGGGAAAGGGCAACCCAAGTTCCAATTTATTTCCTTATAATTTAAATCGGATAAATATTTCGAGAAATAAATAAATTCGTCAACAGAATTTGTCAGTATTTGGGGTATCAAATGTAAACCTTTGTTATTCTCAGGTAAAACATCCTTTATTTGCGATTTTTTAATATCCCCCTTATCCAACCTTAAAAAAGGCGTATATGCTTTATCAATCCTAATAAAATGCGTATTGAAAGCATTCCTGAAATGATAATCAGTAATACCTTGTAATGGGGCAAGCGAAATTTTACGTGATGTGTCAGGTGATACCATATTTACTTAATTGCTTAAAACCTTAGCCTCGACCCTCCTGTTTTTTTGGCGGCCTTCTTTTGTTTTATTTGATGCCACAGGAAACTTGAAATTATAACCTACCGCCTTAAGGTTTGCAGCTTTAACACCTTGGGCTTTAAGATAATCGACCACTGATTTTGCCCTAGCAACCGATAAACGCTGATTTGCAGATCTTGATCCCCGGCTATCTGTATGTCCCGAAATTTCAATAACTAAGTTAGGGGATTTTTCAAACATTTTTGCCAACCTGTTCAATTCAGAAAAAGACTCTGTCCTTAGTGTCGATTTAGCTGTTTCAAAGAAAGTATTATGTAAAATAATTTTTGACCCCGGTGTTATCGGTTGTAATTTAATGTCTTTAAATATTTCTTTATAGTCCTGTGCTTCAGGCACAACAAAATTCTCTGAATGGAACATGTAACCATCGGTATTGGCCGAAAACCCATAATCTTTACCCGATGGCAAACTTATAAGGTACGAACCTGTGTTTTTGTTCGATGTTGTTTTTTTGATTAGTTTACCGGTTGCATTATCAACCAGTTCTATTGTTGATGCTAATGGGGTCCCTGTATTAAAATCAGTAACGCTACCTTTAACAATTGTCATCCTGGTGTAGCTAATTTTCATCGATTCTTCAATAAACGACTCTTCTATCGGGGTAGCGATACCGGCAAGCAATTCATCCTCGTTTGTCAGTAACAAAGGTTTTTCGGGGCCTAATATTGTTGCATGGTAAATATCAAAACTGCCAAAGCCTTCTTTTCTTATTGCCGAAAAGTATGCATCGCGTGCATTTGGTAATATTGTCATAAAAAGGTCATCGTCGGCAGTATTAATCGGCAGCCCTAAATTTACTGGTGTTGTCCATGAATCGTATTTATATTCAGAAATAAAAATATCATAGCCCCCCATTGTGTTATGCCCTTTTGAACTAAAGTAAATGGTTTTTTCATCCGGGCTGATAAATACAGATTCTTCATCAAATTCTGAATTAATATCATCCCCAATATTTATGGGTTTTGACCATTTTTTACCTTTATCGTCTAAAATACAGTAATATATATCCTTGCCACCGAAACTATCGTCATCCATATTGCTTACAAAATACATAGTGGTACCATCTGCGTTGAAGCTAATAGCTGACTCTTTTGATTTTTTTGAATTTACTTTATTGGATATGCTGTTAATGTTTTTCCATTTGCCTTTTTTATACAATGTGGTATATAAATCGCCACCACGTTCACGGCCTCTATAAAAAATCAACATGTTTTTTTCATCAAGAAAATCAACAGCGGCATCATTCCAGTCGGTATTTACAGGTTTGCCAATGTTCTCAGCCTCTTTCCATCCACTATCAACGAAATCTGAGGTGTAAATATCTTCAAAATATTTGTCATCCATCGGGTTTATCCTGTCGCCTTTTTCACCCCTGCGTGAAGTAAAAACCAAACGTAACCCATCAGAGGATAATACGGCACCATAATCATCAAAAGCTGAATTAATTTGTGGGCCAAGGTTGTTGATAATTATCCTTGCTGTTTTTTTCTTTAAAATTTTTCCGGATTCACACTCAGAGATATATTTATCAATAATAGGTGATTGTTCTTTTAGTTTTTTTCCGTTTAAGGTCTCTTTGTATGCATCGTATTCAACAATAGCTTTAGCAAACTCAAGATTATGGTGTAATGCCCTGGCAAGGAAAAAGTTTGCCTTTTCATGAACATCTTCTTTCTGGTCAATTGCTTTTTGAATATATTTAAGAGCCTCGGCTTTTGGGTCGGACCTTAGGTAACAAATGGCCAATATCAGGTTTAATTCTGCATTTTCAGTGTTATATGCAATGGCATCTTTATAAAAAGGGATTGCATCTTTATAACTTGCCGGGCGGTGTTGGTAAAAAAGAAAATTGCCTTTTTTAATATTTTTCCAAGCCTCTTTAAACCCTTCGTCTGTAGTAAAAAATTCCTTTTTTTTGATATAGACTCTTTCCTGGGCAACAGAGAAAGTGAAAATGAATGTCAAAAAACTTATGGCGATAATAAACTTAACTGAGTTCATAGGTTATTATTTTAATACGTATTATGTGTGTTTAATTATTATTGTATTTATTTGCTTGTGATAACAACAAAATTACTTGCATCCTTCTAAAAATTCTTTAGGATTTTCAATACCCAGCTCGACTGCTTTTTTCCAATCGCTACAAGCCCCTTCAAAATCCAGCAACATTTCTTTAGTACTTCCTCTGTTAGCAAAAGCCTTGGCAAAATCAGCATTTAGTTCAATTGCTTTATTGAAATTTGTTAAAGCTTTATCATATTTATTTTGTTTCATATAAACCATGCCTAGGTTGTTGTATGCAAAAGCGTATTTGGGTTCCAAACTAATAACTTTATTAAAATCCTTTTCGGCCTCGTCATATTTTTCTTGTTCAAATTTAACCGACCCCCTGTTATTGTACGCAATGTAGTAATCATGCTTTAGCTTTATTGCTGTATTATAATCTGCCACAGCCCCATCATAATCCTTCATCATTTTTTTTGCACTTCCCATATTTACGTAGGCAACTAGCATTTTTGGGTCAAGTTTTAGCGCCATTAAATAATCAGAAATCGCAGCTTTGTAACTTTTAAGTTGCCTTTTTGTACTGCCTCTTTCATTGTATGCAAAAGCATTTAAAGTGTCAAGTTTTATTGTTTGCGAAAAATCAGACAAGGCCCCATGGTAATTTTTGTTAAGGAATTTTGCAATACCCCTATAATAGAATAGTTTTGGGTTTTTTTCACCTAAAACCGCAGCCTGGCTAAAATCCAATACTGCTGTTTTAGTAGTATCCTTAGCATATATTTTAGCAATGCCTCTTCCAAAATATGCCTTTGCATAGTCTTTTTTAAGTTCAATTGCCTTGTTAAAATCACCAAGTGCCCCTTTATAGTCTTTCATTTCGCTTTTAGCTCTACCTCGGTTGTAGTAAGCTTGATAAAAGCTTTTTTTATTTTCAATTGCAGAAGTGAACCCTGTAATCGCTTTTTTGTAATCTTTTTTTTGAAAACTTGTAATACCTTTGTTATATGCAAGTTCTGCTTCCTGATTATCATCAACAACCAGTGTTTCCGTTTTTTCAACTTGGGCAAAAGCACCAAAATTGAAAACAAATGAAAGGGATACAAATAAAATCAGTTTCTTCATATCAAAGCATTTTTTTATGTAATATTAATATTAAAAAATTTTCATACGGTATTTAAAACTATAAACACTCTATTTAGTATCTGTCAATAAAGTCGAGAGTTTGGGCTAGAAAGTTTGAGTTCAAGGCGTGTGATAAGTCTAAACCGCAGAATACTAACTGTATTTGAGGATTTAGATTTTGAGCAACAACGCAGAAGTCGGACTTTATAGACAAACTCTGTTTAAGCTTTACGATTAATGCAACGTAACATTTTTAAATTTGGTATTAACTACATGTATTTTTTATTGATGCAATCTACCTTTTTTTACCATAGGGCTTGTTTAGGAATAATGTTTATAATGTAAAAGTTATTTCTTAACAAGCTCTTAGTTTACAAATTTAAATATTTTATGCAATCTTGCTCAAAAAAAGCATAATTAATTAGGGCTTATTTTTTTTCAATTGTATTATTAATAATTGTAATTCACGGTTTATAGTCATTTTTTTAAGGAATTTTAACAATATTAAACAATTTTTCAAAAAAAAATACTTTTTCTCTTGTCTTTATGTAAAGTGTTGTATACTTTAGCCGAATATTTATAAACCAAAATCTAACAATACTTGAAATGAAGACTTTAAATTTAGTGTTAAATTTTTTTTTATTTTTTATAATTCACAATATATCAATTAATTCTGCTGCACAAAAATCAATAGAGTTAGAAAAGATTAATACTATAATCAATCTTTCAAAATTTATTAATTGGCAAACGGTTTATAATAATAATTCAGAAAAATTAATATTTGTTATATCTGATGAAACTCATGCAATTAATTACGAGATTCAAACAAAAAATACTGTTAAGTACAAAAATTGGCAAGTTATAGTAGGGAAAAAATACAATAAAATAGTAAATGGGTCGATAGTTTTTATCACTAATGAACAAAAATTAAGAACAGATGATATTATTAAAATCTCAAAAATTAAAAATATTTTAACAATTGCCGATAATATTGATGATTTCTGTATAAACGGAGGTATGATAAACATTAAAAATATATATGGGAAAAAAGAAATTGAAATAAACTATCAGGAAATTCAGGATAGAGACATTGAAATTAGCTCAAAATTATTAACTTTAGCGAAAATTTTATAAACATTGATGTGTTTAACATGAAAAAGAATAGTCCGGAAGTTATAAAATCATCGTATATATTCAATGTCACTAAATTTGTTAGCTGGCCTATAGATGCTTTTGGTTCTGATGAAGCGCCTTTCAGGATAGGTGTTTTTGGCGATAAATCGATAGAATTGGCCTTAATAGAAACCCTAAGTGGGAAAAAAATAAATGGACGTGCTTGGGAAGTTGATTTATATAAAAACACGAATGAAATACAGGGCTGCCATTTAATTTTTACCACAGGTAGTAATACACAACAAACAGCGAGCTTAATCAGGCATTTTAAAAACAAGCATGTATTAACAATTGGCGACAATATCCCGCATTTTTGCGAGTCGGGTGGTATGATAAATATTACAGGTGATGTACCAAACTTGGGGTTTGAAATAAGCCAAAGTGCCCTGAGTTTTGCAAAATTGGAAATAAGTTCCGGATTGCTTGATTTAGCGACTATTATTTAACCTGTAAGTCAAAGTAGGTTAAGTGATTATGTTCGGTTTTGTAATTCTTTTTACATGAAAAAATAATTATAAAAAAGAGATTAAAAATTTATTTCAAAAAACTTCGTTCTATTAGCAAACCATAGTTTAAATAATTGATGCAAAAAATAAAAGACCTTTCTATAAGGACAAAAATTATTTTCCTAATTGTCGTTATTAGTATAATAAACACTATCATTGCATCTGTTATATATTATAGAACCGACAAGAAAATATATAACAGGGAGATATCAGAAAAACTGTTAATACTTTCGAAAGTAATAGGCGATAGCAATTCAGCAACGATTTTATTCAACGATAAAAAATCAGCCAAAGAGTACATGTCAACCCTAAAGGTTGAAAAATCTGTAGAAAAAGCAAGCATAATATTACCTGATTCGAGTATTTTTGTCAGCTATGATAAAAACGGCGTTGCTAGTGAGATGAATTACCCACTTCCGCTCAAAACAGACACGGTTTTATTTTTAGCGGAAAACATTATCGCAAATATTCCTGTTATTTTCAAGAATGACACTACCGCATATATCCGAATTAAATATAATTTGGATGAATTAAAAGTAAAACAGGATAATTATTTTAAGGTAATTGCCATTATACTTGTATTAACTGTAATTATTGCATTTATATTAGCCTACTTTTTTCAAAAAATAATTACACAGCACATATTTCATTTACATAAATTAATGAATAAAATTTCATCGACAAAAGATTTTTCTGTTAGGTCTGTTAATAATTCAAAGGATGAAATTGGTAGTTTGAGCACTGGATTTAACGAAATGCTTGAGCAAATTGAAAAACAAAATAATGAGCTTAAACGGTCAAAGCAAATGGCTGAAGTCTCGCTAAAAGCTAAGGAACGTTTTTTGGCAAATACAACCCATGAACTAAGAACCCCGCTTAGTTCAATTGTAGGTATTACAAGCCTTTTAGATGAAACACCGCTTAATGATGAACAAAAACAATTTTTAAAGAACATTAAACTGTCGTCGGACCATTTATTATCTGTTATTAACGATTTGCTGGAATTTTCGAAATTGGGCAGCAAAAAGCTACAGTTTGAGAAAAAGAAATTTAATATTCGCCAGTCAATAGAGCGATTGTATAACTCAATGCATTATGAATTTCAAAGGAAGAATCTGGATTTCAGCTCTGATATTAATGACAATATACCTCAAATTGTTATAGGAGATGATTATAGGTTAAACCAGATTTTTATTAATTTGGTTGGTAATGCTTTAAAATTTACCCCACAAGGAAGCATTGAAGTTTATGTGAAAAAAATATTTGAGAACGAGTTAATTATTGATCTTGAATTTAGAATAAAAGATACAGGTATTGGAATAGAAAAAGAGAAGCAAGACGCTATTTTTGAGAGTTTTACCCAAGAGAACAACGGGACAACACGAAAATACGGGGGAACAGGTTTAGGGCTTGCAATAACCAAACAATTGATTGAATTACAAGGCGGCAAAATAAGGATTGAAAGTGAAAAAGGAAAAGGCAGCACATTTATTTTTAATATCCCGTATTCAAAAATTATAGTTCCTCAAGTTATAGATAATGATGCTCTTAATGCAATGTCGGATATAAATATTCTTTTGGTTGATGATAATCCGATGAACCTGATGTTTACAATATCAGTATTAAAAAAAGGCAAATTTAAAGTTGAAACAGCAATAAATGGCCTTGATGCCTTAAAAAAGCTGTCGAATTCGGACTTTGACATAGTTTTATGCGATTTACATATGCCCGAAATGGATGGATATGGCTTAGCTACAAAAATTAGGGCAGATGGTAGCAACAAAATAAAAAACATCCCTATTATAGCCGTAACAGCGGCAGCAACAATAGATGAAATAAATAGATGCTTTAATGTTGGTATGAACGATTACCTAATAAAACCATTCGAAAGGGAAGATTTAATTTCAAAAGTATTATATTTGACGAAAAAAACAAAAAACACGGATAATGATTAATTTAAACTATCTAAAAGTCAACACAGATAATGACGTTACTATGATCACAGCACTTTTAGAAATGTATAAATCACAGATACAAGTACAAAAATTAGGCTTACAAAAGGCATTTGATGAAAAAAACTGGGGTGAACTTGGGGAAGTTGCCCATAAAGCAAAAAACTCTTTTCAAATTGTAGGCATGCAAGATGAGGCTAATAATCTGCAACAACTCGAAATTCTTTGCCAAAAAGAACAAGATATCCACCTTTACAAAGATTTTTTAGATCGCTTTATTGTTGCGTGCGATAATTCGGTTAAAGAAATTGAAGATGGGATAGATTTATCATAAGTAAATTTTTTTAAAACCTCATACCTGGGGTGTCATAAATCGGATAAAGTACAAAAATAATTATCTTCCAACTATAAGTATTTATTTTGGAATAAAGCACCTTCAATCGACTGACGATCAGTAGTATGTTGTGTGTATTTGTTTCAATAACAAGGTTTAATTGCAGGAACTGGCATTAAGGGTTCAATAAAACATTTTTTATCATGATACTTATATCTTTTATTTTGTAAAACTTTTAGTTTTAATCCCATGTCGCGTCTATATATTTCAATTTTGCTGACAAAATATAATGTTATTCGTTTGTATTCAATTTCTAATACATCGCTGAACTTATTGCTAATGAAATCATATAGGCATGTTTTAAACTTTTCGTCCATATTTTTTATTTCAAATCCACTTGAAGAATGAATGCTTTTTAATTCGACAATGTACATGGCGTAACCTGAGTTTTGGCATTCCAAAATAATCAAACAATCAGGTGAAGCAGGTCGTTCAGCAATATTCAAACTGTTATAATAATTATCTACTTTAATAATGACGTAATTATTCTTTGGGATGCGACTATCTATTTCAACGCACACACCTTCTTCATCACATTTTTCTTCTATATAATTGGACAATATTTGATGATTTCGTATTGTGTTTAAAATCATGTTTTTTAGTTTTCTGGATTAGATAACTTCATTCTTTCTTCATATAACTCTTCTGAAACCCCCAGAAAATTATAGTCATCAATACCCTCTTGGGTTGCTTGCATATCACCTTTATCAATACTTCCTTCCTTGGTCATTATTAAATGACAACTTGATATTTTTTCAAAACTCAAGTCTTCAGACAAGATAAGGTTAGTTAATTTGTTAGATATAAAATCACTATGCGTTGTAAGTACAATTTTTATATTATTATTTATCAATTTCGAAAAATATTCAATCAATTTTATCTGTATTTTGGGGTGCAGGTGTGCTTCCGGTTCTTCAATAAAAATAAGTTTTTTTGAATTATTATATTCTAAACCTTCTTCCGAGCCCCATATTAAGTTGTATGCGTCTGAACTATCATCTTTAATCTGAATCTCATTTATTACATATTTCAGATATGCAACAATGGGTGATATTTCAGATACCATTGAAGATGTTTCTGATAAATCTAATCGTAGTTTTGTCTTTTTTTCCACATATTCAATCTTTTTTGTTTCTTTATTGAATACTACTTCGCCATTTAAAAGGTTTTTTTCCATTTCCTTTGCTATTTTCGCATATTTGTCGGAAGTTGTATTTATTTTTATTGTCGAAAGTTTTAAAAAATAGTCAGATACGGGTTCTGAGAGTGCCGGAATACTTATTTGACTATTTACAATATGTCTTACTTTTGATAGTTCTGCAAAAACAGAACTAAAAATATTCATTGCCTGATACAAGCCGGAACGAGATGCAGGAAAGAAGTAAATATCACTAATACTGTTTTTTAGACTTCTGATAGAATTTTCCATTTCGTGATGTACAACAAAAAGTATTTCTTTTTGAAAATTTTCCAAGCCAAACTCAGACTTTTTTATATATAAAATAATCTTATCTTCTTCTATTTTGACGTTTCTATTTGTATCTATAAATCGAACAGTAATTCGTTTTTTTAGCTGTAATTCATCTAAGTATAATTCATTATTTTTTGATAATTTTATAATCAAGTTAAAATTACGCAGTAAAATTTTTAAAACAAGCTGTTTGTTACTCAGTTTATTTCGCATATTGTAAAAACTCGAAAACGAATTCTTAAAACTTTTTGATATTGAAGTAACATATTCAGCTTCGATTCCTTTTTTTAATATTTCTTCGCATTTTTTTGTTATAGTAAACTCTCGATATTTTTCATCCGTCAATTTAGCATTAACAATATCATTTAAATCTTCAATTTCTGGCAATTTTTCTTGGTCTAAAAGGTGTCGAGATATTAATTTACTTAAATTAATAGGTTCAACAACTAAATATTTTAGTAATATGTATATAGTATTTATTGCATAAGATTTTCCGATATTATTTTCACCATAAATAATGTGAAAGTCCTTTTCTATATCAAATTCAAATTGTTTTATCGGGCCTAAATTTTCTATTTCAATTTTCATTTCTTTAATTTTTCATTTTGTGAAACATGAAATTCTCTTCAAAAGTACAAAATTTTATTATTTAAACATTTTATCTATCAGTTTTATTCCTAAAAATATGAGCTACTTATTAATGCCAGTTGAATTACATATAATTAAAATTGTAAATATTTTAATTTCAGGTGGTTAAGGCTTTAAGGTCTTTGCTTTTTAAAACGAGTTATTAACACTTTTTCAGGTGTCTATATTTATTGTATATTTGTCGTTAGCTATAATATTCAATAGAATTTTTCAGTATGGAGATTACACACAACAAAGGGCTTTACCCTTTGCTATTGATGATGCCTATCTTTTGGTACTTTAGAAACTACAACGAAGAAAAAAACACAAACATCTTGGTTTTAATCACCCCATCTCATCCCTATCACCAACACATCATCAAGTTGCCTTTCCAATTATCAAAGGTTTCATCAAGTATTTGTTTTTGTTCAGCTAGGGTTGTGTTTTGAGTAGACAGAAGTAAATCCAGAAAATTTTGGTTTAAAATTTTCTGGCATTTGAACCGCCAAATTGATCAATATACCCATTGGTAAAAATATAAAACCTATCTTCTTTTTGAATATCAATTTCATGATTTGTAAACGAAACTTCGTCACGTAAGAACAACCTTGTGAAACTTAACAAATAATTGGTTTTATCAGGTTATAAGTTTAAAAACTGATTTTTACACTGTATTTAATACTCAACCCAATCCAGTAATTATTTGATAGGGCACATGCCAATTGTTTTTGATTATCGACTAATAATTGTATTTTCGTTGCCATAAAAAAAACTATATGAAAAGTAAATACGTAGCGTTTATCTTATTATTCTTTGTTCAATCAATGTTTTTTGGCCAGCTTTATTCGCAACATAGCAAAAAAAAGCTACAAATAACAAAAATAGAGAGTGTACCCAAAATTGATGGGAAACTTGATGATAAGTGTTGGGAGAATGTTCCGGTTGCTAAAGATTTTGTACAGTTTACACCTTATAACGGAAAACCTGCTACAGAAAAAACTGAAGTTAAAGTAATTTATAATAATAATGCAATTTTTATTGGTGCAACCCTATACGACGATTACCCGGACAGCATATTTACAATATTAACTAGACGTGATGCAGGATATGATGCTGGTGCTGATATGTTCGTTGTGTCAATTGGCACTTTTAACGACGGGATTAATTCAAATTCATTTGTCGTAACCGCTGCCGGCGTACAATCCGATGTTAAAGGTTCATCAAACAATGAAGCTACAAATTGGGACGCTGTTTGGGAAAGCGCAGTTAAGATAACCGATGAAGGATGGGTAGCTGAAATAAAAATACCATATTCGGCCTTGCGTTTTTCAAAAGATGAGGAGCAAACCTGGGGCTTTAACATATACAGGGGAATTACCAGGAAACAAGAAGTTTCAAGCTGGAACTGGATAAATAACGGAATAGATGGTTTTACAAATCAAACTGGTGAGCTTACAGGGATAAAAAACATTAAACCGCCTTTACGGTTGTCGTTTACACCATATTTTTCAACCTTTGTACAGCACGATTCTGAAAACGATGACTGGGCAAAAGGGATAAGGGGGGGCATGGACTTAAAATACGGGATTAATGAAAGCCTTACGCTGGATATGATGTTGATACCTGATTTTTCGCAGGTACAAACCGATGATGCAATCCTTAATTTATCGGCATTTGAAACACAATACGAAGAAAAAAGGCCATTTTTTACCGAAGGGACTGAATTGTTTACCAAAGGAGAAATATTTTACTCGAAACGGATAGGTTCTTACCCTAAAAAATTTGACGATGTTGAAGGTCAAATGGCAGAAAATGAAGAACTTATTAGTAACCCTATTGAAACTAAAATTATTAATGCTACTAAAATTACTGGTCGCTCAAAAAATGGACTTGGGGTAGGTCTTTTTAATGCAATTACACTTAAATCAACCGCAAAAATCAATAATACCGTAACAGGTGTTGAAAGGGAGTACATAACCCAGGCATTTACAAATTATAATATCCTTGTTTTTGATCAAAATTTAAAAAATAATTCATATATCAGCCTAATTAATACCAATATGCTTATACCCGACAGTAAATATACTGCAAATGTTACGGCTGGTGAATTTTTATTGAAAAATAAAAAACAAAACTATCATTTTAATGGTATCATAGGCCTTAGCCAAATATACGATGGGCAAAACAATGCCGAGTATGGCTATAAGCATGAATTAGAGTTTGCTAAAACAGGTGGGCATGTCAGGTTTGAATTAGCCCAGGAATTGATTGACAATAAATTTGACCCTAACGATATGGGATTTTTGCCATACAACAATTATGTTGAAAGCCAGGCTGAAATCAGTTACCAAATCCTACAGCCGCATTGGAAACTTCTTGAATGGTTAATAAGGTTTGACTCTGAGTACCAAAACCAATTTAACACCGCAAATTTTATGAGATGGCAAATTGGTATGAATATGCGTTCGATGTTTAAAAACCAATGGCGTTGGGGCTTTTTTTTCGATATGGTGCCTTTGGGCGAACATGACTACTACGAGGCACGAAAAGATGGGCAAGTATATAAAAAAGCACCTGAGGTTTACGGTGGTACATTTATTGGCAGCGACATAAGGAAAAAACTATCGTTTGGTTTATTTGCAATGTATTGGAAATCGAGTTCAGAATATAATGAAAACACATTTAAGTTTAGACTATCACCAACATGGCGTGTCACCAACAAGCTGAGTTTTACCGTAAATATTAATCCTGCAATACAGAATAATGATATTGGTTATGTAAACGAAATATCAGATGTGATATATTTTGGCAGACGTAACCGAAAAACAATATCAAATACCTTTATTACCAATTTTACGTTTAACAATAAAATGTCGTTTAGTTTACGTATGCGCCATTATTGGTCATCAGCAATTTACAAACAATTTTTTATGCTAAATACTGATGGTACACTTACTCAAAACAGCCAATATGCGGATAATGAGGATGTTAGCTTTAATGCGTTTAACATTGATATGGTTTACACATGGCGTTTTGCACCCGGAAGCGACATGCTGGTAGTGTGGAAAAATTCTATATATGATGAAAACGAACTAGTTATAAAAGACTATTTTGAAAATTTAAAAAATACATTTGAAGCTCCGCAAACCAACCGTTTTTCAATAAAAGTGCTTTATTATTTAGATTATTTGTATTTGAAAAGGAAGAAATAAGAAAACGATTATATTATTAAAACGTTATATGTTTGTTGGATGAAATTGCGCTCATTTATTAAGATGTTTTTTTATTCAAATTTTACCCACTCGCTACATTTTTTTTAAAATATTTATAACTGTGTGGTATCTACTTCCTATCTGTCCAGTAATTTGGTTTCTGGTGCTGGTGTGCAACAGCAATTATAAATATGTGATCTGCTTCCACAGAGTATAGTAGTTTATATGGAAACTTGTGTAGCAAACATTTTCTAATATCCCCCTTTTCTACTGACCATGCTCTTGGGTAATCGGATATTCTAACTACCGCAACCTGGACTTCTTTTTTGAATCTCTGCCCTAAAACCTGTATATCTTAATTCATAAAAACAAACTGCATCATCCAGTTCCATTTTTGCATATTTTGAGAAAATGACCTTCATTATTTGCTCTTGAATATTTCTTCCATAGGTATCCCTTCCAGTTTCCCTGTCCTATAGGCAATAAGTCTTTCTTCTGCTTCCTCTACCCATATTTTATCTAACTTCTTATCAGGCTCATCAAGGCTCTTCAACAAACCTTCAACAATAATAAATCGTTCTTCAGGCTTAAGCTCAATGGCCTGGCTTAGAATTTCTTTACTTCCCATAACTATACAATTCCTTTTTTCTAATAAATATATAATTATAATAAAGATAGTAATAATTTAGATTATCTATATTTGAAAAGGAAGAAATAGGAAAATGGTTAAATAATTTGTTGTAAAACTAATTTTTATACCAAAATATGAATCCCATGCCCATTGTCATCGGTCAATATTTCAAATGCTGCACGGGTATTTGTCTTTAAAGTTTCCCCAGGACCTTGTTCTAAGGCCTTAATTTTAATAGTGCATTTCACAATTTTCGTATTCAAGCAATGTTTTGAGGGGTAAAACTGTAAATTTCAATTATTTGCAGAAAGACTTGCGGATTTAAGGAAATAGAAGTTTAGTAACGACGTTTATCATCAAATTGATATAAAATTAATTTTTTACCCACTTTTTAATCATTTCATAAACATCTGGGTGGTTCAATAAATCTAAATGTTTCATATTGCGGCCAATCCATTGATGGTGCTCTGGAAATAAAAGGTTCATTTTAGGATTGTTGTGTTGCCCCAGGGCACTTTTTAATGGAACCAAACCATCTCCAACCAAACCATCACTAAATTTATTCGGTTCTTTGCTAATGGTAGCTGCAATTGTGTAACACTGCACATTCTTTGGCAAGGGCACAGGTGTGCGGGGATCACCTGAAAGCTCAAAGCGATTGAGTCCTTTCCAATCTTCATCCAATAAGTTGCTATAACGTAAATCGGTTATTCCTGTGCTTCTTATTTTCCCCAATTTGGAAAAAGGTTTGCTATAAGGGCTTATCTCCAGTATATTATCAATCCAGTTACCACCCTGTTCTAATGGTGCACCATGATGTGGTGTACCTAAAAAAATAAGTTTCTGTAAACTATTCAGCCAGTTATACCCCAAAAGTTTTCCATAATAACAGGCACTCCGTGCAATAAGGCCACCCATGCTGTGGGCAATAATTATCAGTTCAGTCGGCTGTGGTATTTTATTGATAAATGTTTCAAGTAAATTGGCGAATTCCCTGCCATTTTCCGAAATATGAAGACCTGTATTATAATGTAAATATACCGGCAGGTATCCAAAATCGTTTGCCAGGGCAATACCATGTTCATGTCCTTGTCTGTTCCATTGTAAATCATTCATGCAGGAACCGTGTACCAATAAAACAATTTTCCCGTTGAGTTTTTTAATTGATTCAGAAAAAATATTATCTTCAAAAGTTATAGCTTTTCCATTCTTCTTTAATTTCATTGAAATAGCAAGTGGGTTTTTCTTTTTTGTAAGATAATCACCTAGTACACCATTTAATGCAGAAAGTACTGCTTCACGTGCAGGGGTAGACTCTTTATCCTGGATAACTAAACTAAGTTTATTCAATAAAACATCAAGACCGCCTCCCACCAATCCCAGCACTTTGCGGATAACTAAAAAAACAAAGCCTGTGATACCGGTTGTACGTTTTTTTTCAGAACTACCAAACAAACCACCAAAGCGGGTAATGGTATAATACATTGCTTCAACAATATCTACGATACCTTCAACGCCATCTATTGTTAATTGGCTGGCTGCCTGAATATCTGTGGAAGGATTAGGTTTTTTAGTCATATTGTTGTATGCTTTTCACCATTTGCAGCAATAAGATGCAACCGGCATTTTCAAGCTCAATATTAGAATATTTTGTTTGCTGCAATTTACAAGTTATATGCTAATAATCCAAATTACTCATATAAATTTCAGGGCAATCGGGTTTAAATTTTTTTGGATACAATCATCGTAAAGTTTGTTATAAAATACCCTGCATAGCATTGCTGTGACACGTTCGTTTATATAAAAACTGTATTTTCAGATTTTTACTTTATCCATTCCGGATTGTAGCAAAACGATATTTGCTTTATTTTAAACACAATTGCCTAGAATTATGGACAAATAATTTTATTCAGATTAAAGCTCATTATCAAATGTAGGTTCATCTTCATAACAATTGTATTCATTTGATTTATCCAATAATTCAATCTGTCGTTTAAGTAAATCATTTTCAAGCTTTTTGCGCTTTAAATCTAATTTAATTTCCTTTATCAGGCTAGGTTCGCATGTAGCACATTCATCAAGGCAACCTTTAACAATGACACCTGGCGTTGGTAGAATTTCTTTTCTTTCCCAAAACAAGGATTTCACAAACCGATCAGAGGGTTCACGTGTTTTTTCATCTAATATCCCGTCACTAATAAGTTCTCTGTCTACTGCTTCAATAGCAGCTTTACGCGTGTCTTTATCATAAGTTGGATATCCACGTTCAAATACTGTTTGGGCAGTTTTATAGGATGCTGCCGCCAAAAGGCCTGCTTGCTGTAAACTAATAGCTGATGTTGTCAATTGTTGACGCTCCGATGCACTGGTGCGGGCAATTGCCTCTTTTTCTAGTCGTTCTTTGCTTGCAGCAGATATAATTTCAGGTTTTACAGAAAGCCTGCCTGTTGTATCTACAGGTGTACGCTGATAGGCCCCAGTTGGTGCTTTTGGGTCTGCCACCCTTCTTTCAACTGCTACTAATTTAAAATGGACATTCTGAACCTTATTGATTTTATGGAATAAATAGGTAACTGCCCTACATTTGTTGGGATTGCTAAATACTCTTGAAGCAGATTCATAGTGGGCTTCTGTCTCACCCTCAGCATGTTGCCTTTGTTCAACTTCACCAATTGAGGTTGTGCTTTTAGCCCTGACACTTGCTGCCACATATCTCGAAGCAGATTCTGCATGCCGTGATAAGCTATGGCTGAAGCTAGATGCAGATTCTGAATCGTAAGAACCTCCACTGCCGCCCCCACCCACTTTTATCAACCCAAGAAATGAAAAGCTTGCACCGCCTCCGCCTTCAGCCCATGAGTCTTCGTATGAAGACTGACTAGATCCGCTTTCATTGATGGTTAAATTACTTATTGCCTCTGCCATACCAGCAGCAAAGTATGATTCCTCAGATGTTGTTTGATGTCGATATGAAAGCTTTGATTCACTATCGTATGACCATTTTGTGTGCCGGTCGCTTGTAAATAATTTTACACGTTCACCCGGCAAAAGAGTTATTGAATAAATCGGATCACCAATAACCAGTGGCCCAGAGCAACGTACAAGTTCAAAATACAATATGACATCCACAGGAATACCACTTTTCATCCCTTTAATAATGGGAAAGAATGGTAATTGGTAACGAAATCTTAACGAGTCACAGATGGGCTGTTTCTCCAGATTAGGGCAACATTCATTTTCTGACATCCTAACACTCTCCTTTCTTTTTCTCATAATACTCTCCTTTCTAAATTAGACATAAGTTCTAAACTAATTAATTTACGTATTTTATTATCTATGAGGGGTGGCAAACAATTAATTGGCAAATGGTAGTAAAATACCTACAAAGTACCAGAAAAAATTATCTGTGTGATACTCATTTTCTAAATAAAAAATTGAAATTAGGTGATGTGACTTTCTTAGAAATAGTAATATCTAGTAAATTTACGGGTTTATCGTAAACAAGTCAAGTAATATTGTATAAAAGCAATAAACTTAATTATTTTGAAATAAACATTGGGCAGATTATTTTTTTAGTCAAATTTTCAACCGCAATACGCCATAATTATGCATCGTTTTTGATATTATTTGTTATAAATATAAAGAAATTATATTGCATTTATGATGTTTAACATCTATTTTAATTTAATGATTATTTACCTTTGTTTTTATTTTTTGAAATATCCATCAAAATATTTTTAGTAATACGGAAATTATAATAATTAAATCATAAACTTATGAAAGAAACTGTATTTTTAAAATATCACAAAGAATTTGGTGCCAAATTAGTACCATTTGCTGGCTATAACATGCCTGTTGAGTACACAGGTGTTACCAATGAACATTTAGCGGTACGTAATGGGGTAGGGGTTTTTGATGTTTCGCATATGGGCGAAATATGGGTAAAAGGGCCAAAAGCTTTTAATTTTGTCCAAAAAGTTACAACAAATAATGTTGCGGCACTGGCACCGGGTTTGGCACAGTATTCTTGTTTCCCAAACGGTAAAGGGGGTATTGTCGACGATTTGATTGTATATCATTTTGAAGATGAAAAATATTTACTGGTCGTAAATGCATCTAATATTGAAAAAGATTGGGACTGGTTGAATGAACAAAATACTGATGGTGCCGAGCTTGAAAACGCTTCGGATAAAACAGCCCAGTTGGCAATTCAGGGACCGCTTGCCATAAAAGTACTACAAAAATTAACTGACATTGACTTATCGCAAATAAAGTTTTACACTTTTGTTGTTGGTAAAATTGCCGATGTTGAAAATGTAATTATCTCAGCTACAGGCTATACGGGCTCTGGAGGCTTCGAATTATATATGTACAACAGCGATGCCGGTAAAATATGGGATGCTATTTTTGAAGCAGGTAAAGAAGAAGATATTAAACCAATTGGTTTGGCAGCCCGCGACACATTGAGGCTAGAGATGGGTTATTGTCTGTATGGGAACGATATTGATGATACTACATCGCCTATTGAGGCAGGTTTAGGGTGGATAACAAAATTTGTAGATGGGAATAATTTTATTGATAGGGATATTCTTGCCAAACAAAAAGAAGAGCCAATAGTTAGAAGGTTAAAAGCTTTTGAATTAATTGATAGGGGGATACCAAGAAAGGGCTATGAAATTGTTGATGCAGAAGGTAATTATTTAGGGATTGTAACATCAGGTACAATGTCGCCGAGCTTGAAAAAAGGTATTGGTATGGGTTATATCAAAGCCGGCCATTTGAAGCTTGATACAGAAATTTTCATCAAAATCAGGAATAAAAAAGTGAAAGCAAAAATTATTAAGCTCCCTTTTTATAAAGGTTAGCTGGCTAACTGGCTAATGACCAAATGACCAATGACTAAATGACAAAAACTGAAAAACTAAAACTTGATGTTTGCTTAAGTCCTGACTTAATTGGGAATTTTAAGACAGATAATACTATTATTGTTATAATTGATATAATTAGAGCCAGTACAACTATATGTACGGCATTACATTATGGAGTTGACGAAATAATTACCTTTGCTGATGTGGAATTAGCCATTGATTATAAAAATAAGGGATATATAACAGCCGGTGAACGTGGTGGCGATAAGCTTGAAGGTTTTGACATGGGCAACTCGCCGCTTAGTTTTATGACACCGGGGTTAAAAAGTAAAAAACTTGCTATTACAACAACAAATGGCACAAAAACCATTAGCCTTATTTCTGAAAAACTTAAAGAAAATACTGGAACAGAAATCATTGTTGGTGCATTTGTTAATTATAAAGTGTTGTTTGATTATTTAATATCGGCAAATAAAAATATTTTGTTGCTTTGCTCAGGTTGGAAAGGTAATGTTAGCGTTGAAGATACCCTTTTTGCCGGGAAATTGGCAGCCGGGCTGGAAAAATATAGTAGTTTTGAACATCCTTCCGATTCTGCAAATCATGCAAAACTAATTTATAGCCTTGCAGAAGACGATTTGTTCGGTTTTATAATGGATCAATCAATGCGGTTTAAAAATATAATCAGCAATCTTGGTAATGATATCCGATATTGCTTAAAAATGGATGTAACAGATGCTTTACCTATGCTTGAAAATGGAAAATTTATAAATAAAAAAGGCGGGTAACCACTCCCGCCTGTATTATTAACCTAATTACTAACCTAAAACTATTTATGAAAAAACTTTTTCCTTTTTTGTATGGTACAAAAGTAAAGCAAGTTTCTGTTAAAATAGTTAAAGGCTTCTTAATAAATGTTAATAAGCACTAAGTGCTATTTAATGTTGCTTACGCACTGGTGCAAATATCTTACAATATGCAAGTTGCGTAAAAGTGAATATACAATTAATTTTGTCTGGGTGTTTATATCCTAAAACCAATAAACAGTATATCATCAATTTGTTGATATTGTTCGTCTGTTGGGTTAGGGTAGTTTATCCAGTTGTCTAATTCTGTTTCAAAAATTTCCTTTTGTTCGCCCATTGGTTTGGTGTAGTTGGCAAGTATTAATTTTCGTAATCTTGAAATCATATATTTTTTCCCGTTTTTACCACCAAATTGATCAACATACCCATCAGAAAACATATAAATAGTATCTCCCTCTTGAACATCAATTTCATGGTTGGTAAATGATTCTTTTTCACGGATATAAATACCTACTGGCATGCTATCTGCCTTATACTTAATCAGTTCGCCATTACGTAATAAAAATAAAGGGTTATGTGCCCCGGCATATTGAACCTTGTTGTTCTCTTTGTCAATAATTACCAAAGCCATATCCATCCCATCTTTTGCTTCGTCATCTTCCCCGGTTTGGCGCAGCGAAGTTTTTACCGCATGCCTCAAATAATTTAAAACTATATTGGCACGCATAGGTTTGCCTTCGTCAGGATTGTATTTGTTTACAATTTCGTTTAGGAAAGAAATACCCAACATGCTCATAAACGCACCTGGAACGCCATGCCCTGTACAATCAGCTGCTCCAAGTATAATTTTACCATGTTTTTCAGTTGCCCAGTAAAAATCGCCGCTAACTATATCCCGTGGGCGATAAATGATAAAATAATCAATTAATTTTTCTTGAAAAAACTCGTTTGGCGGCAGTAAAGCACTCTGTATGCGCTGTGCATATTTTATACTATCGGTAATGTTTTTATTTTGTTCAGCAATTTTATCTTTTTGCCGTTGTAAAGTCTGATTTTTTTCTTCGAGTAATATATTCGTTTTTTGTTTGGTACGGTAACTTTTATAAATGAAAAATGCAAGTACCAACATAAGCAAAAACCCGACAACAAAAAAAGAAGTAATCATTTGTTGCTGTTTTAGGCGTTCTTTCTGTATTGCATCCTTTTTTTGCTGTTCGGCTTCTTGTAATTTTTCTTTTTTATCAAAATCGTACTGCATAGCCAACTGGGTCATTTTCTTTGTGTTATCTTCATTCTGGAGGCTGTCTTTCAGATTAATGAAATTTAACAAGTTTGTATATGCCTTGCTAGTTTTTTTTAATTGAAAATAAGAAACTGCAAGCCCACTGTATGCATTTCTCCTTGTTCCGTTGGCATTAATTTCAATAGATAAATCCAATGCTTTTTGATAGTGTTTTAGTGCTTTTTTTACATTTTTGTCTTTGTAGTAATTACCTAAATTAATGTATCCGTTTGCCATCCCAAATTTATTACCCATTTTAATTCTTAATTCAAGGCTTTTGTTTAGGTATGATAATGATATTTTAGATAAATTTTTGTCCATATATACTAAACCCAGCATTTCGTATATGCTTGCAATATATCTTGTATCGTTTATTTCTTCAAAAATAGATTGTGCTTCAATTAAGTTGTGTTCAGCTTTATTTAAGCTATTAGAGTCGGGTAGGTCAGTATCTTTGTTATCTTGGAATTTATTATAAAATGTATTGGCCAAATAAAAATTCATTTTTGCAATACCTTTCTGGTTATTTAAATCGGTATAACTTTTTAGTGCCTTATCAAAATAACCTAATGCTTGCTCTTTTTCATCCGATTTATCGTAAACAAGGCCAATAGCTGCATTAACTGCTGCAACACCTTTTTTGTCGCCAATTTCTTCGCGTAAGGCCAAACTTTTAAGGAAATAATCTAAAGCTACTTTTGTATTCCCTTCCTGATCGTAAATGTTACCAATGTTTCGTAACATAATGGCAATACCTTTTTTATCTTCTATTACTTTAAATGCCTCTAAGCTAATATCATACAGCTCTTTAGCCTTATCATAATCGCCTTGGTAATAATAAACTACCCCAAGGTTTTTATTGGCATAAGCTGAACCTTTTTTGAAATTTAATCCCTCTGCTAAAGCAATGCTTTGTTCACCCAAACTTTTTGCAGATTCAATATCTGTTGTCTTTATTTTCCAAACAATATCATTTAATGCATTTATTTTATTTGTATCGTCCTGCATTTTTAGGGCAGCTGTAATTAAGCTATCGGTTTGGTTTTGCTGGCCATTAATGTTTAAATTAAACAAAAATGTTAAAATAATGCTTATATATGTATAACCTTTCATATAAAATCTAATATTTTTATTGAATTTATAAAAAATTCATATTTTTCCCGTTTTTTAAACCAAAGTTAAACTATAAACTCTGAACTCACAAAAATGATTAGTATGTAAAAATAAATCGCAAGTATGTGGAAATTTACTGAGAATATTGCTAAATTGTTTTATTGTTAAAAAACAACAATATAACAGTTTAACAATTTAACAATTCATCCCAAATATTAACGACTGTTTGCGATTTAAAATTACAAATTTCTAATTCTTGTGAGTTCTGAAACTTCATAGCTCATTATTTTTAGCAAATATAAGGGCTTGCAATATAATTATTATATGCAAAATTTTTCTATTTATTTTACAAATATTTTTTTCATTTGATGCATTATTTACAAATGACAACAATTACAAACGACAATTGTTATGCAAATTTTAATTCCAAGGTAAAATAAAAAAAATCAAAGTGTTGTTTATCAGGCTATTTAGCCAGTAACTTTAGTGTTTTACGAAATAAAAAAAAGGGAAAGCAGAATTATACCACTTTCCCATATTCACAAGCGAGATTAATAGTTATTTGACTAATGATACTGATTTTTGGTATATTTTGTTGCCTGAAATTACTTTAACTATATAAATCCCTGGTAAATTAGCTACATTAATGGCATTTAATCCTTTTTTTGTTAAATTGTTACTTTTTATAAGTTTACCGTTAATGTTATATAGCTCATACTTGTAATTTTTATCATCAAAAGTTTTAATATAAACATTATCGCCAAATGCATATATATCAAGCTTTAATTTATTGTTATCCAGATTATTAACACCAACTGCACCATCTCCAAATTTAAGCTCGAACCGTTCCTCGGCATCGCTAGTTGTGTAATTAAAACTGTACTCGCTAGTTGTTTTCAAATTATAGGTGGTGTTATCATTTAAGTCTTTTAAAATTACATCAACCGATGATTCAAAATTTAATTCTGAAGCTGTGATTTTATAAGTGCCATCAACACCGGCCTTAAAGCATAATTGTACCGTAGCTCCTATAGGCTCATGTGTCGGTAGGCTGTTAATTGCGGTTTTTGATTTTTCGCTTCCCATCAATGAAAATAATTGAGGGGCATCAGTAACCGGCGATAACAATTTATATGCATCAGTACCTTCATCATAGCCATTAGTGGCACCATTTACAAAACGGATAATGGTTTCGTCTGAATAACTGTTGCCTTCAACTTTTAATCTCAAAAAATCGGAAGGGGTTTCTTTCGTAGATGAACCATCAACAGCGTAATGTAGCCTCATATCATTATTTAACGATAAAGACGCACCGGAACCACTTGCCCTTACAAAAAACCCTTGTCCGGGCTTAACGTACTGAGAGCCACCATTTAATGCTAGCCCACCTTTTTGGTATAATTTATACTGTTTGCTTATGTCATCGTATTGGTATATAGTTGATGAAATATTGCCTAGCTCTGTTTGCAGTTCCCAATCAATTGCACTTGGATATGGGTTCCCACATAAATTCCAACCATTTTGGTCTATGCTTATACCATCGGTATATTCCAAACCTAAGCTTAATGTACCAGTGTTTAATATACCTTCAGTAATAGATAAATAATCGGCAGCTGGATATATTATACTGAAACCTTGCATATAATTAAAGGTTTGTGCGTTGGTTAAATCATCCATTTCATAATTTGCTTCGCTCCAGGTTTTAATTTTCGCATCAACGGTAAATATCTCAGAATTTTGGTTTGCGAATGGCACAGAAAACAACTCTGCTTTATTTAAGGTAAACAAATGCTCAAACTTAGCTGCAAGTTCACTATTTTCATTTAAATCGAGTAATGAAGCATTTTGCCCTATTAATATTGGTTTCGGGTTTCCTGTTTCTGTAACATCAAGGTCAATTGTGCTCCCGTTTTCAAAAGTGGTATATGTATTTGCCCCAAGTTTTAGGCAATAGTCGTAACCGGTGTTTAAGCTTGCATCAAATAATAAGGAGCCACCTGTTTTAACGATTAATGAAGTATCAACATCTGTCGATTTTTCAGCATCCTGTTCTATTATTATCGATCCTGTCCTAAAACCTGAGCCGGTAACTTTTGCGTTACTTAATTTACCAATTATAATTTGTCCACCATAAACTTCGGTTGAAGCAACAATTATTTCGGTTTTGTAATCCGATTTTTCAGCATCTTGTTCAATAATAACTGAACCACCACGCACAATTAAACTGCCTGAA
>NBLH01000069.1 GCA_002084525.1 Bacteroidetes bacterium 4572_117 | reverse complement strand
AGACTGTGTGAAAACGAATTTGCAAATAGTACTTTTAACTAGCACCGGCATTTATGCTGGTGATTAAAAATGAACGCAAACTGGGCTTTAGCCCTAATTATCAGCAATATGTGGGCTAAAGCCCAGTACATCGGTGTCTTTTTTCAACGGCATAAATACCGTTGCTAATTATTTGTTTTAATGTTTTCACACAGTCTCTTTATGCCGTAGTCCTTAAAGAAGATGGTTATTGGCTTTAGCCAAAATATTCATCGTCAATTTTCGGCTAAAGCCGATTTCCATTCACTTAACACACCGGGCTAAAGCCCGGAGCTAATTATATATAAATAAATTATCTCTTAAGTTGACGCGTATGCCCTATGAGGTGAAGTTTACCCTGTAACAAAATGTATCAGGTTATGTGGAAATTTACTGAGAATATTGCTAAATTATTTTATTGTTAAAAAACAACAATATAACAGTTTAACAATTTACCCCAAATATTAACGACTGTTTGCGATTTAAAATCATAAATCTTTAATTTTTGTAAGTACTAAAGGTTCTTTACAATTTCATTTCTTTTTTTATTATTTGTTGAAGGAATTCTATAGATTTTTCAAGCGATTTTACATAGCTTAGCAAGGTTTTTATGTTAAAGTCTTTTGAATTTAGTAAGTCCTTTAGACTATTATTTTGTAACGGTTCGGTTAACTGTGCATCTCCCCCACCCTTTTCGGTACTTTTTTCAGTTTCCGTTTCTGTTTGTACTAAATCAAAAAGAGTTTTAGCTGTATTTTCTTGGTTTGTTTCAGCATTAGATTGGATTTCATTTTCCAACATTGTACCCGAAGCATCATATATCCATTTTAAGGATATCCCTTTTCGGTAAAAATAATTAATATACGTATTTGGTATATTTAGCAATTTCCCATTTTCAATTTCACTTACTGTTTTTTGTTGGATATTTAAATCAGTAGCAACAGCCAATTGGTTGAGTTCAAGAAATTTTCTTGCTTCCTTAAGTCTGGTATGTAATTTTAATTTAGTCACTAAATCAGTAGTATATTTATTTATAAATAGCTGAAATATAGGTATAAAAACTTAATAACTTCTATTAAAATGTAAACTTTAATTATAAATATTTACAATTTAATTAAAATATTTGCAAAAATATTTGGAATAAGTTATAATATAATATACTTTTATCCCATATTTATTACTAATTGAGTATATCACGTAAAACGCACAATATACTCTATGGGTATTTTAACTTATTCTGAGTAATCAAAAATAGGTAATAGTATACTAAAACTGTAATAAATTTATTATTATTTATTAACTAATTATTAACAAAATGAAAAATACAATTAGAGTAGAGCGTGCAAAAAAAAGAATCAGTCAGGAAACCCTTGCAATTGCGGTAAGTGCAACAAGGCAAAGCATACATTTAATAGAAAACGGGAAAACTGAACCCAAACTAAATTTAGCGGTAAGGATTTCAAATTTTTTCGGTTTAAAAGTAGAGGATATTTTTGAAACGAATATAAAAGGGCAATAATTTTCTATTTATTATAAAGTTTAACCAGTACTAATTATAACCAAATTAACCATGATAGATACTCAAATACTTTTGTATAAAAATGTAGAAATAGGCTGTGCTGAATTGCCTGTACCAGAAACTACAATCAATAATACTTTTATAGACAAACCAATTGTTAACCGAGCTAACACTATACCGGGGATGAATAGACAAACAGAAACAATACAAAAGGATTCTTTAAAACAGACCACGGCACGTTCTTATGAAATGGATAATGGTGTAATCTGCGAAAACATAGCAATTATAGATGATTCTGATAATCCTGGGGATATTCTTTCTTGTACTGATATGAGCCCTGAAAATGAACTAATTGTAATCATTTCTGATGATATTAAACACGATGAACTTACAAGCCTTTACAACAAGTTCAAAAATAGGTTAAAGATTATAATCCACTATGGAAATAATGGTAATATTAAGCAGGTATTTGAACATTTTTCGCAAATAATTAGTGCAAAATCATTACAAAAAGCGGTAAATTGATTTTTAAAATAATTTGTTTTCCTAATCTTTAATATTATCATTATGAAACTAAACAAACCACATTCAAACCAAAAGGGCACACTTAGGGAAAATTATTTTTTAACAATAAAGCCTAGCCTACCATCAATAAATTCTTTTATTATTATTGTCTCTTCCCTAATAATAGCTGGTGTTACAATAATGCTCATTTTTAGGAATATATCATTGGTATTTCCATTAGTTGCATCAGTTAGCATTATTCTTTATAGAGTTATTTTATATCCATACCAGGTTAAAAAACAGAATTTTGAGGCCAAGCCATCAGACGCGGAAATTAATAAATGGCTTATTGCCGACCTTAAAACAAAAATTCAAGAAAAGGCTATTAAATACTTGAAACTTGAAGCTGACAATATAACTGATGATCAATTTATAATAATCCCATACCCCGTATTTCATTCCACACAAAAAATCGAAGATGAAAAGCTTCACAGGATACAAACAGATGATGGCTATTATAACTATTCATTTTGGAATATCCAGGTACTGATACTTGGGGTTGATTATTTGAGTTATTATTTCTGTAGTTATAACAGCTTGAACTGCGAAATATTAAACGAAAAATCAAACGAATTTTTTTATGATGATATTGCCATAGTCAGAAACGACATTGACCAGGTTGATTTTACCAGCAAATGGAACGATGGTAAATTAAATGAAGCACATATACTTAAATTGGTAAATATTTCTGGCGATTTTTTATATTTAATAACTGAATTACCCGAATTAAGACTATTACCAATTACTTTAATTGACCAGCAACGTGTTGTTCAGGTGCTTCGTGTGATACTAAGGCAAATACGAAAAGCTAAAAAAGCTGATTCCGGTCATGTACTTCAAACTTCATCAGAGACAAAGCAAGTTGAAACTGAACTCCAATTAACTGAATAAATGAAGTTTTAAGTACCAGTGCTTTTTTATATGTAAACCCTGAGTAGTAAAAGTAATTAATATTCTTTCAAATATCAAATTAGAATTAGAAAAACGCTTCAAATAGCCCGCTATTATTAGTTTTTTCAAATTGCTAAAAAACAAAATACTTTCGTTTAAAACTGTCAATTTATTCCATCACAATCCCTTAGTGCTATTTAATGTTCTTACGCACTGGTACAAATATCTTACAATATGCAAGTTGCGTAAAAGTAAATATACAATTAATTTTAACTGGGTACTTACCAATTACTACAAATATCAATACAAACGTATTAATAAGTACAAAAAAAAACAGTTTCCGTATAACAATCAATTAAATTTAGCCACCTGACATTTTAGCAGATTTAGCATTAACAATGTTTTAAACCAGTATTTTACAAGAATTAATTAAACAAATTAATTAAGGCCACATCTAATTATTAATTACAGCAAAAAAGCAATCAGAAAAACAAAATTGATGGAAAATTCTTAAATTTGTCAGGCTCATACAAATAATATACCATGGGGGTTTTGTTTCAATAGATATTTTTCATGTGTCTATTTTTAAATTGTTTTTATTTACCACTACTTGTTCCGCCAAAGCGGAATGGAACATCCCAAATAGTCATTACCTTGGGTGGCAAAGCCTTTATCAATGGATGTTTCATGTATTTTTTTACTTCAGAAATGCTTTTACCCTTTTTCTTAGCAGTTTTTCAACTCGCCAACCAATAGGGGCTTGCAATCTTATGTGAAGCGATTTTTTAATATCGCGGCATATAATTGTACTGCCAAGCCCAATAACGACTTTTTGTCCTTTTTCAGCAAAACTACGTACAATTCCTATCATCTTTTTTTTAATCACAGTATCGCTTTTATAATACCGTTCAGCTGAGCTTAAAATAATCGAATCTATCATGCTTTTTGTTTTTCCTTCAAAAACATGTTTTATCCTGCTTTCTTTCAAACCAAGCGATTTTGCTGTATCTTCAAATATTTCTTTATTTATCCATTTCCATTTTTTTCCCTTAGGTTTTATAGCGTTCAGCTGGTCAATAAGTTCTAAGCTACTGTCGTTTTATCTAAGCAGGCTATTGCCTGTGTTAAAAATAACTGCATTTGAAATAATGAGTAAAATGCATTAACTTTGTATGAAATAAAAATAAGAATTATGAGTATAATTTTTAGAATTAACAATACGGGTTTAAAAGCTGAAAGCATTATAAATATGCTAAAAGCTTTATCTGCAGATTATGATTTCATTGAAATGAGCGAGAGTATTGATGAGCTACCGGAATTATCTGATAAAGAATAAAAAAAAGATATGAATATACTATGGGAAATTTTAACGATGGTATAAGTATTGAAGACATGGAAAGTAGATTATTAAATTATGAGTAAATATTATTTCTCACTCAAAAACCAAATCCGTATAATCACCAAATGTTTCGTAGGATGAAACTATAACTTTATCGCCTGTTTTTAAACCTTCCAGTATTTCGTAAAAGTATATGTTTTGTTTGCCAATTTGTATAGGCCTTTTTGTGGCTGATTTTTCATCTCTATTTAAAACATAAATCCAGTTTCCGCCTGTTGTTGCAAAAAAAGCATCTCGTTTTATCATCATTGCATTATTTACCTCGCTTAAAATTAATCGCATCTGTAAATTCTGTCCCCTTTTTATATGCTGTGGTTCAATACTATCAAACAACATTTCTACCTGAAAACTTCCATTAGTAACATTAGTATAAATTTTTGAAACCGAAAGCTTATATTTGTCATTATTTTCAGATAAATATTCGGCTTTTTGTCCATTCTTTACATTGGCAGTGTAACGCTCATCTATATTCACCAATAACTTTTTACCTGTAAGTTTGTCTATTTGCCCAAGATGCTCGCTAGGTGATTTTGTTTGCCCTAATTCAACTTTAAATGATGATAATTTACCGCTAGCAGGAGATTTAACCACTAAATTAGCCATACTCTTTTTAAGAAGTTTTGTGTTTTCGTACATTCTTGATATTGAGCTCATTATTTGGCTATTTCTGTTTATATACGAGACAGAGTCAATGTGTGCAAGTTTCATTGAAATTTTTAACTGCTGAACGTTAAAAGAATATTCTCTTTTTGCATCTTCGTATTCTTTTAATGCAATTGCTTTTTTCTCAAACAGTTGTTTTTTTCTGTCAAAATCGGTTTTGTATTTATCTAGTTGATAGTTTAAATCAACAATTTCTTTTTGCCTTGTGTATTTATCGCGATCCAATATTAATTTTGTGTTTTGAAGGTTATTTATAGCATCAAAAATACGGTCGATCAAATTATCGAGAAACCTATAATCAAAAGTTTCATTGTTAACTACTTTTATCCATTTGTCTTGAATTTTTGTAATTGTCTGCTCAAGGTTTCCTGCACCTAATTTTAAAGAAAGAATAGCAAAATTGCCATATGGGTTTGTTGTAATAATTAATGGACTTATTTTGTCGTTTAAAGGGCTGAAGTTAAAATCCTTCACTACACCAATAATTCTGTGTTTACCATTCCTGCCTATGTATTTACCAATTGGGTGTTCCCAGTTTAATTTATTGGCTAAAGCTTCATTTATGATAAATGATGTGCTATCTTGCTTTGAGTTTTTACTGAAACTCTCACCTTTTATGATTTCTATTCCCATTAAGGATAAATAATTAGCATCTACATCAAGTACATGAAACATCATTACGTTTTTAAAACCCTCAGGCAGGTAACCATTTGAGCTTATTCCAGTACCAAGTACATCATTGGATGCGGCAATACCAGAAACTTCAGGTAATTTCAGAAACTCATTTTTTAAAATATTAAGATGTTTTTGTGCATTTTCGCTATTCATAAACACTAACAAAATTTGTTCTTTATTAAAACCTAAGTCCTTGTTTTTTACAAAATTTATTTGTTTAAATGATGTTAAAGTAATAACTATTAACCCAACTGAAATAAAAAATTGCATAAAAACAAGCAAATTTCTAAATGTCGGATTTCCTCCTAAACCTTTAGTTTTACCAGACAATATTTGTGCTGGCCTAAAACCTGATAAATAAAATGCAGGAAAACTGCTTGCCAGTATTGAAATAATAAAAACAATAAATATTGCCATTAATAATACAAATATATTTTCTTTGCCAAAAACCTCTAATTGGCTATGTAGCAGGCTGTTAAATTCCGCCTGAAACAATTCAACTATTATTAATGCAATTAATAAAGAACTAAAACTAATAAGTAAAGATTCTCCTATAAATTGTTTTATAAGTCGCTTTCTGTTTGCACCAAGCACTTTTCGCACACCTACTTCTTTTGCTCTTTTCATCGACCTTGCGGTACTTAAATTTATATAATTGATAATTGCTATTACAAGAACAAGCAGAGCAACGCCAAGTAAAATATAAATGGTTTTTAAATTACCAGCTGTATTAAATTCATGGGTAATGTTTGATTTTAAATGGATGTTTTTTAAAGGTTCAAAGCTTAAAGAAAGATTACTACCAACTTTATTATATTTATAATTTATATGTTTATACATAAAATCGGGCATCAAAGAAGTTATTGATTTTATTGATGCGTTTTTTTTAATTTTGATATATGAACGATAGCTCCAGCCACCATCCCAACCAAGATATGAATTTGGCATTATTTCTAAGGAGGAGAAAGAGGTTAAAGCATCAAATTGCAAGTGTGAATTTTCCGGGATGTTTTGCACAATTCCACTTACTGTGAATTTATACTGATTGTTTAGCAACAAGATTTTGCCTATGGGGTCTTGTTTTCCAAAAATATTATTTGCCTTTTTTTCTGTTAAAACAATTTGAAAAGGTTTTGCTAAAGCAGTTTTACTATTACCGCTTATTAGTTTCAATGAAAAAATATCGAAAAAAGTAGAATCAGCATAAATTGATTCTTCTATTGTATAGTTTTTATTATTATAATTAACATCTTCTTTTCTTGCTGATTTAATGCGCACAACCTGCTCTATATCAGCAATTTCTTCTTTAAGGGAGACTCCAATACCGGCAGTTGCTATAGCTGTTATGTCTTCATCTTGTCCTTTTGTTTCGCTATTTATCTTAGTAAGATAAATCCGTTCATTATCTTTATAAAAATCATCAAAACTAAAATGATAATATACATAAGTAAGCATGAGAATGCTTAGTGCCATACCCAAAGCTAGTCCTGAAATATTTATAAAAGAAAAAACTTTGTTTCTTAATAAATTACGAATTGCTACTATTAAATAATTTTTCAGCATGAATTTTATTGTTAAATTGTTTTATTGCTACATTGTTATAGTGTCGTGTTTTATCTTTGTGCTTTTATATTAATTTAAACCGCAACAAAACCCGCATCTTGCGAAATATTCTCTGTAATTATCTGGCCATCATACAAATTTACGGTTCTTTGGGCGTAGCTTGCATCTAGTTTTGAGTGGGTTACCATAATTATACTTGTGCCACCGTGGTGTAATTGTTTTAAAATATTCATTACCTCTTCACCATTTTTTGAATCAAGATTACCTGTTGGCTCATCTGCCAAAATTAACTTTGGTTTAGCAACAATTGCCCTTGCTACAGCAACTCTTTGTTGTTGGCCACCAGAAAGCTGTGCCGGAAAATGTTTGCTTCTATGGCTAATGTTCATTTGTTCCATTACACGATTAACCTTTTTTTTGCGTTCAGCTCTTTTTATATCCAGATACAATAATGGCAACTCAATATTTTGAAATACGTCTAATTCGTCAATCAAATTAAAGTTTTGAAATACAAAACCAATATTACCTTTTCGGATATCAGCTCTATGTTTTTCGCTGTATTTTGCCAATTCTTTACCCATAAATGTGTAACTTCCTTCACTTGGATTATCCAGTAATCCCAAAATATTTAGTAATGTAGATTTTCCACATCCCGATGGCCCCATAATTGCAACAAATTCACCTTGTTTAACCGAAAAATCAATTTTATTCAAAGCTTTTGTTTCAACGGTTTCAGTTCTAAATATCATTGATATTTTCTTTAATTCTAACATAATTTATTTTTTTTGTTAAACTTTGTCAGTATTACATCAATCGCAATGCCAGTTTATGTAACAGGGTGTAATTTAGGTGATTATATGATTGTTGACAAAAAGCAAACTTCGTTTGTTGTTTCAAAGTGAAACGAATTGCTTGTTTCATAATGAAACATTTATTATATTTGTAGAAGTATTTGCTCAAACACCCAAAAACACATAAAAATGCCTAAAATAAAAAGATTAAACCTTGGATGCTCTGATTTTAAAAGTATTATAACAAACAACAACTACTATATTGACAAATCGTTATTTATAGAGGAGTTAATACAATCGCAAAATGCTGTTATGTTATTCCCACGTCCTCGCCGTTTTGGGAAAACATTAAATTTATCGATGCTCAAATACTATTTTGATAAAAATGAACCGGAAAACGAAAAACTATTTACAAAATTAAAGATTTGGCAAACTGATGATGAAGTAAAACAGCATTGTGGAAAATATCCTGTTATATTTTTAAGTTTTAAAGACGCAAAAGCAAATAATTGGGAAGATTGTTTTGAACTAATATCTTATGAAATATCAAAATTGTATAAACAACATATTTATTTGTTAAAAGGTGATATGTTATATGATTTTGAGAAAAATGTTTTTAATCAAATATTAAACGAAACAGCAAGTAAAGTAAAATATCAAAATAGCTTAAAACAGTTAAGCGAATTTTTACAAAGATACCACAGCGAAAAAGTAGTTATTTTAGTTGATGAATACGATACACCAATTCAATCGGGTTACGATAAATACTACGAAGATGTAATTATGTTTATGAGAAATATGCTAAGTGGTGCATATAAGGACAATATTCATTTATACAAAGGAGCAATAACAGGTATCTTACGGGTATCAAAAGAAAGTATCTTTTCAGGCTTGAATAATTTAAGCGTTTATTCGATTTTAGACAGTAAATTTTCTGATAAATTTGGATTTACCGAACCTGAAATCAAACAAATTATTGAAGATTTTAAAGTTAAAACCAAATATAGTCAAATAAAAGAATGGTATAATGGTTATAAATTTGGTAAAACAGAAGACATTTACAACCCATGGTCAATACTGAATTTTATTTTGCAACCTGAAGACGGTTTTAAGGCATATTGGACAAATACAAGTGCCAACGAACTTATAAAAAACGAAATTAAGAAAAAAGATGCTGATACAGTAAGAAAAGATATTTTAAAACTTATAAATAATGAACCAATAATTAAAGATATTGAAGAAAATTTTGTTTTTCCTGATTTAAAGAACGATACAGACCTTCTTTGGGCGTTGCTTTTTTATAGTGGATACCTTACAGTAAATAGAAAAATTGCTTTAAACGAATATGAACTAATAATTCCAAATTATGAACTCAAAATCATTTTTAAGAAAACTATTTTAGAATGGTTAAAAAAAGACATTAAAATAATTAAATCACTACTTCAAAATACAGCAAATTATTTAATTAATAATAAAATAGAAGAGTTTGAAAAAGGGTTTAAACAAATAATTGGCGATACTTTCAGTTATTACGATACTGCAAAAAATCATGAATATGTCTATCAATCATACATTCTGGGTTTGCTTACAATAATTGGTGATGATTATATTATAAAATCAAACAGGGAAAGTGGCGAAGGTAGATATGATATTATGTTAATACCACATGATAAGTCAAAAAATGGTGTTGTAATTGAAATAAAACAACTTGCTGTAAAAACAAATCATAATTTGTCTGAAAAACAACTAATAAACAAATCAATAACCGAAGCCAAAAATCAAATAGATAAAAATAAATATTATAAAGAGCTGATTGACAATAAGTTAAAGAAGGAAAACATAGTTAAAGTTCCTATTGTTTTTGTTGGTAAAGAACCTTATATAAGCTTAATAAACAATGATTAAAACACAAGGGAAAATACTAATTGTTGATGATGACAATGACATTTTGCTTACCGGGAAAATTATACTGAAAAAATATTTTAGTGAAATACAAACTTGCAATAAAGTTGAAAAAATACCGGAATTACTTAAAAATGAGCAAATAGACATTGTGCTTCTTGATATGAATTTTACAACAGGGGCAACAAGCGGAAAAGAAGGGCTTTATTGGCTTCAAAAAATCAGGAAAGATTTTCCAAATTGCAGTGTAATTATGTCAACTGCTTATGCCGATGTTGACATTGCTGTAGAAGCGTTAAAAAAAGGGGCAACTGATTTTATTGTTAAACCATGGTCGAAGCAAAAATTGGTTGCTACTTTGCACTCTGCAATGCAACTGGCTAGTTCAAAAAAAACCATTAAAAACCTAGAGGCAAAACAAGACACTTTGTTAAAGGACTTAACAATACTGAAAACTGATTTTATTGGGCAATCTTCGGCAATGAAGCTTATATTTAATCAAATAAAAAAAGTTGCTAAAACAGATGCAAATGTCCTTATTTTAGGTGAGAATGGAACTGGAAAAGAACTTGTGGCACAGAGTATACATAAAAACTCTTATCGTTTTGAGCAGCCCCTTATAAAAGTTGATTTAGGCTCAATACCCGAAACATTGTTTGAGTCTGAATTGTTTGGACATGTTAAGGGTGCGTACACAGATGCCCGTACTGATAGGGCCGGTAAATTTGAAATTGCTTCTGGAGGTAGTTTATTTCTTGATGAAATAGGGATTTTACCCATTTCAATGCAATCAAAATTGTTATCTGTTATTCAGGATGAGGAATTTTATCGTCTTGGTTCAAACAAAAAAATAAAGACAGATATCCGACTAATTTGTGCCACAAACATACTTTATGACGAGTTAAGTACGGAGAACCGTTTTCGTCAGGATTTGCTTTACCGCATTAATACCATAATTATCCATCTTCCTCCCTTACGGGAAAGAAAAGATGATATACCGCTATTATCGGAATATTTTATTAGAAAATATGCAAAAAAGTATAAAAAAGCAGGTGCTAAATTATCAAAAGAGGCTATAAAAAAATTACAACAATATAATTGGCCTGGAAATATTCGTGAGTTGGAACATTTAATTGAACATAGCTTAATTATGTGTGAAAATACACTATTAAAAGCCGAAGATATTTTGATTAATACTGCTAAAATCAATAAAACTAATGATGACCTGCTTAATTTAGAGCAAATTGAAAAAAAAGCCATTAATAAGGCATTAATTAAAGTTGCAGGTAATTTAAGCGAGGCTGCTAAAATACTTGGAATTGGAAGAACAACTTTATACAGAAAATTAGAAAAATATGGGAGTTAAACACAGAAGGTACCTAAAAGTATACAATGAAAAACATAAAACCACATAAATACGCAATAGAAAATAATCTTATGTGACCTTATGTGCCTTATGTGGTAAAAAAAAAGAATATAGCCTACAACAGCCTGAGATTCAGCATAATAATAAGAGTATTAATAATCACTGTTTCACTGTTTATTATAATATTCGGATACACAGTTTTAAAATATATTGTAACTCCTTCGGTTTTTATAATAATTGTCCTTTTTCAAATTATCGAATTAATTTATGTAATAGAAAAATACTTTAATAAATACAATTTCTTGCTCCGCTCTATTAAACATAAAGATTTTACAAGTACATCACTTATATTGCCAAAAGATAAAATACTAAAAGAGCAAAAAGAAGTTATTGCAGAAATTATTGATTCTTTTCAAAATGTAAGAATTGAAAAAGAAAATCATTATAACTATTTAATAACCTTGGTTGAACATTTGAATACCGGAATTGTTTGTTTTAATGAATCAGAAAAAATAAATTTAATCAATACATCTGCAAAAAAAATACTCGGGATTGAAAATATCCAGAGTCTTTCATCTTTAAAACATATTAATACACATTTATATGAAAATTTTAAAAATATTAAATCCGGTGAAGGCAAAACACTTAAAACAATTTGTAATAACGAAGCATGCCATTTACTTATTAGAAATACTGATTTTGTTATGCGAAAAAAGTTTTATAAACTGGTTTCGTTACAAAATATTAAGCAAGAACTTGACATAAAAGAACAAGAATCATGGTATAAACTAATCAGAATTTTAAATCATGAAGTTATGAATTCAATGACACCAATAGTTTCGTTAAGCAAAGAATTAAATGATACTTTTTTTAGTGAATCTGGTGAAAAAGTACCGATACAAAATATTAGTGATTCTGATTTTGAAGATATTTATTTAAGCACAAAAACCATTGAAAAAAGAAGTCAGTCTTTGTTGAATTTTGTTAAAAGCTATCGTAGTTTTACAAGTTTGCCAAAACCAGATTTAAAAGAAGTTTTATTAAATGATATTATAATTGGTGTAATAAAACTTTTAGAAAGTAAAATAAGAGAAAGCGGCATTCAACTCATTCAATATCAACCAAATAGTAAATTTACTATTATTGTAGATAAGGATATGTTAGAGCAGGTTTTAATCAACTTGTTATTAAACGCAATTGAAGCTGTTAACACACAAAACAACCCTAAAATCATAATTGATTATGGCACTGAAAACAATGAAATTTTTATAAACATAAAAGACAATGGCGAAGGAATTTCCGCAGAATATATCGACAAAATATTTGTACCATTTTTCACAACAAAGAAAAAAGGAAGCGGAATAGGTTTAAGCCTATCAAAACAGATAATGATTGCTCATAAAGGTAATATAATTGTTAATTCAACCATTGGAAAAGGGAGTACTTGCATTATAAAAATCCCGAATTTTGATTGACCGTTATATTTGCTATAAAACTGTTATTCCTATACAGTTCCTAGGTGCACGAACTACAAGAGGGATTATTACCCTGCTTTATTTTTTTTATGTTTTTATCAATTATTTTTTGCTGTGTATTGATACAAAAGATTTTTCGTTTCCGCATCTCTTTGTTGTGACCAACTTTGGTATCAGGGAATTTGCCCGATTTCAAGAAAATAATTTTAACAGCAAAGCCCACAAAAGCTAAACCTAATAATAAAACCGAAATTAATAATACTTGTAAAAACATTTTTTTTTGCAAAGATAAAATAAAAATTCAAAATTATATTAAAGAGTTTTTTTTAGTGAAAAAAAGGAAGTTAGTTCATTCAATTTTTGG
>NBLH01000068.1 GCA_002084525.1 Bacteroidetes bacterium 4572_117 | reverse complement strand
AAACTTAAATATCTTGTTTGCATCGGTTGCTTTTTGGTTTACTTCACCGTTTTTGTTGGTAACTGTCATTGATGCTTCGCCACGTTCCATGGCTTCTTTGCTGTCAGTGGCCTTGTATTGGCTTTTTAATACTTGCACCACATTGCAACGGCAGCCCCATCCGTTTGGCGGGAAAAAACCATCCCAGAAAGCATCATCCATGGGTAAAGTGGTACGGTTCATGGCAACGTGCGAACTCCTTACCCTTTCATCGCCTGCTGTACGGTATTGTAAATAATACCTATCACCATCCTTATCGAACCTCTGCCATTTGCTTGCCATTTGGCTGGCACCTACAGCCTGCCTGTATTCTGCGTTCAAATAGTTTATGTTGTAGTTTTTGTGTATATCCAACACATGGTCCCTGAAAAGGTAAAACGGTTTTAAGTTGCCATTGCCGTCGTAAAGCATTTCCGACACGTTTTTTAGCTGCCTGTGGGTTTTGAAACCGCTGAACACCCAAACCGATTTTGTAAGTTTGTTTATAAACAGTTTGTCGGGTTTGTAGTTTACTCCAAAACCTTTTTTTATGGCAGCCGTATAAACTGTTGCCGTTTCTTTTATTAAATCGTTTGCACCCAGTAGGTCAAGTATGTTTTCGGGTAGTTTTTTATTGCCTGCCAGTTGGTGCATTTTTTGCACCAACTTATCAAAAATGCCTTTTATCCTGCTATTTTCGCTAAGTTCCACCCCCCCGTTAAAGCCATCATAAATAATATTCAGGTCCTGGCTTAAATCGGTTAGTTCGTTATTGGGCTTTTTTTTTTCGTTGCCCGTTTCTGTTTGCCCGGTTGGTTTTGTTTGTTTTTCGCTTTGTTTTTCAAGGTCAAGGTATTGGAACTTTAGGTTTTGCAAAGCATAACCATTTTCAATCAAATAAGGTATCAGTTTGTCGTTAACCTCCCTTTGTATCCTGCCAAGGCGTGCAATGGTGTAATTGTTTAAAATACGTTCGTGTACCTCGCTTTGTGCATAAGAGCCGCCATTGTCGGCTGTCATGGTTTGGCCGTTAACAAGCTTGCTTATTTCGGCGTTGCAGGTTTCAATCTTATCTTTATAAATAATGTGGGCGTTGCCGCTTCCTGCCCCGGTTTCTTTAATTTCTGCCTTGTCGCCTTTGTTCAGTATCACATAAAGATTGTTGCCAAAATTGGCGGCCATGTCCTCAATTGCGTCCAGTTCTTTGTCGTCTACGCTTTCGGTTTCGATACTTAAAAGCGGCATCCCGAATTTTTCAGAATGTTGCGACCAGTCGGTACGGCTGTAAAGTTTCCATATAACTTCACGGGCGGCAATTTCAAGCAGGCCTAAATCTTCATTTGCGCCTATTTCTATCAAACCAAGTGCGTTAAGGTTTTTACGGTAGTTTATTTTTTTGTCCTCATCGTAATTAAACACAACCTCGCCCGTATTTGGTACAACATGGTACCGGGGTATCAAAGTACAAACAGTAAAACCTTTTTCATCTTTTAAGGCCAGTTCTATTAACGAATGCCCGTAAAATTCAGAATCAATGGCATATTTAACAAAATCGGTAAACCATGAACGCTCAAAAAGGATTGCTTTATCTTTTTGTTCCTGTCCGGTTTCGTCCACTATTTTAAATTCTGATTGCTGTATAGTATTGTGGGCAGTCCTTAATTGGCTTCTTAAATGGCCATCCTTGATGGTTTGTTTATAAATGCCAAGTATCAAACGCCTGTCCGGCTTGTCTTTGTTTTCGGCAACTTCAACAGCAAGTTTCAGGGCTTCCATTTCCATTTCTGCCCGGCTGGGTTTTTCAACGCTTATTCGTTTGCTGAACCTCGCTTTTTGTGTTTTTTCGGCTTGCTTTGGTGTTTCAGCTAATTTTTGTTCTTTAACAACAGTTTGTGTTGTTGTTTCAGGTATTTTGTTTCTTTTAAAAAATTCAAACATAATTGTTGCTTTTTTTACCCTGAGCGAAGTCGAAGGGCTAATTACTAATTACCAATTTCTAATTACAAGTTACCAATTTATGGTTTATGGCTTCTTTTTGTATTGCTTCCCCACCGGAACACCGTGTTTGTTTTTCCGCTGTCTACATCAACTATTTTAGCCAGGGTGGTATTTTTTTTGCCCGATTCTATACCTTTTATTTCGGCAATGGTGTCATCATAGTTTTTAACAACCCTTTCCGGTACTTGGTTATCGGGTACACGTTCGTAAATAAAATAAACCATAAGGTTAAGCATCCACCGTATTAAGTTTTTATGCCTGTCGCCATCGGTTTCTGCAAACTCCGCATCAAGGTCATAAGTTTGGCTAAAAGCATCTTGTACAATAGCCATAGCATCGGCTTCGGCATCATCTAGTATAGTGGTGTCGCTTTCTGTTATTTGTTCCCTTATGTCTTCCGAAAATTTCCGGTTAAAATCATCTGTTGTTATAAAAACCATTTTAAATACCTCTTTTTTTGTTTTTGTTCATTTTTCCTGAGCGTGGCCCCGAACCACCCCGCCTTATGTGTTTTTCTAAATATGCTATTGCCTGCTCGTCTGCATCCGGTGCATCATCGTGGGTGCGGTAACCTGGTTCAACCCCATATAATTGTTGCAAACCCGTTTGGGTATCGTTATCGCCCAACATTTTTTCAGGATAGTTGATACGGCCATTTTGGTAATATACCTGGGTCCGCATCATACGGTCATATTTTTTGCCTTTTGGGGTATCAACCTTAACAAGGTTCAATTTAACCCCGGTTTCTTTTTCAACTTCCTCTATTGCATCCCTTACGGCACCGTTCCAGAACTGCGACTCAAAACGCCAATGGATAATTACGGAACCCGGCAGGTTTTTTTGTACATAGCTCATCCACAGTAAAGCCTCTTTCATTTTTGTTTGCCTCACAAAACTTTGAATGTAGTAAAATGAGCTTTCTTTTAAGCCCCAGACCCTTACGGCATTGTAATCGCCTGTTTTAGTCCCTGCATAGGCAATATCCCAATGCCCCACAATAACTTTAAAATGGTTAAGTTTTGGGTATTTCTTTAAAAAATTGATTTGTTCTTTTTTAAATACTTTCCCTTCAATATGTGGTTGGTTGCAATATTCTGCCAAAGCCGAAAGTTTCCCAATTTCGGTCTCTATATCTTTCCAGTACTCTTTGTTGTATTTTGCTTTCCATGCAGGCTCATAAGTTGCGGTGTCGTATGCATCAACCCGGTGTATAAAAATACTTGGCATCAATGTTTCTAAAACCGTTTGTATCATCCGTGGGGCAAACAGGTTATTTGCCATAATAAAACGTGCCCTGTGCCCGTCCATTGTCGGTATTACGGCAGTAAGCAACCAGTTGGCAATTTCGTCTTGCCGCTTTGGGTTTTTTAAGGTGTCTTTATCTTCTAAGTCATCGGCAACAATATAATCGGGTCTCCGGTTTTGCATCCGCAAACCCCTTACGTCCTGACCAGAGCCGATTGCTTTACAAACAAAGCCGTTTTTTGTTATAAAATAACCTTTTTCCCAACTGCCGTTGATTTTTTGTTCGCCAAAATCGTGTTGCAGTCGGTGGTTTGCCGTAAATTCAGCTTGTAAGTCCGATTGCAGTATCTTGGCTTTATCTTCATTGTTGCCAATAATCACCATATAACGGATATCATCGTTAATCCACAACCATAATGGGATAAACACATCGGCTATAACACTTTTTGCCTGTGCCCGCCCCCAACGTAAAATAGCTTTTATCCGTTTTTCTTTTTTCACCTTTTTTGCAATGTAAATTTGAAAAGCTGCACTTTCTATAAGCTTTGTGCTTTCCTGGCCAACTGCATAATGAAAAAGGTAGTATTTTACAAAAAAAGCAAAATCTACCTTTGCCCTATCAACCCTTTCTTTTTGTTCTTTAGGTGTTTCAAGTGGGTTAACAGTTTTACCCTCACGTACATCTTGTAAGTGTTTTAGGTAACCGTCAGCTATTATTTTGCTCGCTCTTTTCATGTATTAATCAAGTATTGCGCTTTGTTCGTTAAGGTGGAACTCCTGAAAGTCTATGGTTTCAATATAAAGTGCGGGGTTGTAGCGTTGCAGGGCATTAAATATGTTTTTCATTACATTTAAATAAGTGCCCAATGAAACAATTCCGTCCTTTTTTGTTTTTTCAATATCCTTTATTTTATCAGATAAAGATTTGTCCATTACGGCCAATTGTTCCCGTATTTCCTGTTTTTGCTCATCCGTAAGGTTTTCTTTCAGCTGTTTTTGCAATTCTATCCTATCATCGGCCAACTGGTGTACAATCACCTGAAGGTTACCAAGCTTGCTTTCTTGGCTTACAATGTGTATAGTTCTTGCTTTTTTCCAGTTCCCTTTGCTCACCCAGTTACCAGTTCCTTGCCTGTTTTGCCTTGCTCAACATATAATATCCGGGCGGTGCGCCTTTCGTTTTTTTTTGCCATATTAAAATGATTTGTAAAGTGCTAGTTTTTCAAGGCCTTGTATACTTGTGCCTTTTTTAAAAAACCTTGTCTTTATTAAATGCTTTAGTTGAAATTTTGAGTAAACACGGGGCTTGCCTTTAACTAACAACACCAACATTTTATAACCTGTTTGTTTTTTTAGTTTGTTTGCCTTTGTTATAGCTTTAAAAAGCCTCCGCTTGTAAATCCATTCCTTTATCATTGTTTTTGCTTCAAAAGTCAGCAATTTGTGCAGAAAATTCAAAAAAGTGTCGTAGGGTACGATGAAAGTGTCGTAGGGTACGACACTTTTTTGCAAACTTGGATTATAGAATAGAGATTTGTGCGTCGAAATAAAAAAGACCAAGAGCATATTAAAAAAGGGCAAACCCGTGCAACCGTAGTAAAATCAGAATTAATGGAAATAGCAGCCGCAACCGTACCGTCAAATTCAAGTGCGGTGAGGCTTTACGATGCCGATGGTGAAATACTCAGCCTTTCGGCAGGATCACTCGAAAATTTAATCCCAGAAATAAAATCAGAAAACAATATGAAGGAAATAGCATTATCACTTGGCTTGCCTGAAAGCGCAAGCGAAAAAGAAATTTCTGCAAAAATTGCAGAATTAAAGGCAGAAAAGCAGGAAGCAAAAGCCGATACCGACAAAACAGGTACGGAAAAATTAAAAGCTATGTTTATTGGGCTTGGTACAGCAAAAGGCGTTATCACGGATGATACCAAAGAGCATTTTGAAAAACTTTTTGCACAGGACCCCGACCTGGCTATTGAAACTGTCAACCTTATGGCAGGCCAAAAGCAGGAAAAAGAAAAAGAAGTAAAAACACAAGCCCCGGAAGTTACTTTATCCGGTTTGCTTGAAAAAATTGGAAAGGGCGGTACCCCCGAAAAAGAAATTACATGGGAAACCCTTTCCGATAAGGATAAAATTAAACTTAGGGATGAAAAACCGGGCGAATACAAAAAATTGTATGCAGCTTATTACGGTACAAAACCCGATTTAACAGATTAACCTTTATTTGAAACAACATTTAAACAGTAATTAATAACAATTAAAAATTTAATAATGAAAGCAAAATTTATTTTTTCATTTCTTACAGCAATGCTTTTAGCAGTGGTCAGCGGTTTGTTTATTGCAACCGCCGTAGGGATACCACCGGCAGTAACAGTGCCGGTATTAACAGTGGCAAGTTTTATACCTAAAACCCAAGGAGTTTTAAACGCCGGGGTTTATACCGAGGTTTGGGTTGGCGAAGTAGTAAAGGCCTTTAAAGTAGAGGGGTCATTTTTGGCAAAAGTGCCACAATACGACAGGTATGTCAAAAACGATGTAATACACCTTGTAGAAATTGGTGCTAAACCCGAAGTTTTGATTAATAACACAACCTATCCGTTAACCCCACAAGCATTAGGCGATTCTGATATCCCTATTGGGCTTGATAAGTTGGAAACCGTACCTACGGCAATAACCAAAGATGAGCTTTACGCGATTTCTTATGCAAAAATACAAGCAGCAATAGAGCTACACAAAGACTCCTTGATTGAGTCTGCATTAAATAGGGCCATCCATGCATTTGCACCAGCTGCCGATGCCACAGGGACCCCGGTTGTAAGGTCTACAGGTGGTAACAACGGCAACACTTTTAACAGGGTGCTTATTGCCGACCTTATTAAACTTAAAAGAAAATTCGATGACTTAAAAATCCCTAACGATGGTAATAGGATCTTGGTTTTATGCCCACAACACGTAGAGGATTTATTGCTTGTTTCGGAATCTTTCCAGAAACAATACCAAGATATTAAATCAGGCAAAGTGCTTAACCTTTATGGTTTTGAAATACACGAATATGTCAATATGCCTAAGTATGACGGCTCTTTTGACAAAAAGGCTTTTGGGGCGGCAGCTGCCGGGACCGACAGGGATGCATCTGTTGCTTTTTACGCAAAAAGGATGTTCAGGGCAAAAGGTTCGGCAGATATGAGTTATTCCGAAGCTAAAAAGGACCCATTGAACAAAAGGAACTTGGTTTCTTTCGACCAAAGGTTTATAGCATTGCCAAAAACACAGGAAGCTATTGGCGCAATTGTTAACGATACCTTTTCATAGTATTTGTATTTGTATTTAGGGCTGGCGGGTTGTCCCGCCAGCTTTTATTAAGCTTTTTATGGAAAAATTCATAGACTTTATAATCAGGTTTGTCGAAAAACTGCCTGTCAGTTTGCAAGGGGCTATACTTATTGTGCTCAGCGGTGGTTTTATAGCATATAAAATATTAAACAACGATAAGTTAAGGCGCAGTATTTTTACAAGCCTTGCCAAGCGCATGGGCAGGACTAGCCGACTAAGCTTATATGCCGCACCTGTATTTTACCGTAAAGAGTTTTATTTACGAAAAATAGACAGCCTAAAATTTGATGGTGAACCGGAAAAAACAAAAGTGTTCCAAATTTTATTAAGGGCAAAACTAAACACCGACATAAAATACCTTAATAATTTGCTTAAAAATGAAGCTTATGTGGGCATGACAAAAACAGAGCTCATAGCTTTTTTAAACAAACATGTAAACGATATGGTTACCGCTTTTGAAAAAAAGGCAGAAGCCGACTTGAAACATGAGTACGGGGACCACACCGGGGCTAATATATACTATTTTGTTATGTTTAGCAATAACGGTTTTTTCGATAAAAGGGAAGCCCGCCTCGACCGTATTTCGCACGAAATAAACGAGGTTATTGGCGTGTCGCAGATATACGACAACAATTACGAACGGGTAGCATCTTATCTTAACGAAATACAGTATGCAATAAACATGGTTGTTACACAAACCGAACAAATGTTCAAGGATTTTAATGGAGAAATTAAAGGATTTATTAATCAACAAAAAGAATACGATGAATTATTCAGAAATAAAAAAAACCGCAAAAGGCATATTTAATAACACGCCTAAATTGCAATCGCTTTTGATAACTAGCGACGGCCAGTTTTTTACACCAAAAAACAAAAGCGCAGCCGAAAATCATGCAAACAGGCTTAACGGTGCCAAAAGAAAAAAACCCTTAAAAATAGTTACTGTTGCAAGGGATGAAGTTTTTGCAGCGGATATACCCGAAGCTGAAACCAAAAAGGCAGATAAGCCTGGAAATAAAACAAATAAATAAACCTTAATTCTTAAAATATGTTACCAGGAGTAATTATAAATATAGAAAATGGCGCATTGGGCGGCGCACCCGGCACAAGCGACGGTATTACAGGGATGATGCTTTCGGGGGTTGCGGTTGCCAGTCAAATTGCGCTAAACGAGCCTAAGCAAATTTTTAGTTTGGCCGGGGCTGTGGCATTAGGTTTAGACGAGGCCTATGATACTGCAAACAGTGTTGATGTTTACAAGCAAATAAAGTCGTTTTACGATGTGGCAGGCACAGGCAAAGAGCTTTGGTTTATGCTTGTGGCGCAAACAGTAAGTTTGGCCGATATGCTTGATGTTACCGAAGCTGCCAACGCAGTGGCTTTATTGGATGCAGCCGATGGCAAAATAAGGGTTTTGGCGGTAAGCCGTGTGGCCGATGGTGGCTACACCCCAACAATACTCGATGGTTTGGACAGTGATGTTTATGCCGCCGTAACAACCGGACAGGCACTGGCAGAAAGTTTTGCGGCACAAATAAAACCTTTACGGGTTGTAATAGGCGCACGTGAGTGGTCGGGGGCTGCGGGCGATTTGGCCGATTTGCACCAACGCACAGACAACCGTGTGGCAATTAGTTTGACCGGGCACAGCAGCAGCAACAAAAATGCCGATGTAGGTGTGATGCTTGGCCGTTTGGCCGCCATACCTGTACAAAGGAATATTGGCAGGGTAAAAGATGGCGACCTCGGGATTTTACAAGCTTACCTAACCGATGGCGAAACTACGGAAAGCAAAGAAACTGCATGGGCTTCTATTTACGATAAAGGTTTTGTGTTTGTACGTAGGTATGTTGGCAAATCAGGTTATTATTTTGTCGATGACTTAACCGCAACCGCCTTGACCGACGATTTTTGCACCTTGTCAAAAGGCCGGGTGATAGACAAAGCTTTTACGCTTACATACGCAACCTACATAAATGAAGTAAACGATGAAGTATTGATTAATACCGATGGCACTTTATCGGCAGCTTATGTAAAATCGTTACAAGCAGCAATTGAAAATGTGTTAAACCAAGCCATGACCGCCAAAAACGAAATAAGCGCGGCAAAATGCAGCATAGACGAAACACAAAACATACTGGCAACCAACAACCTTGTGGTTTCTATAAGGGTAACACCTGTTGGGTATTCAAAAGAAATTGAAATTAACCTTGGGTTTAACAACCCTTTAAATAATTAAGAAATGACTATTAATACGAAAGAATACGCATGGGCCGATGTTGATATAGTATTATTTGGCAGGTCTGTTACCGGTGCCAGGGGCGTGAAGTTTAAAAGCAGCCAAGAAAAAGAGGTGATACATGCATCGGGCAACGAACCCGTTGGCATTGGCCACGGCAACAAAACCTATGAGGGTGAGCTCACATTGCTGCAAAGCGAAGTTGAAGCTTTGACCATTGCTGCCGGGACGGGTAACGATATTATTGATTTACCCGCTTTTAATATAGTGGTTGCATTTGCGCCTAAATTAGGTGATACTAAATCAATTTACACAATAAAGTTTGCCGAATTTACCGAAGTGGAAAGGGCAATGAACCAGAACGACAAATTTGCAGAAATAACACTGCCTTTTATCGCTTTAGGTATAGATAGGGTTTGATTAATGACCCTGACTAATGATTAATGTCTAACTAACAATTGTAAAAAAAATGAAAATAACAAAAGCACAAATAGAAGCTTGGAAAAAGAAGCATGGTGATGTTTTTATGTTTACTAACGAGGATGATGCTGTGTGTTACCTGAAATTGGCAGATAGAAAAACACTTGCTTATGCCCAAGCTGCTGCCGGCAATGACCCTATTAAATTTAACGAAATCATTCTTGAAGATTGTTGGCTTGGTGGCGATGAACGCTTCAAAACTGACGATGCATGGTTTCTTGGGGTGTCTGCAAAGCTAGATGAACTCATTAAGGTCAGTACCGGGAAACTGGAAAAGTTGTAGGGGGTTCGGAGGTAGGCAAACACGATTGGATTAGGCAAATTAACGCACAGTTGCGTTATTATATGCACGTAAACCCCGACAACTTAAGTGATGTTGAATGGGCGCAATGTTGGCAAGAACTGGTTTGGGTACGAAAACAAGAAAGTTTAGCTGTTGAAAAATAGCTTGTCGATTATTAAACCTATAAATACTATAACCGCAACTGGAATTAAAAAAATGCCCCAAAGAGGGTCATGGTACATTACAAAAACAACAACAAATAATAAGCCCATTGCAACAATAATTGCGTAAACAAGCAGCTTAATTACCTTTTTTAATATGTCAAAAAAATTAACGTTCATATTAGAGTTATTTGATAAAACCACTGCCCCTTTACGAAAAATGGGGGCTGGGTTTAACAAAGTTAATAGTTCTGTAAAGAAAACGCAAAACAAAATCAATTTATTACCCAAATCTATTAAAGGGCTTGAAAACGAACTTGATGTTTTAAAGCGTAAACAAGCCAATGCATTCACTACACAAGGTATCAGGCATTACCAAAAAGAGATTGATGCCACTGAGAAAAAACTACGGAAACTAAATAAATCAAAACGAGGAGGTGGTTTTAAAGGTGGTATTAAAAACTTTGGTTCAGAACTTTCAAACCAAATACCTGCACTTGGCGGTTCTATGTCAATGTTGGCAAGTCCTGCAGGAATAGCCGCAGGTGCTGTTGTAGGTGTTGGTGCGGTATTAACAAGCGCCACGTCTAAAGCTATGAACTTTGAGCAGGGCATGGCTAAGGTGAACGGCACATTGCAATTATCACCTGATAAGATAAAAGATGTTAGGGATGATTTGATTAGCATGGGCGCAAAGTCGAGCACCGATTTAGAAAAAATACCCGATGCTTTTTATAAAATCGTATCAGCCACAGGTGGCGATTTGCCTACCAGCATGAAAATAATGAAAGCATCGTTAAAAGGTGCCGAGGCGGGTTTTACCGACATCAACAACGTGGCCGATGCAACGGTAAATATCGTAAATTCAGTTGGCAAGGCAAATACCGATGCTACTGAGGTTATGGATGTTTTGTTCGCTACCCTTAATAAAGGTAAAACAGAATTCCCCGATATTGCTAATTATCTGCCAAAACTAATACCTATTTCAAATAACCTTGGCACAAGTTTTAAAGAAACTGCCGGGGCGTTTGCGTTTTTAACAGCAAATGGCTTAAAGGCCGAAGCAAGTACGACAGCACTCCAGAACGTGTTTAAATCATTTGGTAACGAAACGGTCCGTAAAAACTTCAACTCTCTAGGTGTCGAAATTTTTGATGCAAGCGGTAAGATGCGAGAAATTACCCAAATAAGCAAAGAGCTAAGTAGCTCCTTAGACGGGCTCACAGATGAAGAGAGGGTTAAAAAACTGGAAAGCCTAGGCTTAGACCAAGAGGCCGCACTTGGCATGTCGATAATGGCGGCCAATGCCGATGAGCTAAAAACAACTATCGACTACGTGGCCAAATCAGGTGGTGAGCTGAACCGCACTTTAGAGAAAAGCTCGAACCCGCTTACTAAAATAAAAAAACTAAGCAACATGATCCAGGCTGGCATGACCAAACTTGGTTATGCAATTTTGCCAGTGGTAAACACGGTGCTTGAAAAAATTTTAAGTTGGACAGGTGGTATAAGCGAAGACTTTAGCCGTGCATGGGATAAAAGCGAATTGCTACGTGATGCCGTAGGGGCTTTAGGTTCGGCATTATGGAACACTGTTACCTTCATGTTCAAGGGCATGAAATTGGTCGGAAAGATTTTTACATGGCTTGGCGGCAAAATAGGAATTACCAAAGGTTCTATTTTTGGGCTTCTTGAGGGTATTGATGCATTCTATGTAAATACAAAAATGAAAATAACCGCAATAGGCTCTGGTTTTTTGGCCATATTTAAGCTTATTAAAAAAGCATGGGACGGTATTTGGAGCGGAGACCTTACGGCATTAAAAAAACTTACCCTTAGTAATTTAAAGGGGGCGTTTGATGTTGCGTACGGTGATAGTTATAAAAACAGCTTGGCAGAAAGGTTTAAGGAGAAAACCAAAAAAAAGGAAAATGTAGCACAAACAAACCTGCCAAAAGCCGATTGGGACGCAATAAAAGAAATCACAAACAGGAAAGTTACAGATGAAAACAAGGGAAGCGGCACGTCAAAAGGTATTAGTTCTGTTACCTCTGGCGGCAAACAACAAAAAAACATAACAATAAACCTTGGTAAATTTCAGGACGCAATAAATATACACTCCGAAAATTTACAGGAAGGTGTAAACGAAATGCAAGATGTTTTAGAAAAGGCATTGTTGCGTATTTTAAACTCTGCAAACCAACTAGGCTAATGGAATTTGATTTAACAGATTTGTATGCAAAAACATTTGGTTATGTAGCCATGCCTTACCCTTTGGGTAATTTAAGCTTGCCCGATTTTAAGGGCCGTGCCAATAACCTTGCTGATGCCCTTGTGGGCAAAACTTTATTGGGCAACACGGTTTGGATGCCTGTGGTGATAGATAACCAGTGGCTGCCAAACACGTTTATGAATATTACGGCACAAAAACATATAGTAAAAACAGCAGTAACTGGCAGGTCGGGCACTGTAAAAGAAATTGTAAATATCCAAGATTATAAAATACAGATAAGGGGTTTTATTATTGATAACGAAACCAATGGATATCCGGTAGATGAAGTTGAAAAACTGCATGCTTTGTTTGAAAAAGACATATCGTTGCCGATAGTAAACAACCTTTGCGAAATATTGGGCATAAACATGGTGGTGCTTGAAGCTTTGAAAGTGCCTGAACAAATATACCAAAATGTTCAGGCTTATGAATTAACTATGGTAAGCGACGATGATTTTGATGTAATAGTAAAATAATATGTTGTTAGGGGGTTTAAATTGTAAAATAACGATAGGTGGTTTTGTTTTTAACCAGGTAAACGAATTGTCAATTGAACGCACAAGCCGTTTAATTAGCGATACAGCTACTATTAAATTGCCTTTAAGCGCAGTATTTGAAAACAAAAAGAAAGAAAACCTCGAAAACAAAATAAAACGGGGCAACAAAGTTACGGTAGAACTGGCTTATAACGATGCTTACAATGTTGAATTTACCGGATATGTAAAAAGTGTAAGCGCAAAAGACAAAACTGTTATAGAATGCGAAGATAATGCTTTTTTGTTGCGAAAATCAATAAAAAACAAGTCGTTTAAAGATAAAACCTTAAAAAATGTAATTGAATATATAGCAGGCGAATGCAAAATTGAGCTTAATGCCGACATCCCCGATATTAAATTTGATTCATTTTTACTAAAAAACATTGATGGGTTAAAAGCCATACAAAAATTAAAAGATAATTATGGCCTGACGGTCTTTTTTGATTACGAAGGCAAATTGTATGTAGGCTTGGCTTATGTATACAACACAGGAAATATTGCTTACGATATTAGTGGTGATATTAAAAAAAGCAATTTAACCTTTAAAAAGGCAGAGGATATAAGGTATAAGGTAAAGGCAATATCGTTGTTAAAAAACAACAAAAAACTCGAAGTTGAAATTGGTGATGCCGATGGTGAGCAACGGACATTATATTTTAGGGGCATTACAGATGAAAACAAACTAAAAGAATGTGCCGCAGAGGAAATGAAAAAATATAAATACACGGGTTATCAGGGAACATTAATAACTTTTGGTACACCACTGGCACGTTTCGGTATGTCGGCAACAATTACTGACGGTAGTTACCCTGCAAGGGAAGGTGATTATTATATTGAAAGCGTAAAAACAGATTCTGGCCAATCGGGGTTTCAAAGGACAATAGAATTAGGGATAAAGCTATGAGCAAACAACAAGAAGAAATAATAAAAATATTAAAGTCGATAAGCGAAAATAACAAGGTGCTTACCGAACCGGCAAAGGTTCAGTCTGTTAATGAAGACAAACATAGTTGCGTAGTTACAATTGACGGCTACGACATTGAAGATGTTCGACTAGGTGCCGTAATCGACAATAACGAAAACATAAGCTTTATTGTACCTGTTATCGGGTCCTGGGTTTTGGTTTCGTACGTATTAGGTTCTGAAACCGATGCCTATGTTTCTGCTTTTTCGGAAGTAGAAAAAATAAAAACAAAGGCCAACAGCCTTAATGCTGAGATAACCGATATTATTTTAACAGGTGTTGACAGCTTTGTTATAAATAACGGGGATAATGCAGGTTTGGTAAAGGTTATTGGGCTTACCGATAAATTAAACAATATCGAAAGCGATATCAATGACCTTAAAAACGCACTAAACTCATGGGTTGCAATACCTAATGATGGCGGGGCGGCATTAAAAGCGGCTTCGGCAAGTTGGGCGGCACGGCAATTAACGCAAACAAATAAAGCAGATATTGAAAACGACAAAATAAAACATTGATGGGCGATATTATTTTAAGCAGCGCAGGCGATTTGCTTGTAGAGGGTGGCGATTTTAAAGCAGACGAAAGCTTGTATCAGGACATAAGCATTGCCTTGACAATTACACCGGGGCAAATAAAACGCAACGGTTTTTTTGGCATAGATGTTTTAAGTGCCGTAATGGGCAATGGTTTATCAAGCCTAAAGCGGGACGTAAAGCTTATGCTTAAAATGGATGGTAAAAAATTGGAGGCCTTTACTATAGATGGCAATAAAATGGATATAAATGCAAAACACTTATAAATATACGGTAAAAGCGGGGCAAACAATGCTTGATGTTGCATTGCAATGCTTTGGCAGTGCCGATGCGGTGATAAAACTATGTATTGGAAATGGTTTTGCCCTGGGCCAATATATTGCACCGGGCACCATTATAACTATTGATGAAAACAATATAATAGATAAAAGCCTAACGGCATATTACGGGCGCAAAAAAATAACAGTTGCCAGTGCAGGCAATATACCAACAATTGAAAACAATTGGATATTATATAACGGCTTTTGGGATGATGACAAGGTATGGGTTGACGGGGAAGTATGGAATGACGGATAAAATAATGATAATTATAAACAAACAACATATAAATTATGGCAAAAGAAACAATAAACAATGGTGAGGGCGGGCTTTCTGTACGCGGCAAACTAAACAATATGTTTACCGAACTCTACAACAACTTATTTGGCGGCGGTGTTACCGAAGCTTGGGTAAACTTGATTACAGAGGGGCTTATGATGCATCGGGTGATGCGTTTCCAAGTTCGGGTGGTTCTGGTGATGGTGGTGCGGTACTAAAAGGCGACATGTGGGTAGTTTCGGTTGCCGGCACACTTGGGGGCAACAATATACAGGTTGGCGATTTTGTTATAGCAGAAACAGATACACCCGGACAAACAGCCGCAAACTGGTCAAGCTTGAACACCAATATAAGCTACGTGCCCGAAAATGCAGGCAACAAAGAAAATACGACATTAGACGAATCTGTAACCAAATACCCAACAAACAGGTTGATAAAGGAATATGTAGATGCAAATGTTGGCGGTGGCGGTGTTACCGAAGCATGGGTAAACACACAAATAGACAGCAAAGTAGCCGGGCTGCTTGATTACAGAGGGGCTTATGATGCATCGGGTGATGCGTTTCCAAGTTCGGGTGGTTCTGGTGATGGTGGTGCGGTACTAAAAGGCGACATGTGGGTAGTTTC
>NBLH01000067.1 GCA_002084525.1 Bacteroidetes bacterium 4572_117 | reverse complement strand
CCCTTTTTTAGAAACCCTGGTGAATTTAACATTTTAGTTATAGTTTTTTCACCTAAACTTTCAATAGCTAAAATTTGGCGCATTTCCTCAGCTTTGGGTAAAAGCTTCTTTTTATTCCTATACAATAATATTTTTGCCGTATTATGCAAATCAATAAGAAATTGGCGTGATTCATAGTGATAAAAATTTTCTATTTCTATTGCAAGCCCGTGGCGGTTTGTTACTATCTCTTTTGCCATAATGTACCTCCTTCCGTGTTAAAGTTTAAACTTAATTGCTTTACATCAGCTTCGCCACGCAATACTTTACGATTGAAAGTGTGTTGCATTTTTATAAACAAATAAACTGCAAAATTATGAGTTACAACATGCCTACGATGAATATCTCTAAAAAAAGCATCATCATAATGACTTTTATAACCGCCTATTTGCTGCCCTGTTATTTCTTCACCAATAATATTGCTTACTTCACTTAAATAATAACAAGGCTCATCATAAAAATCCATTTGCTCTAATTCAGAAAAAGGGTTGTTTGATGTTGCTTTTGATAACTGAAAAGTCTTTTGCCTGAAAAACATAAACGATTTTGCTATTTTTAGTTTTAAAGGGACTGAGCGTTCTGTATTTCTGCTTAAGGTTACTAAAGCTATAGCATGACCCTCATTCAATTTTGCTACTTTGGATGGCCTACCACCCTGATTGCCAGATTTCGCCGTTTTAAACAGCAAAACCCCAAAGTCTTTTTCTATAGCTTTTTGATGGGTTCTAAGCAATCCCATAAGGTGCTTGTGCTCATTACCTAGTTCTTTTGCTATTTCGGTACTTTCAATGGTTGGTTCACCATTGTTGTCTTGGATTGGCAGTAAGTTGCCAGCTTCATTTGAATTGTTCATATTGTATTGTTTTTTGACTTGCATGCAGAAAAAAACGGCTGCCCGCTTTACCCGTTGTCAAAGTCCAATACAGGGCTTGAATAGACGTTACCTATTCCACGGTGCGAAACGGGGTTTATAATTAATTGTTGTTTAATTTTTTTGTAATTTCGTGCAGTGTTTCATTCATTATAACAACCGCAATTATGGAAAATATTATAAACATGCTAAGCAATATAAGCTCTGAGCTTATAGCCTCGATACTTACGCTAATATTGGTTAATTTATACAACAGGTACAAAAACACAAAAACACAAAACCCCAACAGCGAAAAACCCGCAAAAAGGGACATGATTTTGCGCTTGGCAAGGTATTTTGCCATGCTTGTTGTTTTGGCCTTAACCGTGGCATTTGTTGAGCCTAATAAATTTTTTATTGTTTTCATAGCTTTTATTTTTAGTATTGTTACCGTTATGTTTATTTATGATTATACTATTGGTTTTTTTTATAAATTGGTACTTACCAATGAAAAAATGGGCCAACAAAAAATATGTGCCCGACTTTTAAAAACCCTTATTAATTTAGACCGTAGCGAAAAAGAGCAACGCAAAAAGATAATAAGCAGGCTTAAAGAAAATAACTGCAAACCAAATTGGGACGAGCTTGTTTGATAATTATTTTTCATATGCAAGAATTTGTTAAATTTGGATGTTTAAATTAAGATGTTATGACAGAAATAAAAGCGATAACCATTACCGATAAAGTTGTAAATATTATTAAAAACATAAGCATACTTGTTTCGGGTGCTTTCATTGGCCTTATGTCTGCCCTGATAAACTTATTTACGGGTTTTTTTACCCAAACTTATACGTTTGAAGGCTGGCAAGTAACATTACTGCTTATAGCCCCTTTTGTACTTATGGGCATTGCTCAGTTTATTCATAACCGGGCAATAACCAAACGACTTTTTAACAAGGGCGATCTTGTGTGTATTAAAGGGACAGGAAATAAACACATTATTAAATCATACGATTTTTTCCGTCCCGCAGATTGTATCTGCCTATCAATAAAAGACAAAAAACTATACAAGCTCGACCAAGTATTTTTTGAGCCATGCAAATCATCTACCCCCAGAACCGGGCATTATAAAAAATCTAGGGCTTATTAATTTGCCTTTTTGTTTTTACGCTCATCTTCTAATTGCTTTTTTAGCCTTTTTACCAGTACACTAAAAAATGTGGCCGTAAGGTTTACACCTAATAAAAAGCTCATAACAAAGCCTGCTATATGCCATGGCTGTAAAATAAATTTTTCCATAAAAAGTTGTTTAAAGGTTATACATCCCTATTATTCCAGCATCGAAACGTCTTATTACATTAATGCACTTTTCGTATTTTGTTTTAAAAGTGTTTTCTGTTTCTTTTATTTGCTGCTGAGCGTATTCATCAAGCAAGTCATTTAAAACAAATAGTTCACCACCTGATATTATATCAAGTTCTTTGCAGCCTTCGCTCAAAAGGCCTTTTTCCTTTAAAAATTCTATTGTGTTCATACAATAAAGTTATAAGAAGGGCATCAGATGAAACATCAAGTTTGTTTATTAGGTCATTAATTAATCCTTCCATTTTTTCCATTATTTAAAAGCTTTAGTTATTATATCTTCGATTTCTTTTTCAATCATTTTTTCAAGTTTTGGGTGGTCGCCAATAAACTGGCGTTGCGGCATTTCAATTTTATGCGGTTTTGTACGTGGGTATTTTTTACCCATGGCTTTGCGGTTGCTTACCCAAATGGTTTGGCCTTTCTTTTTAAAAAAAGCCGTGCCGCCGGGGTGGTTTATCGTGCCGCCTTGGTTATGTATTTCGGCATAAGGTGCATTGCTTATAAATGTTATGCGGCTGCCGCTTATTTGCTTTTTTATAGACCTGCGCAAATGTCCTGATTTAACCAGCAAGCTGCCACCGGGACGGGTACGTTTTACATACTCGCTTGGTTCCCATTTTTGGCCAAAAAAGCTTTGGCGTTCAAAATTTTGGTCAAACTGGTCGGCTGCCAAAACGGCTACATCACTAACCATGTGCTCAAACACACTTTCGAGCCTCCTTAAACTGTTTTGAAATTCGTGTATGTTGGTTTTCATAATAATTACGTTTTAATAATTTCAACACTTGGTTTGGCTACTGCTTGTTTGTCGGGTGCATAGCTGTAAACAACTCCTTCAAAATCTTGGTAGGTTACCATAAAGCCGCTTAGTTCTTGGTGGTGCTCAAAGGTGGTACGGGCTAGGCTGTTAAATGTCATCTTGCCGCTGTCCTCGGCACGGAAACCCTGCAAACGCAGCCAAATATCGTTACATATACCAAAGTGGGTTTCGAGGCTGCTTTCGCTTATGCTTTTGTCGGCTTTGTGCATAACCTTGCCTACGGCATGTATGCGCACCTTAAACAAGGCTTGTTGCGTTGTTTTGTCCAAGGTTTCAAATTGCAGCGCATCAGGAAACTCAATAAACAATACCGGGGCGGTATGCAACACACCGCTGTATTGGTCGTTAAAATACTCTATTTGTTTCACCCCTGTAATGTTTTGCAGTTGTGTTTTTAGTGCCCTGTAAGGTTTCAATAACATAGTTTTTCTTTTTTTCAAGTTCGTTAAAATCGGTGCCAAGCTGTTTTAATTTTGCCCTGGCATTTATCGACAAATAATTATAAAAGGTAGAGATATGCATAGGGTAAAGGCTATTTACGTCCTGCCATATCCTTTTTGTGGTTATGCCCCGCTCTTTAGCCAACAGGTAATACTCCTGTACTATATAAATTGTTTGTAATTTATTGTTAACGGTATATGCCATATTGCAGGTTTTTGTTTATATTTGTGCCGTTCCATCAACACTACCCGGTTTATGCCTGCAATATGGCACCGGGTTTTTTTATGGCATGCCTAGGGCCAAAAGCAACAAACTTACCATGCCCGGGGTTTTTATATGGTCAATCGGCAGGTAATTGCCATCAATAGACAACTCTACAGCCCCCTTGGTTATGCCATTCCAAGCCCCGTTTTTGTCTAAGTTGTAGGTAATGTCCATACGAACTTCCATTTGGCCTTTTTTCTTTTTCCAGCATTCAAATTTTAAATCTTTGTTGCCATCCAATGAGTTGCTCCCGTAATCAATAGTGGGCTCAAAGCCCAATAAAGCTAAATCGCTTGCTGTTATTTTGTTCATATTGTTTCTGTTTTAACCCGTTTATAAATTTTCGCAAATGCATGCCTAGGCTTGGTAAATTCTTCGCCATCGTGCAGCCTTTCGTAATCTACGGTTTCGTAGCCTGTGTTTTCGCTTTTTTTAACATCCAAAACAAGTACCCGTACTTTTGTGATAATGTTCTGGTATGTAAAGCCTTTTATTAATGTTGATTTTTTCATTGTTTCTACATTATTTATTTAATACTCATTTTCCCAACGCCTTTGCGAAATAAAGGTCTCGGGATATGTTTTCATAAGGCCCTGGTGTGTTTTTAGGTAATAGTTGTATTTGGGCAGGTGTTCAAAAACTGCTATGCGTTCGCTTTCCTGTAAAGCAACCCATAGTTTTTCGGTGCGTTTTTTATTGCCTACCTTATGGTTAAACTCTTTCCAGAACCGGGCAAAAGTAAGGTCGGTAATTTCGGTTACCGTACCTTTTTTAACAAGCCCGTTAAGTTCCGTATCAACAAAAGGCATGTTTTTGCTCAAATACTGCCAGTGTGCGTTTTGCAGCACGGCATTATTCTCAAAAAAAACCAGCACGCCTTCGGTGTTATACCCAAAAATCAACTCCCCTGTAAAATCGGGGCTTGTAAGTACGTATTTTCTCATTTATAAAGTTTTAAATGTGTTTGCAAAAAATCATGCAGCACCATTTTTTGCCCCTGTGCTAAACTTTCGGCATCCCTTAGGTGTATGTTGTTAAGTATTTTTGCAACATAAGCCCAACGTTTTATCAAATCTAGTTCGTTAAGCTCTTTTATTATTGTGTCTGCGTCTATCTCAACATCAATTTTACCATCGATATGTGTTTGTATTACCATAACAAAGTAAGGGTTATAGCAAACAACATAAACAAAAACAAAGTGAAATAAACCGCACGCCCGTTGTTTTTCCTGTTAAAGGCATTGCGTAAAAACACAAGCGCCAAAATTGCCAACATTATTAGTAGTACCATATCAAACATCTGTATATTTAAGTGCCACACGCCTTTTTTTATCGCCCGGTTTATCGCATACCGAAACATAAATACCTGTACCGCCTGGTTTGTTTTTTATTGCCTTATCAAACAAGTCCACGGCTTCAATAAATGCTTTGCCTTTTATCCTCATTTTGCTGCCTGCAATACGATCGCGGTATTTTCGTAATTTTAACACTTTGCTGTTGTCAAGCTTGCCGCCACTGGTAAACATCATTTCGTTTACCAAATCTTTTAAAAATGCGGCTGTTTCGTTGCCAGCGTTAAGGCCTGCAAAATATTCGTCAAACTTTTGTTTAACCAACTTGGTATATGTATTGTCAAAATACATAGTGTCGGGCTTGGTTATCTTAACCTCAATGGTGTTGTCAAAACTGTTTATTGTCAACCCGCCCGATGGGTGCTTGTGCCCTTTTATGTCAGCATCCTTAATTTTTGCGTCAAATACAAGGGCGTGCGATTCTGTAGCCGCTTCAATTAAGTCTTGCAGGGCTTTTTCTGCCCTAAGCGCAATCCGTGCTATTTTATGCACGCTTTTTTCTTCGATTTTTAAAACAGGGTTGATTGCATAGGTAGGTATCTCCTTACCGTTTGCATCTGTCCATGTTGTACCTTTTTGTCTCATAATTTTATTTAATTTTAGTCAAAGCCCCGCTTTTAGTGGGGCTTTGACAGTTAGTACTAATAGGGGGTGCTTATTTGTCTTTTATCTTATAATCCATGCGTACGCTCGTGTCTGTCCTATCTTCTTTGGGTATGCAGTCGTAAACTGCCCACAAAATCAATATCACTGCTATAACTATCATGGCTTATTTTGTTACTGTGTAAATAATTGCCATTGAATCTGGCCGAACACCTTCGCTAAGCAACCTTAGCGAATATTCGCAGCGGTGCTGCATGTGCCCGTAACCCGATTTAAAAACATACACGGCCTGTTTAACGCCAAGCTTTGAAAAAAGCTCGTGTGCCGCATTTTTGGCATTGTCTAAGGTGCTGTAAAACCGCCTTACAAATTTTGGCTTAAAAGCATCTTCAATTTCTTTATGTACTGAGTTGTTTTTGTTTAATCTTGCCATTTTTTTAAAATTTAAGTTGTTTCCTAAAAATCACTATATCAATTGCCCACATCAAAAAGGCAAACTGTATGTTGTAATGCGTATGCCCGTGCCTGTATATTACCAGCGATACGCTTGGTAGTAGTTGCATCTGTGCTTTTTCGTACGATGCCAATGTGCCTATCCTTATTTCCATATCATTTTTATTTAGTTGCATAAAACCTGTTTGTCTTCTTTTTCGTTATAATTCCTGCGTATTGTGTAAAGCTGTTTTATTGCTTTGCCCAGTTCTGCGGTACTTAAATAATTGAAATGTTTGTTGAATTTGAACATTTTTTCTATCCAGGCGTTTATCACCTTTATTTTTTCGGGGTTGTCCATTGCGCTATTCAGCTTGCCAATGTCAAACATAAGCTTAAATACGTTGCGCCTAAGTTTTTGCCTAAGTTCGGCCTCACGCCTCTGCTGTTTGCTTAATTGCCGTTCCAATACTTTTATCATAGAAGTGCACTCCACGTAGGTCATTTCAGAGCTTTTTGTTGTACGCTCGTTGGTGAAAGAATAAACCATGTCTTCTTTATTGTCATCGTTAATGCCCAACTGTGTTAATAATTGGTACAACCTGCTGTTTTGTTTTATGGTACGTTTCATGTTATTGGTAATTAGTAATTAGTAATTGGTCATTTCGCTTCGCTGTCATTGGTCATTTCGCTTCGCTGATTATCCATTAATCATTTAAGCAAGCCACCCTATCCACGCCTATCACTATCCTTAGCCCTTGCGTGTTTTCTATGTAGGTGTATTGTTTGCCGTAATTATCAGCCCAAACAGGTGCTACCACCGTAAATATTTCGCCTGCAACAAAATTGTGGTTGCAAGTTTCGGTATCTTCTATTAATGCTACCTGGCTGCCTGTTTTCATGTGCTTATTTTTTAACCCAAAAATCCCCTGCCCCTTGTTTCCAAATATTGTATGGTTCGCCACCACCGTATCGGCTTACCGCAAAAGCCCTGTAACCTTCAACCCAAATTTTTACGTTTGCATCAAACTTTATTGTTTTGGCGGTACGCCCGGCAGGCAGTTTACCATCGGCATGGCTTATAAAAACAAACAACTTGTTGCTAAATTCGGCTATAAGCTTTTTATAACTGATAGCCGTAAGTCCGCTGTATTGCAAACTGTCTATTATTACAAAATTTGGGCTTTTGGGCCTACGTAGGCGTTCAATCAAATCTGCAATATCTTCTTTGTCAAGCAACGTTATTTTATCCTTGCCTGTAATGCCGGCAAGTTTAAAAGCCCTGCGCAGGCTTAGCGAAAAGCCTTCTTCGAGCGAGTTGTACAATACCCTGCCAAAACCTGACAGGTACTTTGCCAGTTTTGCGGCAAATACCGTTTTTCCGTTACCGGAAGCCCCCCATACCAACCAACCGCCTGACCTTTCTATGTCGCCAACCAGTTGCAACCAGTCGCCTGTAAAACCAAGCGGTTTTATTTTTTTGTCGTAAAATTGGCTCATACTATATCCTTTGTTCATGCAACTTGCCTTCTTTTAAGTTTCTTGAATTCGATATTCAACCTTGTAAGGCTACCCCCTGTTTTGGCATAAAGCTCCTGTATGTTTGTCATGCCGTTTGCTTTTGCCACAAGGCTTAATTGTTGGCGCTTAAAGCTGTCCAGGTCTTCTTTGCCAACCGGGGTTACTTGCTGGAAACGCTCACCAAACCGCCTAAACAGTTCGGTATAACCTATTTTCCTTAGCTCAATGTTGCGCTCCACAACCGCACGCAAACCATCTGCCCCCATCATGTAATAGCCTGTAAGCCCCTCTGTGGCGTTCCACAGTGCTTTAAGTTCCAGAAAAGCATCCGGTTTAAGGTCGCCGGCTTCATCAAGTATAATCAAAGGGGCTACCGATGTATTAAGATAAAACACCAAATCTTTATATATATCGGCATACCGCCCCTTTGCGTTCAAACCAAACTTGCGCGCTATTTCTTTAATGAATATCAATTTTGTTTTAACCTGGCTGCAATCAATGTATACAGCATTGGCATTTTCTTTTACATACTCTTTTGCGGTGTAGCTTTTGCCCACACCGGCATTGTCAACCAACATTGCGCTTATGCCCTCGTTTTGGCACACTTGCAATTGCGTATAAACCTTATTGAAAACAGGTGTTTTTGCAGTTTTCCACTGGTAACCCCGTAAATCGAGGCCAAGCTCGGTTGCCAGCCTTAAAAAGTTTTCGTCGCTCAATACCCTGTTTACCTCACCTTTTAGTATCCGGGTGGTTTGGGCTGCCGATACACCAAAGGCTTTTGCCATTTGGCTTTGGCTTTCGTAATTTTTTTGCCGCTTCCTTAGTTCGGAAACAATAATTTTCTTTTGTTGGTTTGTAATTTTCATAATTTTGGTGTTTTAATTTATAATTGTCATTAAGTCATTCGTTATAAATCTTCGACCGCATCTTGCCGCTCATATTCAGCATTGCTATAATCGGTGCCCCAATCGTCAATAATTGGTTGGCTTTGGTGTATTTCTACTGTTTCGGGCTCTTTGTAATCTTCATTTTCAACAATCTTTAGTTTTGATAGGTTTTTTCGCCCCTCTTTTATTTTTTTATCAAACTGCGATACGTATTTTGCTTGGTCTTGGTAAGCCTGTAAGTCCTCGTCTGTTTGTTCGGCTGTGGCCTCGTTGTATTGTGTAATTTTATTGCAAGTACCAATAAACTCCAAGCCCTGGTATAAGTGCACATTGTCAATGTTTCCGCTTCCATCAGGTAAATAGTAGGCCGTAACCTTATAGTTGTTTGGCTTTAACCTGCCCAATACATCAAAGTTTGGTAACTGGTATTTTTCATATTGCACCCTTACGTATTGGTTTCTCCTTACGGATGTTTCTGTGCTGTTGCCAATGTATCTTGCCAAAAGTTCCTCTTTGAGGCTTACCAGGTTTGCGTTCAGCTTCATTTTTAACACGTCCATGCGGCTCATGCCTTTGTGCTTTTTCTGGTTGGGGTGCAAATCTTCGTTGTATTTGTTTATGGTGTAAATATCATCGGCAACAAGCTGCTCGTAAGTGTAATATTTTTCTTTTACGGACATACCCTCAGCTTTCCACTCTTTATCTTGTTTTGGGCGGTTTGCTTCCGATAGGGTGTAGCGGCCAATACCTGTCTGGTACCGTTTTTCGTAACCGTATTTTTTTGCCTTGATGAAATGCTCTGAACGTTTTTCTTGAGAATTACCGGGGTTACAAAACCTAACAAAAGGGAAAACAACCCCTGCTTTCATCATATCGTCTTGATATTGGTTGACCAAATGGTGTTCGACCTCTGCCTCCATAGGCATGCCTATATTATTTTTATGCAGAAAAGTGAACATGTTGCGTAAACAGCTAATAAACAGGTCGGAATCTTTATTTTTGCTGTGCGCATAGCCTATTAAAGCCCCACTGGTAACATCGTATACGTAATAAGCTTTGGCACGCATGGTGTGGCCTTTTGCATCTTTCATTTTACGTACAAGGTCTCGGTCATCAAAAGAAATCTTACTTAAACTAAAATCAGGTATCCGCCTGTGGTGGTGCGGCCGGTGCAAGTTATTGAAATAATGCGAATCGTTTCGTTTACTGTCTACAACCGGGCGGTTTTTAGGGTTGTTTATATAATTCCAGACCGTGGCATCGCTTACGGTGATATAAGTGCCACGTTTATCGTTCCAAAAATCGCCCCTTTGGAATATTTCGCCACTTTCAACATCAACAATATTGTTTTTCCCGGCAAGGAAAGCCAAGTATATATCAAGCACCATATTAATATAGGGCTTGTTGTTCATTACATATATGCTCAATATCAGGCGTTCAAGCATTTCGTCAACCTTGCGGCTGTACTGGTTGCCATAGTTGCGGTGTATCAATGCAAGGTAGCCGACAGTGTTATATGTTTTTAATTTTGAACGCAACCTTAATTGGTTCCCCGGCAAGCTGTGCCCAAATTCGTTTTTTAAATCGTTTACCACATCGGTTAATGCTTGCCAAATGCCTGCCCGGTTGCCGCCACGGTTTTTTCGGTAGGCAAGTGTTTTTTCGGGCAAAATATCAAGCGCATTTAAAAACATGGCGTTGGTGTGGTATTCTTTTGCTTTTTCGGTAGGCAGGTATTGCCCGTTTTTGAGCTTGTAGTTGCCAAAGTACTCAATTGCTTTGCGGTCGGGTACCAGGTGCTTGCGAAATTGTTGGTGCTTTGCAAAACCCCTTGGGTCGCCTATTTTTTCAATTATCTTCGCCTTGAAACGTGCCGGTATGCTATCGTATTCAATTAATGCGGTGCGCCCGTTGCCACCTTTGCGCAATTGCTTTAAATGGCCTCTTTTTTTAAGCTTATGAAGATTGTCATAGCCCAAAATACCACCTTCCCCTGTCATCCAGCCCGCTTCAATACATAATATGTCGTTATAATGTTCCGTCATTTTAATTGAATATTGTCAATTGAATATTGAATATTGTCAAATAGTGCCCCTGCGTGTTCCGATGTTTACCCTGAGCGAAGTCGAAAGGTACGCTTACAAAATATTTTACTACTTTAGGGGCTTCGTTACTAACCAAAAAAACTATTGTTATGGATGAAAAGAAATTACTTAAATTCAGAATAGAAATTAAAGCCCATCGTTCGGATACGGAGGGGGACATTCGCAAAAAGTCTCATGACGCAATAGAGGTCCTTTCAAAAACCGCTCAGATTTGGAAGTTTGATTACAAGGATGATCATTTTCGGTTTTATCCTGACGAAAATTACGAGACTCGTGGGTTTCATCAGTTTGGATTGGCTGTCCAATTACAGCGTCGGGTGCGACGGTTAAAAGCAATTGCTTATCTTCAACAAGTTTTTGAATCTTCCTGTCAGCTAATAATGCTGATACAAGCTCGTTTAAAACTTGATTTGACCGTAGATTTAGAATAATTCTCATTTTTTTTT
>NBLH01000066.1 GCA_002084525.1 Bacteroidetes bacterium 4572_117 | reverse complement strand
TTATTTTGATTTTGTATAGTATCGTTATTAAACCCTACATTTTGTGATTGCTGATATTTATTAAAGGCCATTGTACCAAGTGCTGAAATATTAATTACAATGAGTATTATAATTGTTCCGATCAAAAACCTTTTTTTTGTTATTGTATCCATAATAAATTAGTTGATGCTTAAATTTTTACTTATTAAAATCTGTTTGTAATCCCTCACTGTCAGCTATCTCTAATTCATAAATATTTTCTGATGGCTGGTTTAGATTGTAAGAATCTGCAAACTCATAATAATCAATAACTATTTCATTATTGGTATTTAAATCGGATCCTAAACCAACCCCTAAAAATATTGCCAAAACAACAGCTGCTGCATACACCGCCGCCTGAGTATAAAATTGTCTGGCTTTAAGCCTGATTATTGAGTCCTGATTGTTCTCTTTTTGGTTAACCTGTTCCACTAAACGTGCATAAAAAAATGGATTTGTTTTTGTAATTTTTTCATTATTCAATAATAAAAAATCAGAATTCATTTTTTCATATAACTCCATGCAATTATTGCAATTATTAAGATGTGCCTTAATATCAGACATCTTTTTTTCATCAAGATCACCTTCTATTAAAAAAATTAAATTATTTTCAACTTCTTTGCACTTCATCTTTTTGCTTTTTATTTTATTATTATGACACCGCATAAATTATAAACTTGCGGTATTTTTATAAATTCTTATAATATTTAATCAGTTTCCCCTGTAAATTCTTCTTTGCCCTAAACATTAACGATTCAATTGATGAAAGTGAAAGTTCCATAACTTCTGCAATCTCTTTATAACTCAGATCTTCATATTTATGCAAAGTAAAAGCCACTTTTTGATTTTTCGGTAAAGAACTAATTGCCTCAAAAATAAACTCGCCAGTTTCTTTATCCTCCATAATGCGATCTGGTTTATTACTATCCGTATCGTTAGGTTCAATTACTTTCCCTTCACTTTTGTCGGCACCAAATAAAATATCCAGGCTTTGGAACCAGCTGTTTTTCTTGTTATCCCTAATAAAATTCAACGATTTGTTTACACTGATCCTATAAAACCATGTCGATAGTTTTGACTCGTTCCTGAATTTATGTAACGATTTGTGTATCTCAATAAACACTTCTTGGGCAATATCTTCAGCATCTTCCCTATTGCGTACAAAACCATAACAGGTGTTTGTAATCATCAGTTGATATTTATCTACCAAAATTTTAAAGCCGGCAGACTGATTCCTAGCTATTATATCTATTATTTCAATATCTTCCATTCACTCAAAGCGCTCTTTATCATAATTTTTTAACTAATGGCAACCTTCAAAATGGTCATTTACACTAATATTTTTTGTATGCCTAAATTACCTTACTTTTATTATGACACCAATTCAAATTTTTACTTGCGTTTTAATTACTAATTACCTGCCAATTAACACAAAACAGCTGATTATTTTCATCTCTAATTTCCGCAAGCCAGAGCCTCAACAAACTAACTAACAGCAAGTTAACGCCAAAAAAGTTTTACTTTAATCTAGCAAATGAGGCTCTGACTACCAGACGTTTATCAACAGACCTGCGGATTTAAGGGTATCAAAGAACATCCAAACCAAAATCGCATGACCTTATACGTATCCGCCTCCCTTACCAACATGATCTTTGACTTTTCAAAATCAGAAAAGTTTAACAAATTTTGTTAAAAAATGATAAAAAACAGCAATTTAAACCCAAAAATGAATAAAAAACATAATTTTGTCGTTCTTTTTTTCATAAAATAACAGAATTTAGGAACTGTTATGGAATAAATTGACTAATTAAAGAATCGTAACAATTAATTAAAATAAAATGAGGGTTTTAATAATATTTAGTGCATTATTTCTTATTTCCGGTGTTTCATTAACTGCGCAAAATGGTTCAGTAGTTGATACCCGTGATGGTAAAACGTATAAAACAATACAAATAGGCCAACAAATATGGATGGCAGAAAATCTTGATTATAATATTGAGAAATCATATTGTTTTGCGAAAAAAACAGAAAATTGTGAAAAATATGGGCGTTTATACCGATGGGAAGCGGCATCAAAAGCTTGTCCTGAAGGTTGGCATCTGCCAAGCGATGATGAAGGGGGCTATCGGAACCCACCATCTAATTATTTCCTAATGGGAATGCAAGCTTTTTTCTGGACTGCAACCGATAATTCATCACATGCATGGTATCGCCAAATGCGTGATGGTAGCGGACATATTTTCCGACGGACACGACCAAAATCATGGGGCATGTCAGTTAGGTGTGTTAAAAACTGAGACGATTAGGGATTGGTCATTAAGTTGCTGGTTATTAAGTTATTGATTATTTGACATTTTTAGTAATTGGTAATTGGTAATTGGTGCTGTGTTGCTTATTGAATGTTTAATGAACAAGCACTAAACTTACAAAAATAAAAAGCCCGATGGATAATTTGGATGTTTTACATATAGGTTGAAAATTGTAGGCAAATTATTAATCCGGTATAATCGCATAAGGTAAATAAACTCACCTTTCGCTTTATTCGAATCGTTGGCAATAAGCTTAAAACAAAAATCTACCTTCAAATTTTGGTTTGACGTATAATATTTGTATGTTTGCACGTAAATATTATTAGTATGGAAACAAAATTGACATTAAGATTAAATGATATTGTAATAGAGAGGGCAAAAATCTATGCAAGAAGTCAAAAAATTAGTCTTTCAAAAATGGTTGAATCATATCTTGACAGCTTGACTAGAGAAAAAGGAGTCGATAATAAAATATTAATTACCCCACTTGTGGAAAGCCTTAGCGGTGTAATAACCCTACCATCTAATTTTGACTATAAAAAAGAATATGCTGACTATTTAACTGAAAAATACAAATGAAAAGGCTTTTTATTGACACCAATATAGTCATTGACCTATTATCACGTAGAGAACCCTTTTATGATGAGTCAGCAAATCTTTTTTCATTAGCAGACAAGAAGATTATCGAAATTAACATCTCATCTTTGACAATTGCTAATACAAGTTATATTTTGTTAAGACAAACCAATTCTAAGAAAGCAAAAGAAATATTAAGGAAACTTAGATTAATAGTGAATATTTTGCCACTTGACGACAAAATAATAGGGTTAGCATTAAATGACGATTCATTCTCTGATTTTGAGGATGGACTTCAGTATTTCACTGCTATTGAAAATGATCAAGATCTAATAATCACAAGAAATTTGAAAGACTTCAAGGCATCGAAATTACCAGTAATGACTGCGAGACAATATTTAGAAACAATAAAATAAGGCCTATTGCCAACAAAACCTATACATCATCCTCATAATCAGGCATTTTACAAGTTTTTCAGCAATATAGAATCACCGCCAAATCTTTCGATTTATTCGCCCTATTTTATTATTTCTGTGGTGCTCCCCGTAAAAATACAGGGCAGGCTATTAGCTAAAGATTGACGTTTAAAAGTACTATACTTGCAAAATCAAAAAAATTGGCTACATGGTAATTGAAAACATTGTACTTTTATTCCCTTTCAAAAATTTAGCAAACGTTAACATCAATTAGAATCGTACACCAAATAAAATGAACCCCAAAGAATTTATAAAAAATATGAAATTGCCTTAAAACTCAAGATTGGAAAAATATTGACCCTTTATTTCATAATAATGCCAAAAGTAAACAAAGGAAAAACCATTATTAAGTCCGGTCTAAAGCCTATAAAGCCGCTAAGCTCATTAATACCCCTATGGGATTAAAGTAAACCTTACACTAAGCCCAAATTTAATATTTGATGTACGGAAAGAAGTTGAAATTTTTGGTGCATTAATATCCTGATTATAAAACAACGTTAAGTTAAACCTTTCATTCAACTCATAATCAGCCGAAAACTTAATTGATGTAACATCTTGGCCAGCAGTAATTTGATCAACATTTTCTTCAAGTTTGCGAATAATGGTCAACATTCTTATATACGAAAAATCGGCACGGAGGTTTAAGTCGCTTTGGAACTTTTGCTGCCTGTTTTTTGTCTTGATAATAATAGGCAGTTGCTCAAAACGGAAACCTGCACCGATAATTATTTCTGATTTTACCAAATCAATCAATTGGTTGTTTGCAAAGCTAAGGGTCATTGTCCGTCCCCTTCTTAACTCTACTTTTGTGTTAAGATTATTAACCCATGTCATATCAGCACTAATTAGCGGGTTAAACGACTCTGTTAAAGTAACATTGCTAATCTCATGCTCAGGGATAAATAGTTCATTTATTTCGTTTCTTGCCCAGCTATGACCGTAATTATCTTTATCTGTCCAACTATAAGTTGGGTTAGTGGTGTATGCATTTACGTTGTAGCTTGACTGATATGCATGGCTTAAATTAATTGTTTTTACAAAACGTTTTAAAAATGTAATATCAGATAAACCATTATAGGTTATCCGCCAGTTTGGCATCGGGAAAGTAGGAAAAGGAGATAGCTGTGTATTACTTGCAGAACGTCCTGAAAAAGCTGCCAAAAATGAAGGTATCAACACCTCTTGCGAAACGGGGCTGTAGCCATTAGGGAAGCCATTTGTTAATGGTTCTCCCGAAATCGGGTCAACATTAGCTGCATTAATATCATAATCGGGGGCACCGGAAACCCGTGCATCATCCCTTTCCCTAGCTAGCCGCCATGCAATATCGTGTCGTAGTTCTTTTAAATTATCATAAGCCTTTGAGCTATAATTATCGCCATATTTCCAGAAAGCGGTATTGATGCTGAAAAAAGACATGCTAAAGCTACCCGTATACAGTAAATTTCTTGGTATCAGCTCATTACCAAGGTCTGGGATCATAGTTTCGTTTCTGTTGTTTGCAGAATTCCTAAAAGCAGATACATCAATTTTAAGGCCTTTTAGCGGTTCAAGCGTGGCTTTCAGGTTAATTTTTGTACTATTTGTCATCACAAACGGCGATGTTTGCAAAGAATCATGCGAAAGCCAATTATTCCTCGCGGCATCTTTTGCAAAGTCATAGTCCTGTATCCCTACAATAAAAGGTAAACCCGGGGCAAATTTATTATTTAATTGTGTTAAGCCAACATATTCTGTTTGTGGTAAATAACCGGGTAAAATAGTACCACCCCCGTTTTCAACAGAAACAGATATATTTTTTAGGCCAATAAGCATATAAGCCAAGCCATCCCCTATCGCCCGTAATATATTATCCTTAATTTCTTTTTTCCCTGTAACTACAACAGATGCATTTTTATAATCACCATCGGCCTTAAATTTAACTTTTTTGGTATTAATTACTGATAAATTACCTTTGATTTCTTTCCCGTCTTTGTCTTTTACCTCTATTTTAACATCTTCGGTCATTAAATTATGTGTAATTGTTTTTGCAATTCCTTTTTTAAAGCGTAGCTTTTCTTTTTTAAATGTAACATCCTTAAACTTTTTTGTAGACTTGGAACCCCTCCTGTTTTTTTGGCTGAGGCTTTTTAAGTAAGGTACTTTATTGTATATTTTAGTGAAATTAAACTGCCCGTTAAGCTGTATTGTATTAGAATTGGTTATGGTGTTACCAAGTTGCATATCATTATTTGTTAATGGGGCAGCTGTCCAATTAAAGGTAGATTTATATCTAGCTGTTGCCGATGTCCATCGTAATAAAGGTAATTTCGACAAAGGAAGGCTATAACTTGCCATTATTGCATGATTATAATTGGTATTACGGCCAAAAGCTAAAATATTTTGCCATAAAGTATCCTTTTTTTGCTCGTAATCTTGCGCATTTTGATCCATACTGCCAAATGGTTCGTCAATACGCGATTTGTTGTTGGCTGTATACTGGAATTTAATTGCTTTTGAAAAACTATGCTTTAGGTCATAGTTCCTTGTCCAGCTAAAGTCCTTTTTATAAGTTGGGTAAATTAAAGCATCGGGTTCAGTTATGTTCCGTGTCAGCGATTCCTGATATTTTCGTACCAAATCTGTACGAAATGAAAACATTGACGGCATTATATAAAAATTGAAGTCCCTAATTAATTTAAAAGCATTATTTTTAAGCAATTTAACCTTTCTGAAAGGAGTATAGTTTTTAGGGCGGTTATTAAAAACATAAGAAAATGAACCTGCATGGTTTTTTGTTATGATATGATCAATTTTTACGCTTCTGCTAAATATTTCGTTAAAAGCAAAGCTTGCCGAAAAATTTGAAATGTGGTAAAAAGGTTTTTTCTTTCCTTTAAATCGTTCAGGGTTACCTTCGATTTTAAAATTGGTAATATTAAAACTTCTGCGCCTTGTATAATCTAAAACAATTTGCCTGATAGAATCTTTTTCAGATTTTAGCATCTCTGGGTTTGAGAGGGTGGTTTGCAAAAGTATGTCGGGGTCAAGCGGATTATATTGTGGGCTTTTTACGTTTTCAGAATACCCAAAATACATTGGTACCCTCACCCTTGCTTTTTTCGGGAAAAACTTACCTAATTCCAGGTTTGTTGATAAATCATAAGCGTAAACATCTTCTTTTTGTCGTTCATTTATTTTTTTATCGATACTCCCAAAACCGCTCCTGCTAGTATTCCCTGATATTGTAAAGCTACCTATATCTGCCAGTTTAGTCGAAATCCGTGCATTTGAAGCCCATCCTCCTTCCTGTCGGAAATCACTGACCCTCAATTCATTCATCCACACGATACCCGATTTTGTCATGCCATCGTCAGCATTTGGGTTGTTTTGCTTGGCCGGATTACGAACCCCGATCATTACAGCTTTAACATTGCTTAAATTTGGGTTACCGATAACTAAAACTTTTCTTCCTTTACCTGAAGTAAATTCAACAAATTCGTTTTTATCATCTAAGTGTTGCACAAAGGGTTTGATTAATTCAACGCCGGAACCTACTTTTCTCATTTCATTATTCCTGACTTGCTTAACCAACTGTAAAAGTTCAAGTTCAAAATCAATACGGTTTTCTTTTGGCCATACCAATAACCTGTCAGCTTCCGAGTTGTTATCGTAATATGAATTTTGTATATGGTCTGTCAACTTTAAAGGTATTTCATACTCATAGTAATTCTGCTTAAAATCTGACCCTATCCTTATAAATACCGACAACTCATTATCCTGAAGCAACTCATCGATTAAGGCCTCGCCATGAATTTCCATTTGCAAGCGTTTATATTGGCGGATATCAATATTTAAGTTTTTGTATGCTGCACGGGCATCACCGTCGTTTAAGTCATGCACCTTCATTGAAATTGATTGTTCGTTCAACTGTCGCAGATACGGATTTGTTGGATCCTGTACACGTGATATTCCGGGGGGCAACACATAATTAACCGGGGTCCTCGACCCATTTTCTTCAATACTAACCACAGAAACATCGTATGAATCGTCTTCTAGTTGTGGGTTAGTTTGCCCTTCTGTCCCCTCCGTAATATTATCTGTGTAGCCTCTCCATTCGCTTCTTACCAAATCTAAGCTTGCAAAACGTAAAACAATTTCTTTGCTAAAATCATGCATAAATAAACGCATAAAACGGATTGAACGGAAATCGGAAATTGGGCCTATTTTACGCTGTGGCTTATAAACTGGTATCTTAAATAAATACCAATTCATCGTCGTATCAGCCATATCCTTCCTCGACACATTTGCTACACGCATATCAGTGATGTAATTTTTGCCAACCTCCATATCTTCTGGCCGTAAACTTACTTTATATTGAAAATACGTCTCTTCCTCATTTAAGGTGTTGTCCTGGTTAATATCCTCAACGTCAGGCATTAAGGTTGCCGATGTTGGGTAATCTTCAGATGATTGCGACGAAGTTGGCGAATTACCTTCTAAACCATTATAGTATTTGTATCTATCAAGGATTTTTACATTTTCGGTATCGAAATCACTTCCCCTGAAAAAATGATAATCATCGCTTGATGGGTCATCATAAGCATTAACATAAGCATCGGAACCGGCACCATAAAGATTTGAAATTTCTTGAAGATAATCTTCAAAAAAACTTTTTTCGTCTTCGCTGTTTAAGCCATCCATGCCTATATCTTGGTACTGTCGGGCATTGGGGTCATTATCAAAAGCGTTTACCAACGATTGCTGCAAGGGGACCCGCCCCCAAACGGTAGTATCAACAAGTGAAGTGCCATTAGCGGTAGGCAAACCATTTTCAAAACTTTTGCGCGAGTCGTTAAGTATGTCTTCCGAAATATAACCAAGGTTAAAATACAAATCGCCACCATCATCATTAGCTTGGGTCTCAACAAAAGGATCCATTAACCAAAACTCTATAAACTCAATGTTAGTAGCCTCAAAATCATTGGTTTGCAGCTTCCGCATTATCCCACCCCAACGCGATTGGGGGTTACGGAGGAAACCATTTTCGTTAATCCCGGCTGATATACCCGAAACTCCTGCCGCATCGTAATTATACGGGCCTTTTTCTGACGGATAAAAAGCTATATTTGAAACATTCAGTATAGTTGGGTAACCGGTATAGCTTTCCTTGTTCGGGAATATCTCTTTCTCGGGTATCTCCCTTACGAAATGGCTCAATTGGTCTTTTTTTGTAATATTTGGCGGGGTGGCCGTGTTGCTACGGACTAAATCGGTATTAATGTTATACCATGCAAGTTTTGCCCTGTTATACCCGTTTTGAAGGTTATTGACTAGGTTGCCCTCGGGGAATAAATCAGGTTGCCCTTTTGGGGTGCTTGCAATAATCCATGCATAGTGCGCCTGAAGGCTAATTGTAGTTTTAGTGCCTTCAAAATCGTCGATATATGAATTCCCTTCTTTACCAATAGTTTTTGAATGGCCCGGTAAAAGCTGGGCAAACTCGCCGCTAACTTCAATGGTTGACATTTCTTTTGTTTCAATAAAAGGCAATTTGTCAATTAAACGTGTAAGGAAAGGAAAATCAGTGCTATAATTACCATCTACCCCCCAAATTGTATTTGAAATTGGTTCGTCGCCAATATTTACTTTATTGGTCAATGGTTTTTCGCTTAAGTGAAGTAATGTGCCGCCTAAAGTAAAGTTGTCGGAAATTATATAGTCTAAATGTGTCCCAAACAGGGTTTTTCGGTTAATATTCATAAACGAACTGCTTTCCATACTAATTTGTATAGGTGTACCCGATTCAAGAAGCCCATGGTTTAAAATAGTAACTTTCCCCATGTTATAATCAACCAAATAATCTGTACCTTCAACAAGTTCGGCCCCGTTTGCAGAAACTTTTACGGAGCCTTCGGGGATATTTATTTTATTCAGTGAAATTTCGGAACCACCACTTGAACGATAACTACCTTTAATAACAAACTTATTTTTTTCGGTAACCTGCCTTGCTTTACTTTGCGTAGAATCATATAACTCTTCAAAAACATACTCGTTGGCAATGGCGTTATCATCTATCCTTTTCCGTAAATGTGCCCCAAAAGGTTCCCTTACGGGGAAAAACACCCTCCCGTTTGATGAATTTATGGTTATTTTTTCCATAAAATCGAAAACCCCGTCGCGCTGCGGGTCAAGCTGGGAGTTCAATTGATCAAGGTTCATTACCCTGATAAGCGGTATCCCGGCAATATTCCCTTTATCGATATAATTTACACTGGTACCAGATTTATCGTTGTTATAATAAATTTCAAAATTAAAATCTTCGCTGTTTATCCTATATGAGCCTATTGAGTATACATTTTTCATCATTAAGTCCCAACTAGGTATGCTAGGCAACAAAGCCGGGCCCTTTAGCAACTTTAATATAAGTGCTGAAGGGGCACTGATACCGCTATTTGAGAATTCACCAACAGTATAAACAGTACCTGCTACGGTATATTCATAAGCAACTGCCAACACTTCGTCATCATTTAAAGGGCTGTCTATAGAAATATATCCTAATTTACTGTTTAATTCATACTCCGAGGGGGCTAACAAACGAGCATTTTCAACCTTTGAATAATCAATAATTGGTGCAAAATTATAGCTAAGCGACAGTGGCTCAAGCACAGAAGTAATTTGATTAATATCCCTGATCCCGGAATATGGGTTTGTCATTAAATCGTAAAGGTTATTTAAATCGTTATGTGGGAATACTCCTTGCCCGGTTTGATTTACAAGGCTAGTAGCATAAATATTGCTTTGATTTTCAGCCAGATCCATAAAACCAATAATATTCCTTGAGTTATCAAAATTGCCAGATTTATTTGTAACCCAAACCTCGACACGGGTAATAGTAACGCCTGAATTAATCACCGGGAGGTTCTCCAAGGCGCGGTCGTAATTATCTTTAAAATAATGCGCCAAGAAAAAGTGCCTGTTCGATTCATATTCATCAACGTTTAACTCAAAATCTTCTATTTGTGCACCACCTTCAATCTCAATAACCGACGATTCAGATTTTTGCTGTGAAAATATACTGGTAACCTTTAACTTGCCAAACTGTAAGGCTGTTTTAAGCCCAAACAGGCTTTGGCTGCCCCTAATAAGTGTCCCGGTAAGGGGTAGCGAAACATTCCCGGCTTCAATACTTTGTATCAGCTCATCTTCATTGCCTGTGTACGACAGCGTTGTCTGGTTTTCAAAATCGAAAGTAGCCTCTGTATTATAATTTATCCCAACTTTCATTTTATCGCCAATGTTACCCGTAACACCCATTTGAATTTTCATATCAAAATCAAAAGTGGTGCTTCTTTGCAATTTTATAGGCAAGGTTGGGTTTTCAATTTTTGATATACTGATACCAAATATTAGTTCGGCAGATCCCTGGGGCTTAATGTCTATTACATTGGTGCCAAAAATTTTATCGAAACCTTTTATATTAACATTTAACTTCGGGTTCAGGTATTTTTCAAGAAGCGATTCGCCCATACCCAAATTACCATGGGCTTTACGTTGTTCAGCCCAATAATACCCAATTGATTTTTTACGGCTTAAAACCCGATATTCATCAAGCGACATAGAAGTAGAGGGGCGATAATTAAAATTGCCGATTTTTTCACTTATGGTGTATTTGCCTGTTATTGGGTTATATTCTACTTCTGTTTTTATATTTGACGGGTTTGAGAGATAAAGGGGCGAACTTTGTGTTTTTGGGGCATACGGATTAGAATTATCCTTAAACGGATAAAGTAACTTTGTTGTATCCTCAACAATTGTGTCATTTACTGCTGGCGGTAGATTAATTGCCTCATAATCAACTAATTGGGGGCCAGATTGTGCTTTAATATTTGAACTAAAGATTATAAAAATAAATGTTAAAATAAAAAATCCAGCAAATATATAATGTTTTCTGTTTTTCAAGTACTTATGGTTTAATTAGGTTTTACATAAAACAGGTTATTGCATTAAACGAAATTAAAGCCTTTTTAGTGCAATTTTTATTAATTCTTCAACACTAAAATCAGGGTTTTCTTTTATTACCTTTGATAAAGTTTTATCAACAGCAGTTTTATTAAAACCAAGCATAACCAATGCAGAAAGTGCTTCTTCTTTTTTAATGCCGCTTTCCGGGATATTTAGTACCTCAGATGTATCTGTTTTACCAATTTTATCTTTAAGGTCAATAATAACCCTTTGGGCAGTTTTAAGGCCAATCCCTTTTACGCTTTTTAATACATTTACATTAGATTCTAATATGGCAGTTTCCAATTCAATTGGTTGTAACGATGAAAGCATCATCCTTGCGGTATTTGAACCAATTCCGGATACGGTAATCAGTAACCTGAAAAGTTCACGTTCTTGTTTTTCGGCAAAACCAAAAAGCAGTTGGGCATCTTCCCTTACAACTTGGTGCAGGTATAGCTTTACCCCCTCTTTACCCTCAAGTCCCGAATATGTATTTAACGATATGTTAATGAAATATGCTATATTTCCGGTATCAATTACTGCGTAAGTGGGGTTTAGTTCAACCAATTGCCCCTGAATGTATTCGTACATTGTTAAAAAGTGTTAAATTGGTGGCAAAAATACATAAAATTAGCTAATTAATAAAACCTACACTTTTTTTAAATTTTAGCTAAGCACACTGTACAATAAAATAATCCACTGCTTTTTTCAATACTTCGTTAAATTTTTGTTTCTCGCAAAGCTGCAAATTCGCAAAGCTTTGGTTATTAGCGAATTAACTTAATTTACAATCATTTGTTGGTCAAGTATTTATGAAAATATACCGAACTGTTGCTTTTTTATAACCGTAGCTCAAATGGTTTTTAATGTATTAGCCTTTCCTTAAAATGCTACTGAAAAAGCTTATTGCTATT
>NBLH01000277.1 GCA_002084525.1 Bacteroidetes bacterium 4572_117 | reverse complement strand
CCATTTAACAACAACCCTAATATAATAAAGTTTATAACGCCTATTTCTTTTTGTATGTAACAGCAAAAAGAAATTTACGCCAATTGATTTTGGGGTTGTTTTTTTTTAAAATCTTTTTTCAGGTGTTTTGATCCTGCGAAACGTGAGTAATCTAATTCAGTATTACTGCTTTTTGTCTCTCTTGTCCAGTAGTATGTTTTTGCTTTTGTATAAGGGTTTTTATAGGTTAAAAATTCTTGTCCTGCAAACTGTTCTGCTACAAGACCATTAAAAATTGCAGTAAATTTCTTTATATTCAGGATTTCGTTCAAAATTTATATTAACAATATTCACAAACTCAGCTTGCCCAAACTCTTTAACAATAAAGGTTTTACCTATTTGTCTGGCACCACTTAATAATAATGGCTTTCTTGAATCATCATCCTTCCAGTTATATAAGAGGATAAACAAATAAACACCCTAAAGGGCGAAGTCGCTGAAAATCAGGACGCCCTTTAGGGTTAGGGGTAAATTCTGATTTTCAGATTGTACTTTTTCACCCTTTTTAGACTGGACTCATTGATAGTTTTTATATTTTTGCGCTTTGTTACCCTCAATGAGGGCTTTAATAATAAAATTATGCAACTAAAAAGTAGTAAAAGCATAATAATTTTCTTTTAAAACAATAATCCATTAAGTAAAATGAGCAAGGAAATACCGTCGCAATATAACCCACAAACAACCGAAGATAAATGGTACAGCTATTGGCTGAAAAATAAACTTTTCAAATCGCTTCCTGATGAAAGGGAACCATATACAATAGTTATACCACCACCAAATGTTACAGGCGTATTACACATGGGGCACATGCTTAACAATACAATCCAGGACATTTTAGTGCGTAGGGCAAGGATGTTAGGCAAAAACGCTTGTTGGGTACCCGGGACCGACCATGCATCAATTGCCACCGAGGCAAAGGTAGTTGCCAAATTAAAAGAAGATGGTATCGATAAAAATAAAATTTCGAGAGATGAGTTCATGGAGCATGCCTGGGAGTGGAAAGAAAAACATGGGGGCATTATTCTTGAACAGCTAAAAAAACTCGGAGCATCCTGCGATTGGGACAGGACCACTTTTACTATGGATGAAAATCTGTACAAAAGTGTTATTAAAATTTTTGTCGATCTTTATAATAAAGGGAACATTTATAGGGGTATCCGTATGGTAAACTGGGATCCTAGCGCAAAAACTGCTGTTTCAGACGAAGAAGTTATACACAAAGAAGAACAATCAAAACTTTATTATATAAAATATAAAGTTGAAGGTGAAGACACCCATTTAACTATTGCAACCACACGCCCCGAAACTATTTTAGGTGATACCGCGGTTTGTGTACATCCTGAAGATGAGCGCTTTATAAGCTTTCACAGTAAAAATGTTATTGTACCATTGGTTAATAGGCCTGTACCAATAATCCAAGACGAATATGTTGACAGGGAGTTTGGTACCGGTGCTTTAAAAATTACACCTGCACATGATATCCATGATTATGAAATTGGACAAAAGCATAACTTGCAAAGCATCGATATTTTTAACGACGACGGTACTTTAAACGAAGCAGCAGAATTATATATTGGCCAAGACAGGTTTGAAGTTCGTAAACAAATCACTAAACAGCTTGAACAGGAAGGGTTTATTGAAAAAATTGAAGACTACGTAAATAAAGTTGGTTTTTCGGAAAGGACAAACGCAGTAATTGAGCCAAAACTTTCTATGCAGTGGTTTTTAAAAATGGAAGAATTAGCAAAACCGGCTTTGGAAAATGTTACAAATGATACAATCAAGTTTTTCCCAAGGAAATTCAAAAATGTATACCGCCATTGGATGGAAAATGTAAAAGACTGGAATATTTCGCGCCAATTGTGGTGGGGACAACGAATTCCGGCATATTACCTTCCGAACAGCAACGATTTTGTAATTGCCGAAAATATTGAAAAGGCCCTGGAACTGGCAAAAGAAAAAACAGGGAATACAAAACTTACAGAAAAAGATTTGCATCAGGACGAGGATGTGTTGGATACTTGGTTTTCATCGTGGTTATGGCCAATTTCTGTATTTAATGGCATTAATAAGCCTGATAACGAAGAGATTAACTATTATTACCCAACTAATGATTTAGTTACTGGGCACGATATAATTTTCTTTTGGATAGCCCGGATGATTATTTCAGGATATGAGTACAGGGAGCAATTCCCATTCCGAAGTGTTTATTTTACTGGTATGGTTAGAGATAAACAGGGCCGCAAAATGTCGAAACAACTGGGTAATTCGCCTGACCCAATAAAACTAATGGAAAAATATGGTGCTGACGGTGTCCGTATTGGCATGTTGCTTTGTTCGCCAGCGGGTGGCGATTTATTGTACGATGACAAATTACCGGAACAGGGCAGGAATTTTGGGAATAAAATTTGGAATGCTTTCCGTTTGGTTAAGCAATGGGAAGTTGACGAAAAACTTGAACAGCCTGAATCAGCAAAAAAAGCAATAAGTTGGTTCGGAAACAAATTAAACCAAACTATTGAAACACTTGACAGGCAATTTGCAGATTACCGCATTTCAGAGGCTGTAATGACGATATATAAATTTTTCTGGGACGAGTTTTCTGCATGGTATCTTGAAATGGTGAAACCGGCTTATCAAAAACCTATTGATGCTGCTACCCTAAAAAGTACTAATGCCTTTTTCGATAAAATACTTCGTATACTCCATCCTTTTATGCCATTTATTACAGAAGAAATATGGCAATTGCTTGAAGATAGGAATGACGGCGAAAGTATCGTAGTTGCAGATATGCCTAAAAAATTAAATTATGACGAATCGCTTTTGTCTGATTGTGAGATAATTAAAGAGGTTATTTCATCAATAAGGAAAATTAAAAAAGATAAAAATATCCCGCTTAAAGAAAAAGTTCAGTTAAAAATAAAATCGAACAGCGTAAAATATAAACATCATGCGAATTCCATTATCGAAAAGCTTGGTGGTGTTGACAATATTGAAATTGTTGAACAAAAAATTTAAATTATAAATTATAAATTAAAGATTAAAAATTAACCCTCTAGCAATCAGTACTTTAAAATACCAAAATTCGATTTTTAAAAGTCTTGATATTCAGAGTATTACAAAAATTTAACGAACTATTGCTTAGTAACTTGTAACAAAAAATTAATTTGAACCCGTAACTTGAAGCTTGACTTGACACTAGTGTCAAGTCAAGCATAGTATGACGCAAACCTAGCAGGTCTATATTTGCTAATTGCTTGTGAAATAGCTGATTGCAGAACAATAAATTAATTCAGACCTACTAGGTTTTATTTGACATAGCACTAGTTACTAATTACTAGTTGCCAGTTACTAATTACTAGTTACAAATTACCAATTAATATGAGAACAGACGCACAAATAGGGTTAATGAAAACCTTTTTTATTGTTACTAAAGCTGAATATCCTTCATTTTCTAATATTATACGTATTAGTTTTGGATTAGTTTTGTTTGGGGCATTCATCATGTATTTTTTTAACAATACCATACTTGCCGGGATTGTGCTTATTTTGTTGGGCTTGGTTTTATTTGGTATGTGGATAAAGCCTTATCTCCGGGATAGGCAATTGTATTATAAACGCCCATCAGAAGATCAGATGGATACTTGGTTGATTGAAGATTTAAACAAAACAATAAAGGGGACAGCTATTGAAAAGCTTCGTCTTAATAAAAACACGCTTGAATTAGAGAATTTCCTGATTATTCCTTACCCTATTTATTGGGCAGAACCGGGAATAGACGAGGAAGCCATCTTAAAACGGACCAGTGAAAACGGGATAACTTATTATTCAGTTTGGAATGTCCAGGTAATAGCTTTAACAAAAAATTATATCAGTTATTACACTTGTACTTACGATTGGATAAACAATTTAGTAATTAATGAACGTACCAATGAATTTTTTTACGACGATATTTCATCGGTAAAAAACGACATGCAAATAATTGAGCGTAGTTTAAAAGGCAAAACCTATGTTGATGGCGATGGTAAACAACTACCCCCCGATAAGCTTACGGCTACGGTTTTTAAGGTGTTAAATATGTCAACTGACTCTTTAGAGGTGATTACCAACCTTGCAGAAATGGGACATTCGCCCAATATTGTTGTCAGTCTTGAAAAAGCCGTACAAGCTTTACGGATTATACTAAGAAAACGCAGGTACGACGAAGAACAAGAACCAATAATTGTTGAAAAAAACGATGATGACGAAACTGACGAAAATCACACAAACGCCTGACTATCAGCTAGTAGCGATTGACTGTAAGCGATTTCAAATTTCATTCTTTATTGATTGCTAAAGATTTATTACAAGACAATAACGGTTGCTTGCCTTTATAAAAAACGAAAAACAAACATCTCACTTTAATCTTAATATATGGAACTATCTAAAAAAACCTTAACACTATTGTCAATTATACTTGTAATATTTTTGACAAGTTGTACACCAAATAGGTTTACTTTTAAAGAAAAACGAATTATAAAAAGAAAAAGCAGTAACAATATTATGCCATTGATGCTTGTTTCAAATAAGCGCGATTCTGTTGTTTTATATAAAGTAAGCAAAAATATTAAAGCCGATTCAACAAATAAGTACCTTACAAGATTTATTGACAGGATGTATGTAACAGTAAGGGATCCCAAAAACCCCGGGGTAGGTATTGCTGCACCCCAGCTAGGGATAAATAAACGTATAATTTGGGTTCAACGTTTTGATAAAGAAAAAAAGCCTTTTGAAGTTTATTTAAATACTAAAATTGTTTATTATTCAAAAGAAAAATCTGATGGCATGGAAGGTTGCCTTTCTATACCGGGATATAGGGGTTTAGTGAACCGCTCAGATACAATAGTTATAAACTACGATTTTTTAAACCAAACAAATTTAATCGATACAGTAAGTGGCTTTAGTGCTATAATTTTCCAACACGAAATAGATCATCTTGAGGGTATTTTGTATACCGACAGGATTAAGGATAAATCGAAAATAACAAAAATAAAAAAGAGTGAATAATTACAAGTTTCAGACATCCTGACTTATTGTAAACTGCACTGTCAGACATTGACTATTTTTCTTATCTAAAGTTTATGGCCATTAGTATATTCGTAATTGGTCTTTAGGTTGTTATGTGCTATTTTCAATGACTAATGGCCAATTTCTAATGACTTTTTTACGACAACTTTATTTTACGAGCAAAACCCATAACGCACTGATAATCTGCTTATACGTTAGGAGTTCTTTAGTTTCCATCCCAGCCGGCTAAGCTTGCCCATAAATGCCAGGCAGCATAAGCTTTTCTGTTTGCATTTAATGGCTTGCTGTGGGCAGAATAACAATCAAACCAGTCAACATTTTTTGTGTGGGAGTTTTGCCAGTCTGTTGCCCAATTTTTATCGCGTGAGCCATTACCGTCTGAATCATATTCACATGCATCATTTGCGCGTTTATCTAAATAATAATTCCCTTCAGGGTCATAAGATTCTATGTCGGCAAAGTCATATAAAATTTTCTTATTATCTGTACAAAATTTCCGAATTTGTTCATTTCGGATATGTAAATTCCCTTCCTCGCCTGTTCCATCCAGATGGCCTGTCATGTATACAAATTGCACCTCGGGATAATCTTTTTCCAGTTGATCCATTGCATTCAAGTAAATATCCATACCAGCTTCAGTATTATCAGAAGCTCCACCACACCACGACCAAATAATTACGTTTATGAGATTATACCTCGGATCATCTAGTAATGAGCGTGTTGAGCCAGCCCATGCTGTACTTCCATTATGCCCTAAATCACCATCCATAATTTTATCCCTTATATCAAGTGCATCATCCATTTCGCCATTGTTCCATTTATACTGGTCGCCTTTCCAGTTCATTAAACCTGTCATACCTGTAATTATCTGCGAACCGTGCGAAGTATGCCCGTAAGCAATATGCAATTCATCTTTGGCTTTATTAATCCATTCAGCAGGTATTTTTGTAATATCCACAGTACTGTGATTAAATATTTTAGCCGTTTGGTCTTTAACGTCTTTATTTTTTTTGCATGCCGGCAATAAAATCCCAAC
>NBLH01000065.1 GCA_002084525.1 Bacteroidetes bacterium 4572_117 | reverse complement strand
ATTTAAAAAAAGAACTTCAAAACCATTTTCCTGAACTTGAATTTAAGGATAGGGAATTCAACTTTATTTCAACCATAGATATTGATAATGCTTATGCATATTTGCATAAAGGGATATTAAGGGCTTTATCATCATCTGTAAAATTATTGTTTAGCCTTAAATTAATTGAGTTTGCCGAAAAAATCAGGGTCCATTTGGGAAAAACCAAAGATCCATACGATAGTTATACATTCTTACAGAAAATTCACGATAAATATAATGTACAAGCAATTTATTTTTTCCTGACAGCAAAATACTCAAAGTACGATAAAAATATTTCGCCGGACAATAAGCAGTTTCAATACTTGGTACAACTAATATCACAGGGTTCTGAAATAGGTATACATCCATCTTATGCCTCAAATGGTGCTGCGAGTTATGTAAAACTAGAAAAAAAAAAGCTGGAAAAGCTTTCAGGGGAAATAATAACAAAAAGCAGGCAGCATTTTTTAATATTAAAATTTCCTGAAACATACAGAAATTTAGTGAAAATTGGTATTAAGGAGGATTATAGCATGGGTTATGCATCGGTAACAGGTTTTAGGGCTGGGACTTGTACGCCATTTTATTTTTTTGATTTAGTGGCAAATAAACCCGAAAAATTAAAAATCATCCCCTTTGCATTGATGGACGTGGGTTTGAGGGATTATAACAAGCTAGAAATTGAAAACGCCAGTAAAGAAATAGAAAAAATTATCAGAAATGTGAAAAAGATAAACGGATTATTCGTAAGTTTATGGCATAATGAGTCGTTAGGTAACAAAAAAAGATGGAAAAACTGGAAAATTGTTTATGAAAAAATGATAAAAGAGTGCAGTAAACAGGGTTTATAATAGTTTTAAAATAAAATGGAAATAAGATATTTAAAACAAAATGAAATTAATATTACCAAATGGGACAAATGCATTGCCGGTTCTATTAATGGAATTGTGTATGCTTATTCTTGGTATCTTGATATTGTTTGTGAAACTTGGAATGCTTTGGTTTATGGTGATTATGAAACAGTTATGCCCTTAACTTATAATAAAAAATATGGAATTTCCTACCTTTATCAGCCCCAATTTAGCCAACAACTTGGTATTTTTTCATCTAGAAACCTCTCAGGCGAAATTGTCGGCAATTTTATTAAATCAATCCCTGAAAAATTTAGTTTTATTGAAATAAACCTGAATAAATTCAATTCGATAAACGATGTTAATAACATAAAGCTTAAACAAAATGTAACTTATGAGTTAGAGCTAATAAGAGATTACGAAAGCCTTTTTAGGCAGTATAAAAAAAATACGATAAGAAACATCCGAAAAGCAATACAAAATAAAATTTCTATTACTCACGGATTAAAGCCTAATGATGTGGTAGCTCTGCTAAATTCTACAGGCAACAAACAGGCATACACTGAAAAGGACTTCACAATTGTACGTAGGTTGATAGTTGGGGCAATAAGAAATAATTCCGGGCAATTATTCGGGGCTTATACTGAAAATAATAATTTGTGTGCAGTTGGATTTTTTATATATTCAAACAAAAAAGCATGTTTTATTCTTTCGGTAGCTAACGATGAAGCAAAAAAAACCAGTGCCATGTTTTTATTGATTGATGAATTTATAAAACAATATGCATCAAAAAACATGATTTTGGACTTTGAGGGTTCAAATATTGAAGGAATAGCAAGGTTTTATGCCGGTTTTGGTGCAAGGCCGTTTAATTATCCTTCAATAAAAATAAATAAATTATTTTACCCCTTAAGGTTAATTAAAAGGTAAGCACCTGTGCTTTTTAATATGTAAACCCTGAATAGTATAAGTAATTGATATTCTTTAAAATATCAAATTAAAATTATACAATTAATTTTTAACAGGTGCTTAAAGCAGAGCTAGAAAAAAATAGTGCACTTTGTATAAGAAAACATTTTATTAAAATTGTTAATTAGTCCTTAAATATTAACTTATGATAAACGTACTAGGTAAAGAAAATTCGATATTAAATAAATTTATTGCTGAGTTGCGCGATGTTAATATTCAAAATGATTCAATGAGGTTTAGGCGCAACCTAGAAAGAATAGGTGAAATATTTGCCTATGAAATAAGCAAAACATTGACCTATGGTCAACAACAAATTAAAACCCCTTTAGGCGAACTGAATATATTATTGCCTGATAATAATCTTGTTGTTGCCTCAATTATGCGAGCAGGTTTACCATTACATCAGGGTTTTCTGAATTATTTTGACAAAGCTGAGAATGCATTTATTTCCGCTTTCAGGAAATATCATAAAGATGGCAATTTCAGTATACAGTTTGGTTATTTATCTTCCCCATCAATAGAGAATAAAACCCTTATTCTTTCAGATCCTATGTTGGCTTCTGGCTCATCAATGGTTTTAGCTTATAAAAACTTGATAGGCAAAGGCATACCAAAGCACACCCATATTGTTTCAATTATTGCCAGTAAAGAGGGTATTGAATTTTTAAGGAAAAACATATCTAAGGAAAAAATCACGCTTTGGGTTGGTGCAGTTGACGATGAACTTACAGCCAAAGCATATATTGTTCCCGGTCTTGGAGATGCTGGCGATTTAGCTTATGGAGCTAAAGAGTAAATAATTTAAAATTGTTATATTGTTAAACTGTTACATTGTTTGATCTTAACAATATAGCAATAAAACAATATAACAATATTTTAGCTATTAATCAGTCTCGTAACAATCCTTATCTTCAATGCATTGAGCATCAATAACTGCAATTGTTGCCATATAAACAATTTCCCTAACCGAACTTTCAATTTGCAAAATTTGAATAGGTTTGTTTATTCCCATTAATACCGGCCCGATAACTTCACCTTCACCAATTTCCTGCATCATTTTATATGCAGCATTACCTGTACTCAAATTTGGAAAAATAATTGTATTAACCTTTTTCCCTTTCAATTTTGTAAACGGAAATTGCTTTTCCCTATTTTCCTGATTAAACGCAAAATTTGCCTGCATTTCACCATCAACAAGTATCTCGGGGTATTTTTTATGCAATATATTTACCGCATCCTGCACCCTTTCAGGGCTTCCTCCTTTAACTGAACCAAAATTTGAATAAGAAACCATAGCAATAACAGGATCAAGGCTATATTTTTTTATCGTAGCCGAAGTAAGCAAAGTAGTTTCTACAATAGTTTCAGCACTAGGTTGCCTATTCACTGTGGTATCAGCAAAAAATAAAGGTCCTTTTTTTGACATAACTATATGCATCCCTGCTATATGGTCATATTTAGGGTGCGTTCCTATAATTTCCAGGGCAGGTTTCACAATTTGTGCATATTTTGCTGTTGTTCCAGAAATAAACGCATCTGCATCACCTGTTTCAACCATCATGATACCAAAGTAATTCCTATTGAACATAATCTCTTTGGCTTCATCAAAAGTTAATCCTTTTCGTTTTCTCTTTTCCCAAAGTATTTTTGCATATCGTTCCCGTCTTGGTGCCTCTTCCCTACAACGTGTATCAATAATAGGCACATTTTTCAAATCTAACTGGTTATCTTCAATCAATTGGTTTATCACCTCAACATTGCCTAATAAAATTGGTTTAGCCAGTTTTTCATGAACAACCACTTGGGCCGCTTTTAATACATTAAAATTAGTAGCTTCGGCAAATACAACCCATTTAGGATTTTGCCTAGCTTTTTCGTTTATGTCCCTAATAAGTTTGTTACCATGTCCTAGACGGCTGTCAAGTTCAATTATATATGCATCCCAATCGGTAATAGGGTCCTGCGCAACATTTGTTTCAATAGCTGCTTTAGCAACAGCAGGGGCAACAGTCGTTATTAATCTGGGGTCTAGCGGTTTAGGTATGATGTATTCTCGTCCAAATTTCAGATTTTTTGCATTATAGGCTGTGTTTACATCTTCAGGCACATCCATTTTTGCTAAAGATGCAATAGCATAAACCGCGGCAATTTTCATTTCTTCGTTAATTGTCGTTGCTTTAACATCCAATGCCCCCCTGAAAATAAACGGAAACCCAAGTACATTATTTACCTGGTTAGGATAATCAGATCTTCCGGTAGCCATAATCACATCTGGCCTGGCATCCATTGCATCCTCATATGAAATTTCAGGGTCGGGGTTTGCCATGGCAAATACAATTGGGTCTTTAGCCATACTTTTCACCATCTTTTTATTTACCGCATCTTTAACTGATAAGCCAAGAAAAACATCAGCATCAACCATAGCTTCTTCTAAAGTTGATATTTTTCTTTTAGTAACAAATTCTTTTTTGTACTTGTTTATATCTTCCCTTTTTTCATTTAAAACCCCTTTACTGTCACACATAACAACATTCTCTGGCTTAACCCCTAAAGATATGATTAAGCGTGAGCAAGCCATAGCAGAAGCCCCGGCACCGCTAACAACCATTTTAATATCTTTAATATCTTTATTGACTAATTCTAGTGCATTAACAATTCCTGCTGATGAAATAATCGCAGTCCCATGTTGGTCATCATGCATAAGGGGTATATCAAGTTCTTCTTTAAGCCGCCGTTCTATTTCAAAACACTCGGGGGCTTTGATATCTTCCAAGTTTATCCCACCAAAAGTTGGCGAAATCTCTTTAACTGTTTCAACAAACTTGTCAATGTCTGTTGTATCAACCTCAATATCAAAAACATCTACATCTGCAAAAATCTTAAATAACAAACCTTTGCCTTCCATTACAGGCTTTCCACCAAGCGCACCTAAATTTCCAAGCCCAAGTACAGCTGTGCCATTAGATATTACTGCAACAAGGTTCCCTTTTGCGGTATATTTGTACACATCTTTCGGATTTTTCTCTATTTCAAGACATGGGTCAGCAACCCCAGGCGAATAAGCAAGGGCTAAATCTCTTTGGGTACTGTAAGGTTTTGTTGGTACAACCTCTATTTTTCCCGGTCTTCCTTCATAATGATATTTTAATGCATCATCTTTTGTAATTTTTGCCATATCAATTTATTTTATGATTTCATAGACAAAGATAGATGGATTTGTTATTCATTTGTTTAGCAAATAATGTTTTTAATAACATATATTTATATGTTTGTGATGCAAATTTGTAAAAAAAAGGAAGAATAATTTCAACCCAGGACTTGTAAATTTATATTTTTGTGGCTTAATCATAACAATAATAAGCTGATTAACGTTGTATTCATGATATAGTAAAATAAATCAAACAACTTGGATAATTTATTTGAATTGTCATAATCATTAATTAAAGATTTTAACTTTATGAATACTATAGCTTTTTTAAAATACGGGGCATTTTTTAGTTTTATTTTATTTCTTGCAAATAATTCACTTAATGCGCAAAATGATGATATAGTTTCTTTTGGCGACGATTCAATATATCAAGAATATTTTTTGGGATTTAATTTAAACTCAAACATGAATGGCGGCCTTGTTAATTTTGCCTTGGTAAAACCGTTACCTAATGGAAAAAACGAAATTATTTTACTAACAAAAGATAGTTTTGTAAAACAAGCTCTGGGAAAGCAAAAATCAAATGGAAATCCGAAAAAAATCAATTATTTTGAATTTTACAAAATTAAGAACCCTGCTATTATAGATCATTTATGGAAACTCCGTTATAAAACTTATCCATACTTTACCGGAAGGAAAATGGATCCGGGATGGTCAGAAAATGAGGAAGTACCATTTTTACCTACCAAAACACAAATGGCCATTCTTCGTGGGTTTGGTATTGACCGATTCTCAGATTACATTTATGATAAAGAAGCTTTTCGTTTATTAAGTTCGATGGAAGACCCTGAATGGGTGCAAAATTATAGGAAAAGCTACTAATAAATAAGGTAAGCACCTGTTAAAAATTAATTGTAAATTCTAATTTGATATTTGAAAGAATATCAATTACTTATACTACTCAGGGTTTACATATAAAAAAGCACATAGTGCTTAAATTTAAAATAATAATAATAAAATGTTGCGAATTAAAAGAAATTATCTACTTTTGCAAGCTATTAAATAGTATAGTAAATAATAAACAGAAAAAGATATGTATTTAACATTAGAGAAGAAGAAGGAATTTTTCAAAACTTATGGCAAATCAGAAGCTGATACGGGTACTTCTGAAGCACAAATTGCTCTTTTTTCTTATCGAATCAGTCATTTAACTGACCATCTTAAAAACAACAGAAAAGATTACAGTACGCAAAGGGCCTTGCTGAAACTGGTAGGTAAACGAAGAAGATTACTTGATTATTTAAAGAAAACCGATATCGAAAGATACCGTACAATAATCAAATCATTAAAATTAAGGAGATAATAAAAAAGGCAATCTGGTATTGCCTTTTTTTGTATAGATATGCCTCTAAATGTAGGATTTAAGAAACTAACCCATTGCTTGTTTTTTGCTATGCAAACATACAGACAAGTTGATTTAACTTTCCTGCTTTCTATAATTTAGTAATTCTTTCCTATTTTGGTAGAAAAACGTAACTACCTTATTTATTCAAAAACAAAAATTAAATATTATGTACAAATTATATAAAAAAGAAATTGACCTAGGTGATGGTAGAATAATCACGGTTGAAACGGGTAAATTAGCAAAACAAGCAGATGGTGCAGTTGTTGTTAAAATGGGCAAAACCATGTTGTTGGCTACCGTAGTTTCTGCAAAAGAACAAAGAGAAAATGCTGATTTCATGCCATTGTCAGTTGAATATAAAGAGAACTTTTCAGCAGTTGGCCGTTTCCCTGGCGGTTTTTTAAGAAGAGAAGGAAGACCTAGTGATAGTTCAATTTTAGTTGCTAGACTTGTTGACAGAGCTTTACGTCCACTTTTTCCAGATGATTTTCATGCTGAGACTTTTGTTACTATTAGCTTAATTTCAGCCGAAGAAGAATCAATGCCTGATTCGCTTGCCGGACTTGCAGCTTCTGCAGCCCTATCGGTTTCGGATGTTCCTTTTGAAGGCCCAATATCAGAAGTAAGGGTTGCAAGGATTAATGGGGAACTGAAGATTAACCCTTCAATGGAAGAGAATGAGCAATCAGATATTGACATTATGGTTGCAGCTACCATTAACGATGTGATGATGGTTGAAGGTGAAATGGATGAAGTTTCGGAAAACGAAATGCTTGAAGCCGTAAAATTTGCCCATGAAGCAATAAAAGTTCAATGCCAGCTACAAATTGATATGGCAAAAGACCTAAATATCGTGAAAAGGGAATATGTTGGTGATCCAAAAAATGAAGAGTTATTTAATAAAATAAATGACTTTTCATATCAAAAAATATATGATGTTGCTAAAAAATCATTACCTAAACATGAGCGCAGTGATGCTTTTAAAGCAATTAAAGAAGAATTACTTGAAACTTTGAGCGAGGAAGAACAAGAAGAGTTTAGCTTTTTGATTGGTACTTATTTTCATGATGTTGAAAAGAAAGCCGTTAGGAACTTACTTTTAGATGAAGGGATAAGACTTGACGGTAGAAAATCTACAGATATCCGTCCAATTTGGAGTGAAATAGATTATTTGCCTTCAGCACATGGTTCATCAATTTTTACAAGGGGTGAAACACAATCCTTAACCACCGTTACTTTAGGTACACGTATGGATGAAAAAATTATTGATGAAGTTTTAGAACAAGGCAGGGATAAATTTTTATTACATTATAATTTCCCACCTTTTTCAACTGGCGATGCACGCCCAGTTAGAGGGTTAAGCAGAAGAGAAGTTGGCCATGGAAATTTAGCACACAGGGCACTTAAAGGGATGCTTCCATCAGGTGAAGATAACACATATACAATAAGGATTGTTTCTGACATATTAGAATCAAATGGTTCATCATCAATGGCAACTGTTTGTGCCGGAACTTTAGCACTTATGGATGCAGGTATTCAACTTAAAAGGCCTGTTTCGGGTATTGCAATGGGTTTGATAATGGACAATGAAGACAGGTACTCGGTCCTTTCAGATATTCTTGGAGATGAAGATCATTTAGGTGATATGGATTTTAAAGTAACAGGAACAGAAAAAGGGATAACCGCTTGCCAAATGGATATTAAAGTTGATGGGATGTCATACGAAATTCTTGAAAAAGCTTTAAACCAGGCAAACGAAGGAAGAAACCATATTTTAGGTAAAATGCTTGAAACGATTGATGCGCCACGTGAAGATTTCAAATCGCATGTCCCAAGGATTGAAAAAATAATTATCCCTAAAGATATGATTGGCGCTGTTATTGGCCCAGGAGGAAAAATTATTCAGGAAATTCAGGAAACTACAGGTACTACAATCACAATTGAAGAAAAAGATGAAAAAGGTATTGTAATGGTTTCGGCAGCAAACAAAGAAAGCATAGATTTAGGTATGGCCAGGATAAAAGCTATTGTTGTGGTTCCTGAGGTAGGTACTATTTATAAAGGAAAAGTAAAATCAATTGTTGCTTTTGGTGCCTTTGTTGAAATTTTACCGGGTAAAGACGGCCTTTTACATATTTCTGAAATTGAACACAGACGACTTAAAACTGTTGACGAAGTACTTAAAGAAGGTGAAATAGTTGAGGTGAAAATTATTGATATTGACCGTAAATCAGGTAAGTTGAAATTATCACGTAAAGTATTACTTCCAAAACCGGAAAAGAATTAACAGCAATATTTTAGATTCGTTTAAGGTGTTGTAGATTAGATAAATACAAATCGTCAAATCGTTAATGTAAAAATTATCTGATTTGGCGATTTGTAGTTTAATATAAGTTCATAACATAATATTAATTATGGAAGAATCACTTTGGTATAAAAAATTGGAAAAAGTAATACAAGAAGAGAATGAAAAACTGTATAAAAACGACTCAAAATTTTATCAGGTTGATTCATTTTTAAAAGTATCCAAAAAAATTGATCAATTTTCACCGCATTGTAAAAAATGTAGTGAATCAAAAATTGTTTCGGAAGAATTAGCAGAAAACCTTTTTGATTATTTAAAAGGTGATTTTAATTCGAGGCGTGGTTTTGAAAAAAAACTTGACTCAATAAATAAGCATTTACGAAAGGAACACAAAATGTACCCAAAACAATATTTTATTTCTTTATTTTCTTTGCTGGGGGTTATTGGTGGATTATTGGCAGGTCTAATAATTTCATACCTTACTTTAGGCGGTTTTATGAAGCAAAGCCTTTTGTTTGGGTTTGTTGGTGGGCTGATTGTTGGCCGGATTTGGGGAAAAGTAAAAGACAATAAGCTTTTAAAAGCCGGACGTACGTTGTAGCTTTTTATTGCTTGTGGGTAAAACCCAGCCAGTGTTATTTCAGATAAAACCTCGCAGGTCTGAATTAATTTAATGTTCTGTAATCGGCTATTATTTTGACATTTAACAAATGTAGACCTGCGAGGTTTGTGTTGTATCATGCCTGATTTGAAACTAGTTAATCAACAACCAAAATGACAAGTGGCTTCTGATGACTAAATGGCTGATACATACCAAACATGAGCAATGCAGATTTTTTAATATCCCATAACACCTAAACCGGTGCAATTATTTCTTAACAGGTATTAACTATCTGATCCTGGTCCTACTTTTGAATCACCACCCCAGTATTTATTCCTTAACTTATCATCATAATCATCTGCATAGTTGCCAACTCGATTAATCATTGCCATCATCTCATTGGCATCGATACCTTCAAGCTCCCGTAAAGTTTTAATATAAATCCACGATTGGTGCTTAGTCATTCCTACACCATATAAATTGTGGTTGATTTCCAAAATTTCGCGGTAAAAAGCTTCGGCGTTTTTGGTAGGTACCTCAACAACAGGTGCCATACACTGGAAATAACCATAATCGCGTTTTTCTGTTTCCCATATATCAATCCATACATTGGCAGAGCCTTTTTTAAGGTTCCATTGTCCGGCCTTTTCACCCCTACAGGTTAATTTGCACCAAATTAAATCAATATTGTTAAAAATGCAGTGTTTTAAATCTTAGTTTTTCTATTTTTGTTTTGTAAATTCAAACATATTCAAATTATTAAACAGGCCATAGCAGGTTGCTTAATCTGTTGGCTACAAAAAACCAAATTTTTATGAAAAAATTATTATTACCACTGTTGTTGATGGGCTTATTTGCTTGCAATCAACAAAAAAACGAAAAACGTATGACGGTTACTTATCCCGAAACAAAAAAAGTAGATACAATTGATACCTATTTTGGGACCAATGTCCCAGATCCTTATCGTTGGCTCGAAGATGATAATTCAGAAGAGACAAAAGCATGGGTTAAAGCCCAAAACAAAGTAACCTTTGGTTATTTAGATAGTATCCCATTCAGGGATGTAATAAAAGCAAAGTTGGAAGAGTTATGGAATTATGAGAAAGTTGGCTCACCCAA
>NBLH01000064.1 GCA_002084525.1 Bacteroidetes bacterium 4572_117 | reverse complement strand
AGTTCTTCTGCGCTCGCTTTTCTTTTCTCCGCAATAAATTTGTTCCTTTTTTTATTCAGTATCTGAATTTGTTTATTGATATTTTCACGTTCTTTTTTCTTTTTATCAACATATTCCTTAATCTCTTTTTTCGATTTCCCTTTTAGTTCGCTTGGTAGCTCTTCGTCACTGATTTTATCTAATTTTTCTTCGTCTTCATCAACGGCATCAACCAAATCCCATTGCGTGTTTTTATACATTTTAGAGCTTTTTGACAAAGCGCGGTTGGCATAACTGCCTGCACCCATCGATGAAGCATTGTTATCCTGTACAACTTGTCTTTCTTTCATTTTTTTTCCACGACTGCCATATCCGATATAAGTTTTATTTAAACTTTTGTTTAGTTCAACGATAGGATCGTCAAAAGGTGTAGGTATATGTACAACTTTTTTATCCTGATCGATGTTCATATATTTACCATCTGCTAAATCGGCACCATCTTTCCAAAAAGTATTAACACCTTGCTGATAATTACCGCAGAAAATAGTATTTACGATAACCCCTTTTGTTATTGATTTTTTGCAGCTTTGTTTGTAATCGACACCACCTTGGTCAAAAGCTTCATTTCCTGCAATAAAAATCATTTTAAGGTCGTCGTTAGAATCGCTCCAAAGCAATTGTTTTAACGAAACATCAATTACTTGGCCGCAAAACTCGCTACCGCCATTTGTTTTTAAGGCAAATAAATCTTCCGAAATTTTATCCAAATCAGTTGTCATTTGTGCAACCTGCCTTATATAACCTTCGCGGGCCGAAAGCCTGTCGTTTCCGTACTCGTAAAGGGCAATTTCTAAATTAGGGGTTTGCCCGTCGAACTTTGCAGTTGCCATTTCGTTTACAATTTTCCATAACTGCGATTTTGCCTGGTCAATTAATCCATCCATGCTGTTACTGGTATCCAGTAATAAAGCTATTTGTATTTTTGCTTTTTTTTGGGTTGGTGCAAATGCTTGGTTACCAACAAATACAAGCAGCAAAACTGTTAATAATACTGATGTTTTTAGTTTCATGACTATAAATTTTAAATTTAAATTAATGTGTTTCTGAATATTTAACTAAAATAACAGCCCTAAAATTGTGGGGCGTTTATTTGAAGATGCAAAGGATTAATATTTCCATAAAAAAATATACTTATTTGTTCTTTTAAAAAAATCAATTATCTTTGCTGAACAAATTATTTAACTAAAAATTAAACAAAATGAAAAACCTTAAATTACTCCTGACGGGGGGCTATTGCCATGATTTTACTTTCTTGTAATCAGAAAAATGAAATTAAGCTAACGCAAACAGATCCTACCGAACAAAAAATTTTAAACTTTAAAGACAAGCTCAAAAGCACAAAAAAATCAAGTGAAATGATTGAAGTAGATTCTGCTGTATGGTATATTGAAGCAGCTTTAAATTACAGCTACTGTGAACCTGCCATAACAGAATTACTAAAAACAGATTCGGTATTTGTAAGTGTACCAATATCAGAAACCAACGAAATTAATTTTAACGATGTAATAGTTGCCTACAATGATTTAAGCAATGGCATGAACACAATTTTAGGGCAAATACCGGATGAGAACAAAAAAATTCAACTGGCAGATGTTTCCATTGTTAAGAATAACACAAAAACCAATTCAGAAAATTTCAAATTAATTATCCGTATAGTTTGGTATCCTCGCCCAATACCATTTAACGACACAGATTACTGGCACCCAATGTGGGGAGCAGGAAAATGTGATATTTATGAAAGACAGGGTATTGAAATTGATGCCGGTATACTAATTGCCCAGCAAGCAAGCTATAGGATCCCATATTTAGAACCGGGATATTTAACAGATGTTGAGACACAAGAGTTTTGGGGTGGTGATTATCCTGATTATTTATGGTATGCTGTTTTAAATAGTTCTACAGATGCATGTTTATCCCCGGAAGAAATGGAACACTGGTCTGACCAACTTTTCGCTTTAGCAAATAATAATACCCCACAGGATAAAATGATTATTGCCTACGAGGTAGGAGGTGAAATAATTCTTAGTCCGAGTCCATACCCTCACATGCACCGTGCTTCTATTTCCTATGGAATTTGGCATTATAATTAAATTTGAATTTTTTAATTTATTTAATAAAAACGAAGGTTTATTTTAGTTTAGATAAACTTTCGTTTTTAACTTTAGAGATATGCAAAAAACAATACTTATCATTGCAATAACTACTTTTTTGTTATTACAATTTACCATAACAGCCCAAAATGCATTTGAATTATCAATTTCCACACTTAATGAAGATGCTTCTCTACGTATGATTCAAAATTCTGAAGGGAACTTTATTTTGGTGGGTACTAAGTATAACGATTATTATCAACCAACTGAAATAAATGGATACATTGCAGAAATAAATACCAAAGGGGAAATAGAGCGTGAAAAAAACATTACGCTTGATGATACGCTAATTGGTTTGTACGATATACTTGAAAACAATAAAGGGGGCTACCATGTTTTTGGTGCAGTAGGCAACATAGATACAGGATATACAGATAAATATGCTTTTTTTGAATTTGACAAAGAATTTAATATTTTAAAAAAGCATTACTATAGTATACCAATTAATAGAAAAATGCCCGGGGGCTTTGCTTTTAAAAACAGTGATAACAATTATATAATTTTTGGTTCGGTACGTTCATCAAAACCCGAAACCTATGGAATCTTCCCTGTATTGCTTGAGATTTCTGAGACCGGGGCATTTATCAGGGAAAAATATCTTATTGACACGGAAACTATTAGTGGCGATCCAATTTTTGATATAATTGAAAAAAAAGACCATTCAGGATATTTTGTTATAACCAGGCGTTTTCCTAAATCAACAGACGGGCTAAGTGGACGTGTACTGAATTTAGATAAGAATTTTAATTTACAATCTCATATAAATATCCCCAAACGTGTACATAATGCAGGCACTATAAAATGGTTTACAGATACAAGCTTTATACTAAGTGGAACAAAAACCTTGGATTGGTCTAAAAAAACCACAAAAGATATTAATGCGCAGGATAATGATATTGCCATAATGATACTTGATACTTTAGGGAATTTGATTAACAGCACCTATATTGGTAAACCGGACACTACCGATTTTCCCGGGTTTTTCTTTAATTTTGATTATGTTGCTGATAGTTCTTCAATATATGTTGTAGGTACACAAGGCTTTGTGTTCTCCTCTTTTCCAAATACAAAATCGAAAATCATACTCACAAAATTAGATAGGGACTTAAATGTTATTTGGGAGAAGTTTTACGGTGGCGATGCCTATTATATAGTTTATAGCGTACAAACTACCAACGATAATGGCTGTATCATTATTTCAGCAAGGTATAATCCTGATAAACCTGAATACCAAGACGATATCCATATCCTTAAAGTAGATTTTCATGGTAATATTATTGCTTCAGTTGAAGATGAACCTACAATTAATGTCAGTGAGCTTATTTTGTACCCTAACCCCGGAACTTCTGAATTAAAAATTCGTACTGCAAAACAAAGTGTAGGCGGAATATTTTATTTGTATGATATTTCGGGTAAACAGATTTTGCAAAAGCAAATTACTGATATAAATACAAGCATAAATACTTTAATATTACAGAAAGGAATTTACATTTACAAATACATTTATAAAAACAAAATGCTGGAAAGCGGAAAGTGGATTAAAAATTAAACTTTTTTGATTTATTCTAAACATCCATTATAAGAAAAAACATTATTATACCAAAGAAATAAATTTATTCAATTTTAACAACAGCTGTATCGACATTCATTTTTTCTTCAACCGGGAGTTGCAAAGTATCGCTTTCATTTTTAATAGTATCATTTTCGTCTTCAATAGTATCATTTTCTATTTTAAAATAGTTGTTAAGCATTTCTAACAGCTCTTTGTTCGTATACATCCCAAATTGGATTAATGGTTCTTGTATACCATCCGAAATAATCTCACCCATAATCTGATCTTCCCTTACCCGGTTAAAACTAACTGTTTTGCCGTTTTTTAATTTAATAAGGAAGCTTTTATTGTGGATTAAGTCGGATTTAATATCATGTTTTGCTAAAATTTTTTTAAAATTCTTTGACTGCCGATTAAAATTATTGAACAAATAGTCCGTTTCATAACGGTAACTATCACCTAACTCCCGGTTTAATTGTCTTAACTCTTTTTTACTTAAAACAAAAAACACCACAGTCTTATTCTCTATAACAAATACTTCTTCTTTTTCGTCATCCTCATAAATCTTTTCATCTTCTGTTAATGTGTTTTTCACTTCAACAAAGTCCGTATCGTCAATAGGCACATTAACAACCTCTTGATAATTGCTACCACAAGAAAAAAGAATAACAGATAAAAGAATTGAAACAATAATATGTGAAAAACTAAATTTTACAAGTTTAAACAAAGCTAAATAGTTAAATTATAAAATATTTATTGCGAGATAATTTTATTTTGTAAAAATCATTTTTAGGGCTATAATTATCATGAAAACACCAAATATTATGCGCATAATTCTTTCAGGCATCATTATTGAAAACTTTGACCCCAAATAACCACCTATAATAAAAGGTATTACAAGTAAAAAAGTGGCTTTAACATTAACAAAGCCTTCTTTATAAAAATTTGAAGCCGCAACTAACATTATCGGCATTGACATAAATGCCAAACTTGTACCCTGGCCCTGATGCAAAGAAAAACCCATAAAAAAAATAAGCGAAGGGACAATAACGACACCACCACCGATACCCATGCTACCACTTAAAAAACCGGCAACCAACCCAATCACCAACAAAACCAGAATATCATCCATATCCACCATTACTACTAAAAATCAAGACTTAGCGAGAAATAGAACACCCTTGGTAAAATAACATTGGCATCTACGCCCCAAGCCCAATCTACACGTACAAAATAACCCAAAACTTTAGATCGTAAGCCAAAACCATAACCAAAAATAAATGGCGAACGGTTTTTGTTAATTATTATCTTTACAGGATATTCACCTTTAATTTCTTTATTGTAAGCATTGTTAGCTTCCCATGGGTGCATCCCTGACCATGCGCTTCCAACATCAGTAAAACCAACAAGCTGGAAATTGTTTAAAAAAGAAGAATTTAATGTACGGTTTACTAAAAATTTGACCACCGGCCATCTTATTTCAGCATTTGCAAGTACAAATTTAGTTCCATTACGCGCATTTTGCACAAAACCCCGCATATCTGTCGCAACTGCTTGAAAAATATAATTTTCTGTTTCGTCATACAACACAGATTGATCAAATGTAGGGATATCCGTCGAAAAATTTGTCCAGTTATCGACACTACCCAAATAATAAAGGAGTTTTCCTGTCCCAAATGATGCACTTGAAGCAATTCGTCCGGCAAAAATAAGGTTCCGGTATATTGGTTGATAAAAACGGAAATCGAGGCCAAAAATATATGTGTTTTGCGTTTCTGGTACAATACCCTGATAATATTCACCAAAAATTTTAAACCTCAAACCATTGTATAAATTAATACCCCGTTCAATTGTATTGTCAAATATATATTCAAGTTTTACACCCGCCAAAAAACGATAAATATCATCTTCAAGCAAACTGTTTCGTGAGTATACCAACGAGAGGTATGTAAACCTATCAGACCTCAAGCTTGCCGTGGCACGTATTGATGCAATCTGGCTAAACGGATAAGATAAGCGATATTTAAGCTCATCAGTGTTCATTTTATATGGTGTGCTTCCGTATGTTGTGTTTCGTCCCGATAATCTGTGGTATATGTATTGTTTATCCCATCTTTTTTTTAAATTTTCTACGCTGACCAAATACTCAAAGCTATTAAAATCGCCGGCAAAACGGAAGCCGGCTGTTAAACGGTAATCTTCAAAAAGATCGTTTACACCTATTTTAGTGAAAATATTAAACCCGGGGTTAAAATAGTACGATCCAAATACAAAAGCCTGATAAGTATCGTTCAAAAACCCAAAATCTACTTGAGAAAGCATTTGGTTTGGATAAAAAGAAGTAAGGTAGATTTTTTGCTCTGGCCAGGCAACAGTATCTTTTTTAGCATTCGAATCAAGGCTATCCGTCTCATAAACAATATGATATGGATATTCTTTATCTTTTTCAAAAACATAATAATTAACGTCTACCAACATGCTGTCAGGATGTGGAATTGCATTGTTCCTAGCTAAACTATCCCTTATTTCACGTTTCCTGATAAGTTTTTGCTGTTCCAACAGCTTTAAACTATCTTGTTTATGGTACCATTTGTTTTTGTCCTTTCTGTAAACTGTTTCTTTAAGTGCATTTCTGTCATTACCTTGTTCGTTTTCATACTTGTATATTTTATCCTGGCCATAATAAAACATAATTTCCGACGATGAATTTTCCCCCTGACCAATATCATACGAACTGATATTACGTATTCGGTTGGTCTGTGCATATTGTGTTGAATAATGCCGGTAATGTGTTGCTGTATCAATATAACTTATAGTACTATCAAAAGTGGCCAGGTATCTGTTAAAAATACCATTTTTATCACCTAAATAAGAATATGTGTTGCTTTTTATCCCCAAAGGCGATATTTCGTTTGTTAATGGGGTGCTTGTTACATTTTTTAATACTGTCGATTTGTTTTCATTATCGTAAATATACAAATCAAAAGTTGGTGATATTTTAGGTTTAATGGTTTTGTCTATTTTGATAGTGTCGTTTAACCGATTTGAGGCGAAAACAATTTTGCTTGATTTTTCAATAAAACTTGGAAATAAATCATCGGCTACATCGTTTGTTACCCTTTTACTTGTGCCAGCCGATAAATTATAAACAAAAATATCAGTCTGGCCATTCATTACGGCCGAAAAAACCATATCCATTCCATTGTCAGAGTACGAAAACTGTAGTATTTTATCATAATATGGCATGTTCCGCCTTATTAATTCACCTGTTTCCAGCACATAAAAACTCATAACAATCCGTCCTTTTTCTTCTGCAATAAAGGCAAGTATTTTGCCCGATGGGTGCCATGCCAGTATTGGGTATGAATAATCGACTAATTGTTGCAAGCGGTGTTCCAAACGGATTATCCTTTTCTTTTTCCCTGTTTCTGTATCGTAAATCCAAATTTTCCTCTTTCCCGAATAATTTGTCGTAAAAGCCATGTATTGTTTGTCGGGACTAAACATAAGGTGTTGATAAACCCTCTTCTTTTTAGGTTTGAATACAATTTTCTCTTTTTGGGGTTCATTAATACCTACACTATCTTCTTCATATCTTTTTTTATAGTAGTCAACCCACATATAACTCATCGATTTCATGTCGGCACCAAGCACGTACATAAAACCACTTTCGGGGTTTTTGTTTACCCTGGTAAGATAAATAATATTGGATATTACAGCTTCGCCATAGTACTTTACAATAAAAGCCCAAATTGCGTGACCAGCCACAATTGCGTCATAATCAGTCAAATGGTTAATTTTTTCCAATTTGCCGCGTTCCAGTAAATCCTTGGTTAAGTTATCCTGTTCAACACTCCAATCTTCCGATAAATACGAAATCAAACCAAGGTAAAACCAATCGGGCAGGTTTAAAAGCGTCGATGAAGATACTTTTTGCCTAAAGTTTCCCCCGTAGAGTAAGTCAACTATCAAAACTTCGGCCAGTGCCGCCCGTATTTGCTTTACAAATTTTTGATGGTCGCCTTCGTAAAATATAAAAACCTTATTATCGATAATTTGTGTTGTGCCGCCGATGTTAGTTGCGTTGTTACCCGAAACCAAACCTATGTTACCTTGTTTAAATTCTGAATGTTTATTGTAAATAAGGAAAATAATACGCTTGCTTAGGTTATGGCTAAAAAAATCTTCAAAATATTTTAATTCCTTATCGATTACTTTTGAGGTATAACGGGCCAAATTTTTTCCCCCCAGATAAAAATAAGTATCGTATCGTTTAAAACGATAATACTCCCAATACAAATCATTATATTGCACCCTGTTTTTCCCAAAAGTCATTTTGTGCCCATTGTAAAATTGTGCCTTTACAACAGGTGGCAATAAAAACAATATAAATACTATGAATAATAATAATTTTTTCAATTTTTTTATTTTATGTTCATTTTAACGTGTAAAATTAATGATAATTATTTAGCTTTAACAATTAGTAGGATTTTTTTTGATAAAAATTAATCTCCGTATGTATGTAAAATTAATATCAGCAGAAATATCAGTCAAAAATAGCTTTGCTCAAATCCACAGGGTTTTCATTATTTGCAAAAGGGATAACCCGAAATTTATAGGAATATTTTTTAGGATAAAGAGAGTATTGACTGTGCGGCTTTGACCATCATGAATCATCACCACCTACGCCCCGTTGCTTGTAATCAATCATTAATTCTGTGAATTCCTGTTTTGTTAAATCTATAGTATGCTTGCCCCCCCTACTTTCTTGCGATAAATCTTCCATGGTATAATGCAAGGCAGAAAAACCAAAAACAGGATAAGCACCAAAAAACAGCCCGTTCCCTTCATTATCTGCAATACCCAGCCAACGCACATCGGTACGATAGCCATTCTCCTGGGGGCTGATATAAGGGTAATAAAGCTCAGTAACTGTGCTCTTATAAACATCTACAAAAGCGGCAGTTTTGCGGTCTTCATAGTTTTCAAATGGGCCACGACCGAGCCACGAAATTTGTTCAAATCTTTTTGGCAAACGCATTAAGGCTCCAAATCTTGGCAATTCAGGAAGCTTATCTCCCGGTGTAAAATTATTTTCTATTTGAATTTCGCCATTTCCGTATATGGTATAACTTGTTGTAAGTTTCGACTTCGTGTTACTAAGCTCGTAATCAAAGGTAATTACTGATTTAGAACTGTTTACATTCTTAACATCAAGCTTTTTTAGTATTTTGTTGCTTCCTTCATTTTTCCATATTTTACTTTTTTCGTGCATTTTATTTCCAAAGTCGTTGTCGGTTGGTGCCCTCCAAAAGTTAATTCACGGCCTGGCCATAACCCACTTTTTTGCCATTAATCCATAAATACATTGCAGATTTTACCGCACCAAAATGAATAAATACCTGTCTGTTTTTCCAATTTTTGGGTATAGTAAAAAAAGTTTTATATGATCCAACAGGGTTATAATCATGTCCTAATTATTGGTGGATTTGGTTTTTTTGTCCATTCGTATGGGATATTTACATAAATTGGGATACCATATCCTTGAATTTCCCAGTTTGACGGAACAGGTATGTTTTTCCAATTTTCTACATTATATGAGTCTTTGAAAAAGTCCAGTGGTCTATCAGAAGGTTTCTTTACCCAATTGAATTTCCTGCTTCCATTTAAGCTTTGATAATAAACCGACTCCTTTTTATCTTTATATAAAGCAGATTTTACCGATCCGAAAGGGATAAATGTTGCATGTGCTAATTCTTTATTCTGCTGAATTATTTTAGGATTTTCCCAATCAGGTATTTGTTGAGATATTAAAGGGTTGTAATAAACAAACAAAAAGAGCAATGGTATTATCTTATTCATAATTAAAATATTAGATATGAGTATTATTTTACTTGTAATTCAAGTATTGCAAAAACTGCACAATGATCAGAGGCTACTTTGTCTTGTATGATTTTATATTCCAGTATTTCCCATTTACTTTCAGGCTTAAACATTATATAATCAATTCTTTTTTTTGGATTATTTGATGGGTAAGTAGCTTGCATATTATTACCTGCTGCATCGGTCCAAATTGTTTTTAATAAATTAATTTCCTTTGAATCTGCTTCGGCATTTAAGTCTCCGATAAGAATTGATGGATAATCATTTTTTTTATATAATTTATTAATTTCCAAACATTGATTAATCCTATCCTTTGGTATTTTTGTATGGTCAAGATGTGTGGCAACAAACCTAATTGTATCACCCGACAATTCAATTAATACTTCCAATGCAGCCCTGGGTTCATGATTTTTTGAATATGGCAAAAGCTTACGTTTTGTCTGAATAAATGAAAAGGCAGAGAGTATCCCAACACCATATTCACCACCATTATAGTACATTGCCCGGCCAAATAAAGGGCTTAAGCCGGTTAAATGTGCCAACTCGGTTATTAAATCAAGTTTTCC
>NBLH01000063.1 GCA_002084525.1 Bacteroidetes bacterium 4572_117 | reverse complement strand
GTAATTCTATCCTTTCTAGGTTTCTTTCTAAATCATCGGGGTGGGTTATTTTTGTATAATCAACATTGTATTAATATTTTTTTCGATATTTGAAATATATTTCCAAAAAAACAATATTAAAATAAATGCAACAACTAAACTTGTTATTATAAGGAACAACAACAAATTCCGTATGGCTTTGTGCTGTTTGTATCTGTCTTTAAGGATAACTATTTCGCCCAAGGTTTTACCGCTTGCGTCAATTAAAGGGACTTTACCTGTTTTATAATATTTATGAGCCTAGTCTAAACCCTAAAGGGCGTCCTGATTTTCAGCGACTTCGCCCTTTAGGGTTGGGGTAATAAGTTGCTGAAAATATCGTATTAAGGCTTTTTAGACTGGACTCATTTATTGTTTACCGAAACCGAAATAAGCTGGTTAGCTTCTGCTTTTATTTTTTGTTTTGGTTCCATCAGCGTCAACATTTATCTTACGCCCATTCAGGGCTATTTCAATATACTGATTCACACCCCCCTGCGCTACGCACATGGCTAATGCTTATCGCCCTCTTTGGGCTTAAATAAAAAAATACCGGCTTTATGGACAGAGGCTAATTAAGTGTACATCCTTATAATCGGTGTTTTTTACATTTTAATTATTTTATTGTTTCAAAAAGTAAACAGTCCTCAGTTTTCAGTTGGCAGTTTTTGCACAGAACTGCTGCCTACTGCCTACATCATATTTTCAAATGTTTTTTCACCATTGCAATTAAGCTTTCTTCGCTCATTGGTTTCGAAATAAAATCGTCGCAACCTGCTAATTCCGCTTTTTTCATGTCTTCTTTTGCCGAATATGCAGTTTGGGCAATTATTGGTAAACCGGGCATAAATTCTTTTATTAAGCTTGTAGCTTTAAAACCATTCATTACAGGCATTTTTAAATCCATCAGCACAAAATCTATTTCATTGTTTTCTTTGCACATTTCAACTGCTTCTTTTCCATTTTTTGCATGTAGGGTTATTAAATCCAAATCAGAAAACTCCAATATCATGTTTATATACAAATAGTTAACCTCTTCGTCTTCTGTAATTAAAACTGTAAAATATTTGCCCCGTTGGTTTGCGGCATTTTTATGTTTTACTTCTGTGTGACTTGTTTCAGGATCTGCTAGCGTTTGCACATGTTTTTCGATTAATACTTTTTGATCCCCATTTTTTTCCTGCCCTAAAAATATCGGTTTATAAGGTATTGTAATATAAAAAATTGTCCCCACCCCTTTTTCTGATTGAAGCGTAATTTCCCCATTTAACAATTCTGCGTTTTCTTTGGCTATTGATAACCCTAAACCTAGGCCACCCACTTTTTTCGACAAATCTTTTTCTTCTTGCGAAAATCGGCCAAATATTGTTTTATGGCTTTCTAGGCCAATACCTACGCCGGTATCTTTTACGTATAATTGTAGAGACACGCCTAGGCGTGTCTCTACCAAAATATAACCAAATTCAATAAATCCTGTATTTGTAAATTTCAGGGCATTTTCAAGCAAGTTGCTTAAAATTTTGTTCAATTTAGTTTCATCTGTCAGTATTGAGCTTTTTTTGTCGGTGAGCCCTTTTTTCAGATATAAGGGCACTTTTTTTTCTTTTGCTTTTATATCAAAAATTGAAAACAGATCAAGCAGTAAATCATTTAAACAGACTTCTTTTTCAATTACTTTTACTTGTTTTGTTCCAAGTTGCGATATTTCTATAATATCGTCAATAATGTTCATTAATTGTTTTCCACTGTTTTGGATAATATTTATGTATAATTTCCTGTTAGCCACAGATAAATCGTCATTGCTAAGAAAACCTGAAAAGCCTAAAATCCCGTTCATCGGTGTCCTTATTTCGTGGCTCATATTGTGTATGAACTCTGTTTTTAGTTTGTCGCTTTCTTCGGCTTTTTGTTTTGCGACTATAAGTTCGTCGTTTATTGTTTTGTATTCTTCGTTTAAGGCTACATATTCTTTGTTTTGGTTTTGTAATCTTTTTTCGGCATTTTTCCTGTCGGTGATATCGAAAAATAATTCAAATTTAGATATGCTCCCATTGGGGTTTTTTATAGGTGCATCAAAAAGCTCGTAGTGTTTGTTGTTTTTTTCAGAAAACCACTCCCATTTTACAGATTTGCCTGCGAATATTTGTTTATTTTTACACCAACTGCACTCTTCTGATAAACCATGAAAATAATCGTGGCATTTTCTTCCTTTAATTTGGCCAAATTCTTTTTCAAGAACAGGGTTAATGTATTCTATATTATGTTTTTTGTCAACAATATATATGCCTGATGGGTTAATGTCCATTATGTTTTTAAAACGTTCATGTTCTTTTTTCGCATCTTGTTCCGCTTTTCGCCTTTCAGTAATATCTTCTTTTATTGCAAGGTAATTTATAATCTTTCCTGCTTCATTTGTTAATGGAGTAATTGTAACTTGTTCCCAAAATAGGTTACATTGCTTAGTTTTATTGCAAAATTCACCTGTCCAAATTTTTCCGGCCTCTATCGTTTGCCACATCTCACTGTAATACTCTTTTGTTTGTACTCCTGCATTTAAAACCCGTGGGTTTTGGCCCAATACTTCGTTCGCTGTATATCCGGTTAGTTCAGTAAATTTCGGGTTAACATATTCAATATTTCCGTCAGTATCGGTAATTACTATTGTATTAGCGCTTTGTTCTACAGCTATTGAAAGCTTTTTGATTTCTTTTTCGGCTTTTTTTCTATGTGAAATTTCTTTTTCCAATTCGTTTCGCGAAGCCGTTATCTTGTTTAGGTTTATTACCATATTATTAAAAGCCAGGGCAAAAACACCAATTTCGTCTTTTGATTGTCTAAGTTTAGGATCAATTTGGGTATTAAAATTGCCTTTACCCACAATTTTCATATATGTTGATAACTTACTTATTGAACCGGTTATAGATTTGGTAATAGTAAAATTTAGGAGGCTCATAACAAGAAAGCCAAATAAAGTTACCCCCATGGCAAAATAAAATATCCTATATTCATTTTGTTTAAGGATTTTTGCATTTGTTTGAATTTCTTTAATATTTTCTTCAATTGAAGGTTGAATTAAAAGTTCAAATTTTTTATATTCCCTATGTAGTTTTATTTCTACAATGTTTAATTCTTCTTTAGCTGCCCCTTTTTCTACTAAAATAAGATATTCTATTGTATAGTTTTCAAAAGCCTTAATTATATTATCAATATTTTCAAATTTTTTTAGCTGCTGATATTCAATATTATATACTTTATACAACAAAGCATGTTTAATTATATTATGTAATGCTTTTTTTGTTTTTTTTGCATATTCATTGTTTAATGTATTGGCATATTCTTTGGAGTATTGTTTAATTTTTAACAGTTCTATTTCAATTTTATTTGCAGAGTTTATCCCAGGGATAATGTTATCGGCAAAATTTGCAAATGTATCTGCCTCATTTTTTTGTTTATAAAAATTAACCCACGCAATAGATGCTATTACAATAAAAAACAGTACGTAAATTAGCCAAAGTTTATACTTTATCTTCATTTTATTTTTCCCTCCACTTTTTAAGTATCTTTTTTCCTTCTTTTTTTACAAAATCTGAAAACAACCGGGCATTTTTTTTATTTTTTGATATTGAAAGCTCAGATATATATATCCCCAAATCTACATTTATTTTTTCAGGAAATTTAACAACTACAAAATTTTTATATTTGTCGCATGGAATAACATCCTCAATTATTATTGCAACATCGGCTTTGTTTTTTTCAACCAAACTCATCATTTTAGCTGCCGTATTAGTCATGAACGCAATATTATTATTAAGTTCGTTTTCAAACTTAGATTTTTCAACTATTTTTTTAAAGAACTTGCCTACAATTGTCCTTGTAGGATCCCCTATTGCTATCCTGATGCTATCTTTATACAAATCGTTAAATGATCTAATGTTTTTTGTATTTTTTTTATTGGTTACCATTACTAGTTTTCTTGAACCTATACGATGTGTGTTTTGTTCAACATCCGGTAGTTTTGGTTTGTCAGATGTTGATATATATACAATCAGGTCCCCTTTTTTAGATTCATATATTGCTTCTATAAGATTTGAAATACCAGAATCAATTACCTTTATTTGAATATCATGTTTTTTTTCAAACTCAAGTTTAATAATTTTCATTTGTTCTTTAAGGCCGCTGCCGCAATATACCATAAGAAATGGTTTTTCTTTTTCGGTACACCCAGAAAATAAAATCAGCAAAACTGAAATTAGTATTAAAAAATTGGTTTGGATGAAATTTAATTTGGGTCTGTATATATTCATAATATTTATTCCTAAAGGATTATTATTTCAACTTGCAAAGTAGTATTTTTTATGGAATTATGAGGTGTTTATAGGGTTTTTTCATTAAAGTTTTTTCAGTTATTGGTTTTGAGATATAATCTATACAACCTGCACTTATTGATTTTCCCCTATCTTCGCTCAAAGCATTAGCTGTTTGTGAAATTATTGGCAAATCAGGCCGTAATTTCAGAATTTCTTTTATTGCGTTATAAAAAAGTATTTTATTCTCTTTGCATTCATTTTACATTGGTTCTTTATAAATATTTTGAATATGGGTAGTCATTAAACGACTGTTTATTACGACTATAAAATTGCATTAAGGGTAAATGTAAATTAAAAATTTACATGCAATTGCCCTATTTAAAATGTAGTGTTTTTGTATTTTGCCCGTAAAGTTAAAAAAAAAAGCTAAAAGCCTAACAACTAGAAAATGATTTAAATAGTAATTTTACAGGCTTTGGGGCTAACAATGCATTAAGTTTGTATTGCCCTACTTAAATAAAGTATCCCTAAAAAATAAAGGGTATATAAAAATAATTTGTTACATTTGCAGCCGCAGCAGGCCGTTCTATCGCTGTTTCATTTTTTTGAAAAAGAGGAAAGTCCGGGCAACATAGAGTACCATACTTCTTAACGGGAAGATTTTCGTGAGAGGATTGTAATGTAACAGAAAATAACCGTCCGCCTTTTGGCGAGATAAGGGTGAAAAGGTGAGGTAAGAGCTCACCGGTATGCGGGGCAACCCGGGTAGCCGTACATCATATGGGTTGAAAGATCAAATATATTCTGGTTTTACTTTGAAGCTTGTCTTTAATTGTATATCAAGTTGCTCGTTTGATTGTTTTTAAACGGCCAGAAGGGGTAGATCGATAAAGCAAATGAGCGATCATAGGCTTAGATAAATGATAGAAATTCTGGTTTATACCAGGATACAGGACCCGGCTTACAAGCCTGCTGCTTTTTTTAGGCTAAATATAATATTATTAGGGTGTGAAATTAGAAGACCTAAGTTGGAAGTATGTGGAAATTTACTGAGAATATTGCTAAATTGTTAAATAACAACGATGTAACAGTTTATAATAAACGTCTTAACTAAATATGGAAAGTATACACCCGTACTACCGCTTGAGCGGTAGTACGGATATGTTCCGCATAAAAATATGTCGTTTATTATAACAATTTAGCAATTTACCCCCAATATTAACGACTGTTTGCGATTTAAAATCATAAATCTTTAATTTTTGTGAGTTCTGAAACTATGAGTTTGCCAGAGTTTAACAAAGTTTTGATTTGGGTAACTGTTAAGGCTGTTTTTCGGAATATTGTTGGCTAATAACTGAAGTGGCTTTATTGCTGCCCATCTCTTGCGCTTTAACAAATTCGGCATATGCTTGTTTGTGCAACTCTAAATACTGATAACATAAGCCCATATTAAAATGTACATCCATTGGGTTGTTGTATTTAAGTTCAATACATTTTTTATAATCATAAACAGCATCTTTATACTCTTCTTTAAAAAATTTGGCAGTTCCACGATTATAGTATGCTTCTGATAATGTTGGGTTTAGAGCTAATGCTTTATTGCAATCGCTTACTACTTTATCAAATCTGCCTTGATTCCCAAAAACAGTGCTACGCCTATAATAAGGCCAATCCCAATATGGGAATTTATTAATAAGCTGGTTGCATTTTTGTAATAGCTTGTCCCAATCTTTTGTTAAAACCAAATCTTCCATCAGGTTTTTATTTTCTTCCATCAGCTTTTCATTTTTGTCCATCAAATTTCCATTTTTGTTGGTTTCAACTTTTTCTTTTTCAAGGCGTTCCTTTTCCTTGTTCTCTTTTTCTATACGCTCTTTCTCCAGTTTTTCTTTTTCTAAACGTTCTTTCTCCAGCTTATCTTTTTCTAAACGCTCTTTTTCTAGTTTTTCTTTTTCTAAACGTTCTTTCTCCAGCTTATCTTTTTCAAGACGTTCCTTCTCCAGCTTATCTTTTTCTAAACGCTCTTTTTCTAGTTTTTCTTTTTCTAAACGTTCTTTCTCCAGCTTATCTTTTTCAAGACGTTCTTTCTCCAGCTTATCTTTTTCAAGACGTTCCTTCTCCAGCTTATCTTTTTCAAGACGTTCCTTTTCCTTGTTCTCTTTTTCTAAACGTTCTTTTTCTAGTTTATCTTTTTTCGTTTCACCTTTGTTTTCATCTACATTACTGGTTGAAGAATACAACTTATTTAATATTTCAGCCTCTTTTTTTAGCCGTCCCTTTTTATCCGAAAGAGCATTTTTGTCTGTTTCTTTGGTTGTCTCCAACTTTGTTTTTGGTAGGTCTTTTTGTTCTTCCTCTTTTTTCTTTAACAGATTTTTATCATCAGTTTTTTCCTTTTCTTTATCAAGCTTTTCTTTCTCTAGTTTTTGTCTTTTTACTTTTTCAGTTACCCTCATAACAATTTGTAACTGTTCTTGTATCTCTATTGGTTTTTTTCTCTCTTCAATGTTCTTGTCAATTATCAAATTCTTTTCTTTTTCTTCTTTCTTTGTCTTCAATTTTTCTACTTTCTTACGTTTACCTGTCTCTTCTTTTTTCTCAGTTATTAGTTTTTTTTGCTTGTCATCTTTATCAGTTTCTTCTTTTTTCTCAGTCGGAACCTTCTTTTGCTTGTCATCTTTATCGGTTTCCTCTTTTTCCCAGTTTGCCAGTTTTTTATGTTTATCGTCTTTAATTATCTCTATTTTTTTGTCAGTTATAACTTTCTTTTGTTTGTCTTCCAGATTTGTCTCAGGTTTTTGTTCACTTTCAATCTTAATATTAGTTAGCACAGCCTGCTTTTCATCTTTTTCCTTAGAGGGCTTCGATTTTTGTCCCGGAACTTCATATTTATAAGAATCATAAGTTTTTTTATCGATTAAACCAGCTTCTAATAAATATTTTTCTCTGTATTTACTTCTGATAAAACCACTTAACTCGCGTTGACCAGGAATTTCAATTCGTTTTAGTTTTTCAATAGTTTTAAAATTTCCTGAAAATTTTGATTTAAGTGAAATTTCATCAATAGTATGTGCAATTAGTTTACAAGCCCCGGTAGGGTTAGATACTATTTGCTCTTCGTTAAATACAACAGATATCCATCTTAATTCATTAGTAACCTGGTATCTTTTGGCAAATTGTTGATCCGATTTATTTTTTTTGATAACTATTTTGCTGCCTTCAAAAAGGTATGGTTCTTCAATATCAATGGCAATGTTTACCTTGGGATTATCTAACTTAATAACAAAGTTTGGAGAATATTCAATATTTTTAGAATCATGTGTAATACGTACGTTCTCAAGAATTTTCCCTTCGAAATATTGTTCCAAAAATACAACAAAACGTTTTTGTACAATTGATTGCTCTTTCTTAACTGCCTGTATTTTGTTATAACTGTACCTAAAATACTTACTAATAGAATCGTGCCTGTACGATTCTATGGCCGATGGGTTATTATTGTCGTCAACTGCCTTGCTTCGTTTTTCTATTAATGTTTCACGTTCTATCTTTAACTCGTCATATTTTTTTTTGGCACTTTTGTAAACCTTTTTCAATTTCCCATTTTGTAAAATCTCAAAAACAGTGGCAGTAAGCGAAACAATCGCAATTAAAAGCATAAAAGCAATTACCCCATTTTTATAAGAGTAATCAAGTATTTTGGTAGAGCTTAAAACTATTATGATTATAATGGAAATACCTAATATTATGGTTCCAAGAAACCTTTTTTTTGGTTTTATCGGAAAACTAGGTAATTCCTTGATTTCAGGCACTGGTATACCTTCAATCTTTATCTTCTCAATTTCCTCCGGTAATAAAACGTAGGGATAAAATTCCGGCTTGTTCATAGATTATTTAATTTATATTATCTAATTTTTTTAGCTTTAATGTACATACTTTATGTAATACTTTACAATGTATATGCATTTTTCTTGCCAAAATATTATTAAATTTAAAATATTGATGTAACAAACCTCTATTTTTTCTGTACGGGATTCTATTTTGGTTTATAAGCGCTGGGTAATAAATTTTACTTGACTCTTCGTTTGTCAATAACTACTTTCATTAAAAAATAGCTATAATGTTTATTAATTGAAACGAAATTGTAGAGTATTTTCTTGCTTGTTTTTCGGGCTATGTCAATTAAACCTAGACCTGCACCACCTTTTTCTGAAATTTTACCATCTTTTAGCTGCTCAAAATGCATTTTGTTAAGTTCTTTAAGGCTGGCTTTGTTTATTTGCCGTAGAGACTCTTCTACTTTTACTATTTGGCTTTTTTTGATCCTGTTTGAAGTTATAATAAAATATTTATCCCTTTTTTTACCAATCATGAACAAACCGCGCCCAACATTATTTTTAGCGGCAATTTCATCAGAATGCCTTGCCATATTTTGAAGGGTTTCGACTATGGCATGATAAACCCTTTTTTTGGTAATCCTATCAAGGGTGCTGTCTTCCATATCTTCTTCGGCCATTGAACTAAACATTTTTATAACATTATGGTTAAATTTGCCTATATAAACAATGTTTATCCCATTTGAAATTAAATTATCATAAATCATTTCAATGGCAATTACAAAATGCGGATCTATATCAAATTTTTTTTTAACCATATTTTTTTATTTCGAAATTGTTAATAACAATATCAATAAAACACAAATTCGTGGATTTGATAGAAATAATAATTATCAACAAAATTTTTCTAAAAATAGTAAAAATGTTAAATAAACTTCAACACTTTGTTAAATTTTAGATTAAAGATTGAATATTTTAGATTAACCAACTAACAATCAGCACTTTAAAACAATAAGACATATTTCTGTAAACTTCTGATAACTAAAGTATTACAAATACAGACGGCTCTGGTTTAGGTATTCTGTGTTTTTAACATATTTTTTATAATTAGCGGCGGCATTTCCCGTTGAAGGACGGGAAATGCTACGGCTAATTATTATCCCTGACAACCTAAACCAGAACGATACAGACTATTGACATAAAATACAAGCATTATATCACTATTGTTTCCCTATTGTTTCCTTAAATTTTTTAATTGTTGGAAAATCATTATTATGCCATTTGGCCAGAATTTTTCCTTGTTTTATTAAAACCAATCCCGGGTTAGACCGTACTATGGTTTTTAAAGTAATTCCATCGGCAGTATAAAAATCAATTAAGTATGGTAATTTCGAATGTATTTCTAAAATATCGGTTGCTACCGATGCTGTAATAAAATATTTCTTATATTTATGTACCTGGCAGTAGTTCATTAAATTTGTCAGTTCTTTAAATGGTTTAAAAGGTGCTGTCCTTAAATCTTCAGAAATAAGCAACAAGCTGTAATTTGTATCGGCCAACATTTGGTCTGTGATATTTACGGCTGCTTCGCCACCTGTACGTTTTAAATTAAATGAATAAATATCGAAATCATGTATTGGTGGTAAATAACCTTTTTCTACTACTTTTGATTTTGTATCTTTCCAAACCCAAGTGGTATCTTCCCAAGGGAAATTATCTTCTGTAAATTCTTTTGTTTCGCCATTTTTTTCATAATAAAGAAAAGTTATTATAGAATCTTGTTTAGCACCTTCTGGTATTATCATTTTATCAGGGATGTATGTGCCAACCGAATATGGCCTAAAATCAATTATAGGTAAATGGCTATAATTATACCATTGAAAAAACATTATAGATAAAAACCCAAAAGCTAAAACCCAGTAAGCAATATTTGTTTTAAAGAAAGAATCTGTTTCTTTTGCTTTAAATACCAACAAAATTGCAAGGGCCAACAAAACAATATTTTTCCAGAAAGTTTCCCAATTTGTCAGCACAATCGCATCGCCAAAGCAACCACAATCAGAAACAGGGTTTTTTAATGCAATCCATAAAGTTAAAGGGGTAAAAATAATCATAAATGCCAACGCCCTAAATGGTTTATTTTTATATATCAAAATGCCCTTATCAAATGCTCAAAAGTCAACACCCAACACCCAATAATCAAAAGTTCTACGGTTATGGCATCAAAACTTAGCAATGCCTGTTCCGTTTTTTCGGAATTGATAAACTTACTAAGTTATCGGAACAATGCACTATTGATTTGAGCCTTGAACGGGTGTATTATTACGCCCTTTCAGGGCTTAAATTAATTCGTTATAATAACACAGGGCGTTGCCCTGTGCTAAAATATTTAAGCCTTTCAGGCTTATTCTTAGCTAATTAACATCTGTTCATAAAGATCGAATGAATCTTTTTATTACCAATAACTAATTACCAATGACCTATTTACCCAAATTCCAATTTTATCAAGGCAAAAACTGCATAATTAATCATATCAAAATAATTTGCATCTATGCCCTCCGAAATCAGAGTTTTCCCACTATTATCTTCTATTTGCTTAGTCCTGTATAGTTTCATTAAAATTAAATCGGTATATGAACTTATGCGCATACTTCGCCAGGCTTCGTCATAATCGTGATTTTTGCGTTTCATTAGCTCTAAAGCCTCATTTGCATATTTATTATAGTAGTCAAGTACTGTTGCTTCTTGTTTGTCAATTTCTTGTGAGTATCCAAGCTCTAATTGTATTAACGCCATAAGTGCATAATTTACGATACCAATAAATTCGCTCCTGCTCCCCTCGTCAACTTTCATTTCTTCTTTTGTCTCTATACTTCTGATACGTTGCGCTTTAATGAAAATTTGATCAGTTAACGAACTTGTACGTAACACACGCCATGCCGTACCATAATCTTTCATTTTGGTAACAAAAATTTCCCTGCAAAGCTCAATAATCTTATTAAATTGTATATTTGTATCTGCCATTTAAAATATTTTGATGCTAAATTAAAAAAGTTTCATTAAATACCTAAATTGAATTTGAAAATGATTGAAAAGAAAACAACGATAAATTGCAGAGGCAAAATTATTGATTTTAGCAAAGCCGTTGTTATGGGTATCTTAAATATTACCCCAGATTCCTTTTACGATGGCAACGCATACAACAATAAAGAAAAAGTGCACAAAAGGATACAACAAATTGTTAACGAAGGTGCTTTAATTGTTGATATTGGTGCTTATTCTTCACGTCCAGGTGCTGCACATATTTCTGAGTATGAAGAGCTTAATAGATTATCACCAGCTTTAGAGGTAGTTGCCAAATTTTTCCCTAATTTAGTTGTTTCAGTTGATACTTTTAGGTCGGGGGTTGCCAGGCATGTTGTAAATAATTATGGTGTATCGATAATAAATGATATTTCGGCAGGCGGACTTGATAACAAAATGTTTGAAACTGTTAGCAAACTTAATATACCCTATATAATGATGCATATGAGGGGAACACCAAATAACATGCAGGATTTTACAAGTTATAATGATTTGATACCTGAAATTATTGACTACTTTGCAGAAAAAATTTATAGGCTGAAAAATATTGGGCAAAAAGATATTATCATAGACCCCGGGTTTGGGTTTAGCAAAAAACTCGACCAGAACTACGAATTACTAAAAAGGCTCAAAGAATTTAATATATTTGAATTACCTATACTTGCCGGGATATCGAGAAAATCGATGATTTACAAACGTTTAAATATAAGTCCCGAAGAAGCTTTAAACGGGACAAGTGTTTTAAACACAATTGCTTTGCTAAATGGGGCAAATATTTTGCGCGTGCACGATGTAAAAGAGGCCGTGCAGGCGGTTAAACTTGTTGAAACGACATTTCAATAAATATGACTGAAATAATTTACGATTTACAATTTATACTATTTACGACTTACGATTTGAGAGAAACATTGCAAATTGTATTTGACAAATAAAATTAAAAAAATATGGGATTTTTAGATATAGGCTTAGTTGATATTTTAGATATTGTACTGGTTGCTTTTTTATTTTACAAACTATATATGTTGCTTAAAGGCACCGTTGCCATCAATATTTTTGCCGGGATATTGGCTTTTTGGGCTATCTGGCACTTATTGTGATTTCTGACGAATCGAAACTTGATACCTACTCTGAATCAGGCACATATATCAATTCTGAAACATCCTCTACCCTACTTGAAAACATCTTTTTTAAAAACAGCCCTTTGCACGATGGCGCATTGATAATTTATAAAGACAAGATTGTTGCAGCCGGTTGCATATTACCGGTTTCTAAAAGCAAATCGCTATCTAACAAATATGGATTACGGCACAGGGCTGCCCTTGGTATTTCTGAAATAACCAATGCGCTTGTGATAGTTGTTTCTGAAGAAACAGGTGGTATATCATATTTAAAAAACGGCCAGTTTTTTCATGGTATTAAAGGTAGTGAATTAAGAAAAATACTTGAAAAAGAATTCCTTAAAAAATACAAACAAAGTATAAACCCTTTTCAAAAACTAAAAAACCTTGATTTTAACCTTTTTAGCAATTAATAGCCATCACTTGGTGTGTATTGGTCATTGGTCATTTGGTCATTGTTCTTTCATGAATATGACCTACCACCCTATGTTTCCTGACTCCTGTCTCCCGACTCCCGACTCCTAACTCCCAACTCCTAACTAATGAAGTGCTAAATTTTAGTAATTTAAGGATATTAGAAGCTCTACTTTTTTAGAAGCTATTAAAATTTTGCATATATATTTTGACATAATGTAAAGATTACTTATATTTGCCATGAATATTTTTACATTATGTAAAATAAAAATTACAAGCATGCAAAAAGAAACCATAAAAAAACTGACCAAGGCAATCCCCGATTTATTAAAAGAAGTAACAAAACACCTTAAAAGCAACCTTGACCAAACCGGGGCAAAAACCTTATTAAGTGTATCAGGTTCAGCTGGTTTAGTAATAAAACTGTTTGGTACAACCCTTATTGAAAAGTACTTTGCCAAATCAGAAAAAAAGAAGCTAGACAACTATGGTAGCCCCACTTATGTTATTGCCGGATTTGAACAAGCCGAAGAATCATTAAAATTTGTAAGCAATAAATATAATGAAAACAACCTGATACAGTCTGCAATCGAAGCTTTTGTGGATGCACTTGAAAGTATTGAAAAAGAGATAGATGTAGAACAAGAAGACATAATTATTGTTTTTCAGGCAAAGTATCACCCTGCTGTTTTATATGTTAAAAAAACCTACCTGAAATTATTTAAAAAAATTGGTTTCAGCGAGCAATTTAAAAACGACTTCATTAAACATTTTAACCAAAACATAAGCTCGCAGGTTATAAAATCGTTTGGTTCAAGCTACAAAGTACACCTAGAACAAATTTCTGAGCTTCATTTAAGCGAACTTGAAACAGATTTTTTATGGCAAATGAAAAACCTCGACAAAATTGGCTTTAACGAAAGCGAAAACCTGAAATATGAAAAAACATATGCCAAATGGAAACCCGTAGAAGACTTCATGGATACTGATGATGTTGATTTTGGTGGAAAAAAAACTGAGGAAGATGAGGAAAAACTGGAACCTGTTGAAAGGCTTATCGAAGATTACTTTAATTATCAGTCGCAAAACAATGTTAACAAAATACTTTATATTTTAGGCGATTTTGGTAAAGGGAAATCGGTATTTTTAAAGCATTATGCTGCAAGCCTGGCCAAAGAATATTTACAAACCGGCGAGGGCCTTTTCCCTGTTTATTTTAACCTTCGTAACTTTAATAATTATTCAAGTAGCTATAAACTAGGTGTTATCGCTGATTATCTTGAAACAGAATTCGGGATACAAATTGACAGTTTACGTTTTAAACATAAAAATTATGTGTTTTTAATCGATTCACTTGATGAAAGCGGCGACCTTTCAAAATCATCAATCGATAATGTAATAACATCAATAAAATCAATACAAAATATTGACAAATCAAAACAACGCACTAATAGGGTTATTATTAGTTCACGGCCATTTGATGCAGGTTTGTATAACCAGTTAAAAAGCCACCACCCACATATTATAAAAAATGGTTTTGGCCGCAACATTGAATATTTTATTTCGTTATACGGATTTACCAAACGGCAATTCAATAATTGGATGATAGATACATTAACACATTATCCTGAATTTAAAGAACTGAATGCTAATGGTTTAACAAGAAAAATACAACAAAGTATAAATGAGCTCAAATATATTAATATTTACGATGAATTATCATTGAATGGCACACTTTCACGTAGTGAATTACGAAGGCCTATTTTTGCATACATGATTTTTAAACTGCTTGTAAATAATATCGATTTTTCGCTTGTTGGTAAAATCGGTGTATATTTATCGTTTATAAACCTTCTTACTCGCGAGGCTAAATATATTGAAGACCAGCACCAAATTGACCTTAGCAAAGAATTTGAATTCCGTAATGTTTTACACTCTATTTCGGCATTATCAATGTACGAATGGCACAAAAACAACCAATGGAAATTAAAAAAAGCCGATATTTGCCGTGTTTTAGATGGTGAAAATACTAATGAATCAGACGAAGACGTACTCGAAAGGTATAAAAACCAAGGGGTTTTAGAAATAGAATTCCTATCGCACTCTTATTTTGGCGAAAACGACAATATCCTGCATTTCCAACACCAATCATTTGCCGAGATATTGCTTGCCGAATATTATATGAAAGTATTTATTAAATATGCCCTAGATGAAGATTCTGATGTAGAAGGCGCCAGGATAAAACTTATGCTGGGTGAACCAACCGGGCAAACAATACAATTTTTGGTTGAAATGTTAAGGCTGTTGAGATCATCGTCAATTGATGGGAATTCAGAAAAAATAATACAGAAACGGCGGTTGCTTTTCCCTTTGATGGCTTCGTTGGCAACTGGAAAAAATAATAACTTATTTTGCCATGATATTTATTATGAGTGGTTTAAGAAATATCAACTCCCCTTAAATAGTCCTGAATTTCCGGAAGAAAGCTTAGAAAATTGGTTCTTTACAGCAAAAAAAGTTGAAAAAATTATTGATTTTGCCAAAGAAATTTTAGAATCGAAAACAAACCACCTATTAATAAAAGGTAAAGCAAATACCGCTTTATTCGACAAAGAAGTATTTAGCATCCAAAAAAACAAACAAAGGCGTATCCCACCCGATATTGATAAATGGTTAGCAATGCTTGTGGGTAATATTTTGTTTAACGATGACAAGGAAAAGGTTTATTTTAACTCAAAAATATACAATTTCGATAATATTTTTGAACTGGTACGAAACTGGAATTACTATTCCATTAATGATTCATCACCATATTGGGCAAAATCGCTATTTAAAGGGATTGATATGTCAAATAATACAGATGAGTACAATTTATCGTATGCAAATTTAACCGGCCTCGATTTTTCTAACTCAAACCTTAAATTACTTAATCTGTCGGCATCGCGTTTAGGCGGCTGCCGGTTCGATAATGTTAGCTTTTCTGATGTAGATTTGTCGTTTAGTGATATGACTAATGCACAAATAAGCAATATCAGATCTATTGATGGGATTTTCGACACAGGTTTTGCCATTTTATGCCCCGAAATATTTTTTCCGCCCCAGTTGGCATGTAAGTTTTACGATTCGGGTTTTATGGGCAACCAAAAAAGTTTTATCCCTGAGAGTGGTTTCTCAACAGTATCGCAAATTTTTGCTACGATTAAAGGCTTATTAAAACATGGTATACAGAAAAACTTATTTTCTAAAGACGAATGTATTACCTGGTTCCAGTTCGAAACTTCGCATCTTGAAGATTTATTCAAACGTAAATTAAATGAATTGTCAAGGAGTGGCGAAGAAAAATATGAAGATTTAACAGATTGATATTAAATTGCAATACATTAAAAAATGCCGGTTAAAATACTTTGCACACTTAAAGCTATGAGCACGTGATTAGTATTACTTATTAGTAACCACCAAATAGACATAAATTTTAGCACGAAAGTAATATATTTTTGTTAGATTTGTGAAAACATTCAACTCAGGTATATTTATTTGTGAAACATTTATTGTTTATATCACTATTAGTTTTTGTGGTAACAGCATATAGCTACCAATGCTTTGCACAAACAAATCCTATTAACCTTGATAGCCTTGCCAGGATGCCATTAGGTGATTTTATAGGCTCAACTGTTATAGGTGTTAGTAAATACAAAGAAGTTTCGACAAAATCGCCTGCTTCGGTATATATAATTACTGAAAGCCAAATCAAAGAGAATTGCTACCAAGACTTATCGGATGTTTTGAAAAATGTTATTGCCATAGATGTAGTTGACAATGCACGCGGTTTTGGCGAATACTACACATTTAGGGGGATTGAAGGCAACGATAGGTTCCTGGTGCTTGTTGACGGCCAAAAAATAAACCCCGCAAGTGGCACTTTTCTTTCTATTGGGAATTCTATTTCGATAAATTTTGCAAAACAAATAGAAATAATTTACGGTCCTTCGTCTGTTATGTATGGTGCCGATGCTTTTGCAGGGATCATAAATATTGTGTCGAAAGATGTTGATGATAAGCTTGATATTACTGCAAATATCGATTATGGTAGCATGAACACAATAAGCGGCGAAATAGCGGCACAATTCCAAATTAACAAAAACCTGTCATTTTCTGCTTTTACAAGGGTTTTTAAATCTGATGGGCCTGATTTTATCGGACGTGATACGGTTTACGATATAATTAAGCAATATCATTACCCCCAAACAAATAAATTTGAACAACCAATAAATGACCACACCATTTTTTTAAAAACAAAGTATAAAAACTTTACATTGTCATATTTTAAACAACATTTTGATGAAGGTAATGCTCTTGGCCAACAAACACGTAGCATAATTTACAATAAAGAATGTAAATGGGAAATGGACAACCATATTGTTTGGCTTAACTATGATAAACAAATTAACGAAAATAGCAACATTTTATTTAAAACATCTTTTGCAAATCACACACAAGACCCTGAAACACAGTTCTATAAATGGCACAAAACTGATATCCTCGAAAAATCTTTTAGCCAATATATGACAGGTATCGACAACACGTTTAGGGGATCTGTAAGCTATAAACTGGATTTATCAAAAAAGAAAAACCTTAAATTAATTACCGGTATCGAATATGAATTCACAAACAGTATACCGCCTTATGCAAACGATCAAGTTTTGGCAAGTTATGATAAATTTGTAGGCGAAACAGCCGAAACTATTAAACGAGAATTAACGATTAACGAGCAACGGTATGCAAGCTTTGCACAATTAACATACACGCCAACAAAAAAAATGAATTTTGTTATTGGGGGTCGCTACGACTATTCTTTAAGAAATAAAGAAACATTTAACCCTAGGCTAAGTTTTGTTTATACCCCTTTTGAAAAAACAGTTTTAAAGTTCATGGTTGGTACTGCATTCCAAGCACCATCGTTATTTTATCAATACGAACAATGGGGGGCAAATACAGCAGTTATGCTATCTGCAAGCGAAGTTGCAACGACGGAGCCGGGCTGGAAATTAGAAAACCAAAAAGTGATAAGCTACGATACAAAAATCAGTCAAAGGATAGGCGATAATGTTGTGCTTAATTTATCATTATTTCATAATAACCTGTCCAATTTAATTGAAAGGAATGTATATACTAGTTCTGCCTATTATGCATATTTATCGTATTCGTTTACAGATGCTTATGCTAAAAAAGATGGAGAAAAGGAATATATACCCCGTATTGCAAAACATAAATTATGGTTTGGTTTAATATATAAAAACTTATTTGACCATTTAAATGTTTCTGCACGCATTAAATGGATAGGTGATGTTGTAAATAGAAATATTGACGTATACCCAACAGGAAAACAACCGGGCTATTTTAATATGGATATTAGCCTAAGGACAACAAATATTTTAAAATTTGCCGCTTTTTATGTAAAACTCGAGAATGTTTTTAATACTGACATTATGCATGGTGGTTTATTTGATCAAACTGTGTATTTACCACATATCCCACAAGTAGGTTTTGTTGGTAAACTTGGGGTAGAAATAAGGTTAAATAAATAGAAAATAATGAAATACATTTATACAACGCTAATTATCAGCCTATTAATGTTTTCAAAACCTTTAATTTCTCAAATTTCTTACGAAACATCAAAAGCTGTATTAATATATCAATTTGCAAAAAATATCAGCCATAAAAATGAAAAAGAAATTAAAAAATATAAAATTTGTTTTCTAGGAAATGATTTTGAAACATATCAGGAACTAAAGAAAATTGTTATCAACAATAAAATAAAAGGAAAATCGGTAGAGCTTTCTGCCATAAATAGTTTAAACAAATTACCTGATGTCCAGATACTATATATTGATAAAAACTGGTCCAAAAAAGTTGAAGAAGTTTGGTATAAAATTGAAACAAAAAATATTTTACTGGTTACTGAGCAATGTAGCGATGCAAAATATGTAATGTTGAATATTTTGTATAAACCCGGACAAAAATCAATTTCGTTTGAAATAAATAAAGCGAATATAATTATTGAAAATCTCTCGTTTAATCAAGAACTGTTGCTTTTTGGTGGTAAAGAAGTTGATATACGTGAATTGTACAAAAACATAAAACAACAATTAGAAAAAGAAAAGCAAGATATTGTACAATATAAAGAACTTATAAAAAAACAAACGGAAGAACTTCAAACCCTACATAAACAAACAGAAAAGCTGAATACTGATATTGGCAATTTGCTGGAAAAAATCTCCAAAAGCGAAGGAAAATTAAACAATCTTGCAGATAGTTTAAAATCTCAACAAATTAAATTATCTGAAAAATTATCGCAAATAAAGACCCAGGAAATAAAACTAAAAACCCAGGAACAAGAAATAGGGCTTAAAAAGGAGGAGATTGAAAGTGGAACAATTGAACTTAACAATATAATAGCAAAAAAAAACAAACAACAACTTATAATCGATAGCCAAAAAATAACGCTTTCAGATAAAGAAGCCATAATTGATGCTAGAAACAAACAATTAACAATATTTGCAATGTTTGCTTTTATGCTCATTATACTGATAATAGCCATTTTTTACGCTTTTAGGACAAGGAAAAAAGCCAATGAAAAACTAATTATTATCAACAAAGAAATAGAAAGTAAAAAACAAATATTGGAAAAAACCCTGAAAAAATTGACTAAAACGCAATCTCAATTAGTACAATCAGAAAAAATGGCATCATTGGGTGTATTAACAGCAGGCGTAGCACACGAAATAAATAACCCTGTCAATTAAGTTTTTAACAAATGGTATCAATACATTAACAAAAAATATCCAAACTGGGGTAAACAGGACATCAGAAATAATTAAAAGCCTTAATACTTTTTCACGTATTGATAAAGATGAGTTAACACTAACAGATATACATGAAAATTTAGACTCAACAATAACCTTGCTTTATAGTAAATATAAAAATAGGATAGAAATTATTAAAAATTATAGCAAAATACCAAAAATTTATTCATATTCAGGCAAATTAAACCAAGTG
>NBLH01000276.1 GCA_002084525.1 Bacteroidetes bacterium 4572_117 | reverse complement strand
CAAGCTACGCTTGTTTTAAAATCTGTGAATCTGTGGCAATAATTACGACAAATAATAATTCAAAATTAATTTATTCAAACAATCTTTTAAAAGCGATTGCCCTGGACCCGATTGTCCAGCCCATCTTTATTACTTTAATTTTTTATATCTTTGCCTTTTATTTAACATAAATTAACAATCATGAGAGAAAGTTTACAGGTACTCGATGAAATTACATTAAATTTTAACGAAGCAGGCTTATTTGTACTCAACATAACACTTGCTTTTATTATGTTTGGTGTAGCACTTGGCTTAAAACTCGATAATTTTAAAAAAGTTGTACTTAAGCCAAAACCGGTTGTTATTGGCATTTTTTCGCAATTTTTATTAATGCCTGCAATGACATTCTTACTAGTTTTGATTATAAACCCAAGTGCCAGCGTGGCTATGGGGATGATTTTGGTAGCTGCATGTCCGGGAGGGAATATATCAAACTTCATTACATCGCTGGCAAAAGGTAATGTTGAGTTATCGGTTAGTTTAACCGGCATTGCCGATATGTCGGCCATAATCATGACCCCCTTCAATTTTGCTTTTTGGGCAGGCTTATACAGCCTAACATCCGATATGGTAATCCCTATACATATCGATCTTTATGAAATGTTTAAAACAATGATAATCCTGTTGGCTTTGCCAATTACCGTGGGCATGATTTTTTCGCACTATTTTCCTAAAATCACAAAAGCAATAATCAAACCTATCAAAATAATGTCGATTATTATTTTCTTGGGCTACATAGTTGGGGCTTTAAGCTTAAATATTGATTATTTTCTGGAATATATACACCTAATTGTACTAATAGTTTTAATTCACAATGCCTTGGCACTTACCACAGGTTTTTCTATGGCTAAATTATTTAAGCTTTCAGATAGGGATAAAAGGACAATAACAATTGAAACGGGGATTCAAAATTCGGGTTTAGGTTTGGTGCTGATTTTTAACCCAAATTTGTTTAACGGGCTTGGTGGCATGGCCTTTATTGCTGCATGGTGGGGTGTTTGGCATATTATTTCAGGTTTGGCTATTGGGTTTTTCTGGGGAACCAAACCTATAAAATCTTTACTGGGGAACTCTACGGTGTCTTAAAATTCTTTTTAATTTAGCAATTTTTAATTTGTAGTATAAAATGAATTTTAAAAACATAGATAACTGGTCGTTCGGGCATAAACTTGTGAGGGCTTATGTAGGCTTTGCACATAACAAAATATTTTATAAAAAAATTTGTGTAACCGGTATAGAGAATATTCCAAAAGATAAACCTGTTTTTTTTGCACCCAACCACCAAAACGCTTTGATGGATGCTTTAGTAATAATATTTACTACAGAAAAGCAACCTGTTTTTCTTGCTCGCGGCGATATTTTCAACAAACCGCTTTTTGCAAAAATTTTAATCTTTTTTAAGGTATTGCCTGCCTTTCGTATCCGCGACGGCAAAGACCAGCTTAAAAGGAATGACCAAACATTCGATGCAGCTGTTAATGTTCTTAAAAACAAGAATGTTATGACTCTTTTTCCAGAAGCCCAACACATTGATAAACGCCGGTTGCGAACCCTGAAAAAAGGCGTACAAAGAATTGTTTTTCAAACTGAAAATTCAGAAGGCTTTAAGCTTGGCACACAAATAGTCCCGGTAGGTATTAACTATTCAAACTATTGGAATTTCAGAAGTACAGTACTAGTAAATTACGGAAAACCTATTCGTGTAGATAAATACAAAGAACTGTTCCATGAAAACCAGCAAAAAGCCATGTTGGCCCTACGCGACGAAATGACACTAGGCCTGTTGCCACAAATGATACATATTAAAACCGAAGAACATTATGAATTATACGAGCAACTAAGAGAAATATACCACAGCAAAATGCTAAAAAGTTTAAACTTGCCTGCTAACCAAACCAATAAATTTATTGCTGATAAAAAATTGATAGATAAATTAAACCACGAGCTTGAACACAAACCTGAAACTTTGAAAGGCCTAAGCCCTGTTGTAAAAAAATATGTTTCAGCTATAAAGCAATTAAACATAAAGGATTGGGTAGTAAGGAAGGATGCAACATGGCCTCAGCTAGCCATAAAGTCGGTTATATTGTTGATTTTATTGCCCTTTTTTATTTATGGGGTAGCAAATAACATTATACCCTACTTGTTACCTTCAATAGTAACAAAAAAATTAAAGGACAGGCAGTTTACTACATCAATAACATTTGTTTTTGGCATTGTCTTTTTCCCGATATTTTATCTGCTCCAATCAGTTTTATTTTTAAGCTTTATTGAACCAAACTGGTTGTCGTTAATTTATTTTATCAGTTTACCAATATCCGGGTTATTAGCTTTTAATATACACCGTTCATTTGTTAAAATAAGGGCACAATGGAAGTTTTTACTCAATAAAAAAAATAAAAAATTTATTGGATTATCAAATTTAAGGAAAGAGATAATTTCAAAAGTAGATACAATTATATAAAACCGTACAGCACGGACCCGAAAGTGTGCGTTTTCAAACTAAAAAAAAACAATAAATTTTTATTTGGCATGATTTTTAGCTAACAGATATTAAAACTGATTGATAACTGAACAGGTTTAAACAAAAAACATATAAACCGAACATGATTAAAGCTTAATATTATGGGTAAAAAACAAGGCAAAATTCTCGCTATTGATGATAATGTTGATGTGCTTTTTGCATTGAAACTTTTATTAAAACAAAATTTTGGGGAAATCGTAACCGAGGAAAATCCTGAAAAAATCCCCAACTTAATCCCCGATGGAAATTTTGATGTGATTTTATTGGACATGAATTTCACAAAAGATGCAATAAGTGGCAAAGAAGGCTTTTATTGGCTCGAAAAAATACTGGAAATTGACCCATCGGCAATAGTGATTTTTATTACCGCATACGGCGATGTGGAAAATGCTGTTCAGGCAATAAAAATGGGTGCTATTGATTTTGTGAACAAACCATGGCAAAACGAAAAACTGATTGCAACCATATCATCGGGGATGAAATTAAGGCAATCGCGACTGGAAGTAGACTCGCTTAAAGAAAAACAATCGGGTTATAAGGCTATATTAGAACAACCGTTTGGTGATTTTATTGGAGTTTCGCAAAGCATGCACAAAGTGTTTGAGACCATAAAAAAAGTTGCCGAAACCGATGCAAGTGTTTTAATTTTGGGCGAAAACGGAACAGGTAAAGACTTAGTTGCCAGATCATTACACAAACACTCAGGAAGAAAGGATGAAATATTGATTAATGTTGATTTAGGGGCAATTACCGAAACATTGTTTGAAAGCGAATTGTTTGGCCATGTTAAAGGTGCTTATACCGATGCCAAAGGGGAACGTCCCGGAAGGTTTGAAATTGCTTCGGGCGGTACAATATTCCTTGACGAGATAGGGAATCTATCCATACCTTTGCAGTCAAAGTTATTAACTGTTCTAGAACGCAGGGAGGTTATCCGTTTAGGATCAAACAAACCACGGCCTATCGATATCCGGTTGATATGTGCAACCAATATGCCCATCCAGCAAATGATAAAAGAAGATAAATTCAGGGAAGATTTACTTTATAGGGTAAACACGGTAGAAATACATATCCCACCTTTAAGGGAAAGGACTGAAGACATACCACTTTTGGCAAATCATTTCTTGAAAATGTACTCAAAGAAATATAAAAAAAACATAAGGGAAATTAGTTCACCAACCTATAAAAAACTTCAACAATATGCCTGGCCAGGTAATGTGCGCGAACTGCAACATGCTATTGAACGGGCTATTATCATGGCAGATACGAATGTCCTTCAACCTTTTGATTTTCACCTTTCGTCAGGGGGCGGTAAAGTTGACGAAGTTGAGCTAGAAAATTACAACCTTGAAGAGGTTGAAAAAATAATTATTTTAAAGGTATTAAAAAAACATAGGGGGAACATTAGTAATGCTGCAAGGGAGCTGGGTTTAACTAGGACTTCGTTATACAGGAGAATGGAAAAATATGACCTATAAAAATTTTCGTTTAAATATAATTTTCAGGGTATTACTTCTGGTAGTAACAATATATATATTGGTACATGTAATTCAAAATGGCGAATATTACATGACACCTTTCTTGTTTGCGATACTTTTGTTGTTACAAACGCTTTCATTAATAAATTACATCGAAAAAACTAACCGTATAGTAAGCAGTTTTCTCGAATCTATTAGGTTCTCTGATTTTAGCCGCACATTCCAGGCCGAAGGGCTTGGTTCGTCATTTGACGGTTTAAAAAGGTCGTTCAATAAAGTTATTGAAGATTTCCAGAAAATAAGGAGCGAAAAAGAAGAGCATTATTTTTATCTCCAACAAATTATTTCGCATGTAGAGATAGGCATATTGGCGTATAGGACAGATGGCACTGTTGAAATGATCAACAACTCTGCAAAAAAGTTATTTAATCTTCAAAGCCTTAAAAATATCCAGCTACTTGAAACTTGGAGCCCTGGGTTAGAATCTGTATTTTTCGACATAAAACCCGGTGATAATCAATTGGTTAAGGTGAGTAGAGGTGAAGACGTTTTACAATTATCTATTTACGCAACCCAATTTAAAATTAATGACCGTGAAATAATACTTGTTTCAATTAAGAACATCCAGTCAGAGCTAGAAGAGCAGGAAATGAAGGCGTGGCAAAAGCTTATTAGGGTACTTACCCACGAAATCATGAATTCTATCGCACCCATTGCCTCCTTAACTTCAACAGTAAATGTAATGGTAAAAGAAACTGTTACGCAGCTTGAATCTGACACTAACAATAATATTGACACTGAATCATTTAACGATATTATTGAAGCATTGGAAACAATACATAAACGTAGCACAGGTTTAATCCATTTTGTTGAAAAATACCGTAACCTCACAAAAATCCCAACGCCTAATTTTTCAACCTACAAAATTAAAACTCAGTTTGAGAACATCTATAATTTACTAAAAAAAGATATTATTGAAAGTGAAATAAATTTTAAAATTATTGTAATACCTGAAGTACTTGAAGTAACAGCCGATGAACAATTGATTGAACAAGTGCTAATAAACTTGGTGAAAAACTCGATACATGCACTTGAAAATGTTGAAAATGGCGAAATAAAGTTAAATGCATACATTAATAATAGTGGTAAAAGGGTTATGCAGATATACGATAACGGGCAAGGAATTATTAAAGAAGTTGGAGATAAAATATTTATCCCGTTTTTTACAACAAAAACAAGTGGTTCAGGTATTGGCTTAAGCCTTTCAAAACAAATTATGCGCCAGCACGGTGGACAAATAAAAGTAAGCTCCGAGCCATTTGTTGAAACCTGCTTTACGCTGACCTTCAATTGATTGGCTGTTACTCATTAGTCAATAGTCATTAGTCAATAGTCATCTGTCATTTGTTCTTTGTTCTTTGTTCTTTCATGAATATGGTTGACAGCTTTTTATACATTTACTTCATAATAAAATAACTTATTACTACTTTACGAAATTATAATTGTCTGATAAATAGGCTGAAAGCCTTATTTAATTCAGCCCGAGGCAACACCTTGGGTAAAAACGAACAAAATGTTTTTACGGACTGAAAGTCCAGGTTAATTTGATATATTGATAAGTTGGGCTTCAGCCCGCAATTAATTTTGATGTTTACCATAACCCAAGGCGT
>NBLH01000275.1 GCA_002084525.1 Bacteroidetes bacterium 4572_117 | reverse complement strand
CTTGTAAACTTAGAAAGTCGGCAGCATTAAACAATAGCTTTTTACCCACTTCTTAACGTCTTTTATAGTTGAAATACCAACGCCCTTCGGTTGCAATAGTTGGTGAAATTGCCCAACGCGAACCAAAATCGCCTGAGTATCCAAAAACTGCCCCCACACCGGCATCAGAATATAAGGATATAAATTGGCTGAATTTCTTTTCAAAACTATAATAAACCCCTTGTAAACTTATATTAATACGTGAAATATTATCCTGAATTTCAATTTTTTCGTTGTTTGGTTCCTGATAATATTGCTGTGCGGATATTTGTTTACAAGTAATAGTTGTAAGAAATATTATAAATAAAAATTTTGTTTGCATATTATTTTTATAATTTAATGAAAAAAAACAATAGATTAAAGTACTAGAACAAATAACCAATACTTATAATTGTTGAATTAATTACAAAAGCATGGACAGGGTTTGGTGGTTGATAAGCCGATTTAGCAAATGATTTTCCATCGAGTCCTATGCTTGCTGTTAAACTATGTTTATCACCTATAAAAAATTTATATCCTAAGCCGGCAGTAAAAATCCCGCTTTTTATATAATATGTTTTTGTCGAGCCCAAAACAGTACCAATATCACCATATAAAAAAAAACTATTCCGGCCATTCGATAAATAGATACGTAAATCGAAAAAAATTGGAAAGGTACTTAATTTGGGTTTGCTATAATAATCATAACCTACACCAATTCCTGCTGAGACATAAGGTCCTAAAAACCAACCGTTTACTGTTTGTACACTAACACCATGTGTGTGATTAGTTGGATGTTTAGTAACTAAATTGTCAATACCATCTTTAAGATAGTCCTCTTCCATACGTGTAATACCATAGTACGATATCCCGGAAAGGTTAAAATATCCTTTGTTTTTATATGAATATTGCCCTTGTGAACTTACTGTTGAAAAAAAAACAAGTAAATACAACGAAGTTAAAGTTAATTTTTTCATATGTAAATAAATTAGTGAAAGATTAGTAATGAGGTAATTATATTCTTTGTTATTACTGTGACAAACCTGTTTCTCTTGAATGTTTCACAATTCTAATATAAAAAAGAAAAGAACAAGGTTTTATACGAGTTCTTTTCTTTTTCTGTTCATTACTATTCAGTAAATACTAATCTGCTACCTTTCCAGACAGATCCCTGTTTTGCAACCCCGTAAATATCAATTTTTGCTTTTTTATAATCATATAGTGATTTGACAGAAGGCATACTCCATTGGAATCCACCGTTTACATTCGTAGTCCATTTAAATGTAATTTGGCCATTCCAGTCAAAAATGTGATTTATTTTCCCATCATTATATTCAACTTTCTCCCTATCAACGTGATTTATTATAACTTTGTTTGAAGTAAACCCAACCATAGTTACTTTTTTAGGTTCTGGTTTTCCCAGTTTTTTACCCAAATCCTTTGCATAACCCCATGCCTTGTTCCAAAAAAGTTTGTTCATTTCTTTTGAGGTTACTGTTACATTTTGATATCCCAACAGTGGAAAGTTAAGCCAAATATTAACAATGTTATATCCATCTTGAAATGGAAGCTGTGGCAATTGAGGTGCTCCATTTAAAACTGATAATATTTGCAAATTATTATTATAAAATTTCCCTTGATAAGCAATTAGTACAGGTATAGTATTTTGAATATTTGGAACCGGCATCTCATACTCAAAATAAACTTGTTTTAGTCCTAACCTTATTTCGTCAGTTTTCGTTGTCCAGAAAATACCCAATGTCCTTTTTTGATGTTTTACACTAACTCCAATAGATGAACCAAAAATAAGATATTTTTGTTTCCAGTATTTAGTTTTTACACGATGTCTGTCATCATAATAATCCTCACAAATCTTCACATCACCTAAAATTTGCCAAAATCCGTTTCTTGTTTCACATTCAGGTAAGTTATTAACAAAAGTGTCGCCATAATTTGTAGAAGATCCACTTCCACTACCCGTACCAGACCCACTACCTCCATTTCCGCAATCCGGATATGGCACGAAGCGTTTTACATAATCATTCATAGGTTGTACCCCTAATTCTTCTTCACCCATTTCGCATGGAACAACTTGCCCACTTTTAAAATTGCTATTCAGGTTTAGGATTTCCAGATATTGTTCTAGTTCATCAATATCATCAATATGGCAAAAGAATAAACCCTTATCAGTATATCTGTAAATTGTGTCGCTAACTTGTATTTCTCTGTTCTCATTTAAAACGGAAGCAAAAAAATCATCAGCTATTAATTCATCATCATCACCAGCCTCGTTCGATGATTTCAATTTTAATGCCTTTTTAGTCGCATACTCTTCTTTTAATTCAAAATCAGTTTCTTTATAAAAAGGTTTTAATGGCTTAAAACCTTTTTCGTAAAATTTTGCCATTTCATTCTCAACCTTTGTGTCATCTAGTTTTTTTAGCTCATTAATTTTCTGAGTCAATTGTTCGGAGTTAGTAAAATGCAATCTACCTTCAACAAACTGAATTGATGAAATTTCATTTTTATCAATTGAATTTACAAGCACATCTTTTTTACAGGCATTAAACAATAAGCCGATGGAAAGTATTAATAGATACCCCCCATTTTGGTAAGTTTCTCATAATCAATAGTTTAAATTAATAAAATTAATAAAATTAATAAATAGTATATCTATACTTTATATTTACGCTTCACAAAAGTAAAAAAAACTATATGCGAAAAAAATAAAATGTGGTTTATGTTCTTACGGTTATAATATGTTTTGTTTAAGGGGTTTAGGGCGTTATGTTTAATAACATATTGCTTTGCTCGTTTAAGCTTCAACCGCATCGCTAAATTATAAACCACATAAGGGCTGCGAGCTTGTATAGGTCAGGTATTTAGAGATATATTTTTGCAATAATTAAAGCTTTAGACCTACGAGGTTTCACTTAAATAAGTGAAACAATAGTTTCATAACCTGCTGATAATTAGTAAAAACCTCGTAGGTCTTACGGATATTAGGATCTTGTTAAAAAGCTGCGTTTTCATGTATGTTCTTTGCTGTTTTATAGAAATTTTCGACTAATTCAGACAGCAATTTATTCATATCAATTTTTTCATTAAAAATGTTTGTACATATATTTCTAATATTTACTTTTGGCAATGTAAATAATTAAAATATGTGTACAGAGAAGAAAGGATATATGCACAAAGCAATTGAGCAATCGGTGCTGAGTGTTGAAAATGGGGGTGGGCCATTTGGTGCTGTGATAGTTAAAAATGGGGAAATTATTGCCAAAGCGGCAAATTCTGTTACCCAAACTAATGACCCTACCGCACATGCCGAGGTAAATGCAATAAGGCTTGCAAGTTCAAAACTAAACACCTTCGATTTGTCAGGTTGTGAAATTTATACATCATGCGAACCATGCCCTATGTGCCTGGGTGCTATTTATTGGGCCAGGATTGATAAAATTTATTACGGAAACACAAAACAAGATGCAAAAAACATAGGGTTTGACGACTCATTTATTTATGATGAACTTGAATTGCCACTTGAAAAACGAAAAATTAAAACCACCCAATTAGAACGCAAAAAAGCGCAAGAGGCTTTTAATAACTGGCAGTTGAAAGAAGATAAAATAGAATATTAAACATGAGTTTCAGAACTCACAAAAATTAAAGATTTATGATTTTAAATCGCAAACAGTCGTTAATATTTGGGGTAAATTATTAATGAGGCGGAAAAATAAATTTATTGGTCCAACCAACAAATGGTTTTAATTCCCCTTGTGTTGATACAGAACTTTCAAGTGTTCTCATAACAGTTGTACCAACGGCGCAAATCTGTCGTTTATGGGTTTTTGCCTTATTTACCATTTCAACGGTTTCGTCGGTAATTGCTATCTCCTCCGAGTCCATTTTATGTTTGGTCAGATCTTCAACTTCCACCCCCCTAAAATTCCCCAAACCTGCGTGCAATGTTATGTAGGCAAACTCAACTCCTTTAATTTCGAGGCGTTTCATAAGTTGCTTGCTGAAATGCATCCCGGCAGTAGGGGCGGCAACAGCCCCAATACGGATTTTACGGGCGGGGTCAACCAAAACATCCCATAACCGTTGGTCTGTATTTAATTCCCTTAAAAGGAATACCTCAATTTTTGCACCTGTTTTTTCTTTATTTCCATAAAGCCTGGCCGGAAACACTTTTGTGTCATTAAAAACGAATACATCCCTATTTCCATAATAAGAAAGAATGTCTTTAAACATTTTGTGCTCAATTTTTCCGGTTGCCCTATTAATTACCATTAACCTTGACTCATCCCTTTCATTAGCCGGATGTTTAGCTATAAGTTCCTTTGGTACGTCAAACCTGAATTTCGACAACTTCATAAATTCTAATTTTGAGCGTTAAACAATATTGTTATCTATTCCTTTGCTATCAATTATGGCTTTAAAACTGTCAACAGACATGGCATTATCTACATTAAATTCACCGGTAGTGGTGCGCCTTAAGCCTATTAAATATCCGCCAGAGTTCATTTTTTGTCCTATATCGCGTGCTAATGCCCTTATATAAGTTCCTTTACCGCATTTTACCCTAATTGTTAATTCTGGCAAATTGAAATTTATAAGCTCTATTTCTTTAATATCAATCAAAGAAGGTTTCATTTCAACATCAATGCCTTTACGTGCATTTTTGTAGGCTCTTTGCCCATTTATCCTTTTTGCGGAAAATATTGGGGGTATTTGCTCTTGTTTCCCGATAAAAGTTTTAAGTGTTTCGTTTATAACATCAGTTGTGATATGCCCGGTAGGGAATTTTTCATCAACTTCTGTTTCCCTGTCAAACGATGGTGTTGTTGCCCCTAAGTAAATATCGGCAATATATTCTTTATCACCTGCTTGAAACTTTTCTATTTCCTTGGTTTTTCTTCCGGTACATACAATTAACAGACCCGTCGCCTTTGGATCTAAAGTTCCGGCATGCCCAACTTTTATTTTTTTCACACCTAAAAAATGTCGGATAATGAATCGTACCTTCCGTACTAAATCAAACGAAGTCCAATTTAATGGTTTATCAAATAATAAAACTTCTCCTTCTATAAAATGAAAATCGTGGTCAGGGAAATTGGTCATATAAAATCAAGAGATAATTTTCAAATTCATCATGTAAATTCAACAACACTTTTTTGCAAATATTGTCTACAAAACATGCAAGCCTGCAAAGGTAATAAAAAATATATCCCTGCAAAATTTATTTGCTTTTTTATTTTTTGATGAATACCTAAGTTTTTTATTTTGTTTTGATTATTATAAAAAAAAGTGCCTCATGTAGTTATATTTCAGAAATTATTTGTAAATTTCTGCAAAAAAATGAACCCTATGGATAAATCATGTAAACCTATAATCGTTTGTAAAGAATTAATTAATTTTAACCCTGATAATGCACGTGTAATAACAAAATTTTTTACACCGGGCAGCAACAACCGTACGTATAATATAATAAGCCGTATTTTAACTTTGTCAGAAGAAAAACTAAGTTCTGTTTTAGCAGATACTATTCTCAGGTTTAAAGATAGGCATCGTGATATTAAAAGGGTGTTTAAGGACAATTTCGATAAAATAAATTCCGAAGGCGATTTATCAATGCTTTCATTGGATCAAAAACTGTTGATAGGAGCCTATTTCACGATGGAATATTCGATTGAGTCAGCTGCACTTTTTAACCCATCAGTTGTTCCCGACCCTAATCAAAAAGGGGTTGCTGATAATGAGCTTAAAGTTATTATCAGTTTTCGTGCTGTTGGCGAGGGACATATATCATCAATAGTTTTTAGAAATGGCTTAATTGATTCAACGGGGAGTTTATCTGTAGAAACAAATAGTGCAAAGGTTGAAAAGGCCAGAATTATACCAAATCAAACTTATGAAAAGTCGGGCTTTGTATCAAAATTAAAAGAACTTAAAAGTTATGATCTTGTAAAAGAGATATTTGATAATTTATTGGATGAGTTTACATACAAAGAATTAGTTGAAAGCGTAGAACGTTTTAAGAAGAAAAAAGAAAAGAAAAAAAGAAAAAAAGTAAGCGAAAAACGATCAAGGTACGAACAAACCCTTGAGGTTTTAGATTGGTTGGCGCAATCAACCTATAATATAGAATTTAAAAAAGGTTTAGATCTTTCGGGAAGGGTGATTTTTCCGATGTCGCAAAACGATAGCAAAGGTTTAGAAGATGCACGTTTTGTCCAGTTTACCGACGATGATGGCAGCAAAAGGTTTTATGCAACATATACGGCTGAAAAAATTAATGGCAAATTTGCTACAATTTCAAGAAACGATAACGAGAACATGTTTATTATGTTTTCTGACGACATTAGGAATTGGGAAAACCCAAAAATATTAAAAGAACCTGAAATTTACTGGGAATTTTTCCAGATTGGAAATTCGGGGCCGCCCATAAAAACAGAAAAAGGATGGCTTTTGTTAACACATGGAGTTGGCCCTGTGCGTTCGTACAGTATAGGGGCTGTTTTGCTTGATTTGAAAAACCCTGAAAAAGTTATAGCTGTACTTGAAGAGCCTTTAATCGTACCTGATGAAAGCGAACGTAATGGTTATGTGCCAAATGTGGTGTATTCATGTGGTGCGATTATTCATAATAAGAAATTAATTATCCCATATGCTATGTCGGATTCACGTTCAGGCGTGGCTGGTTTGCTGCTCGAAGATTTACTTTGTAATATGAAGTGGGCGGAATAACCATAATAAACATTTTTTGGTAAATTAACCGGCTTGCTTTATCCATCAAATACATAATATGGCTAGCCTCTTTCTCAATTATGGGTATTTTAGTTTCTCTTTATTAAGATATTTATGTTGGGTTGAAATCATTGATAAACAACAGGTTAAGCTTTCAGCCGTGGAATTCAGGCTATAATCAACAGTTTTATTTCAAAATCAGAATATTTTACTTGCCTGATAGTTGTTTATTCAGTAAACAACATATCAGGTTTTTATTTTTTGCCTTTAACTTTTATCTTTACATTTTAATCATATCAACATAATATTATGACCGATAAATTTAACATACTTCCACTAAAACAATTATTGCAAATTACTATTAATCAGTTAGATAGTTCTGATTTTTTGTTTGGCATCCCCAAAGAACTATTTTTTAAGCCAAATGCGGATGATAAGTTTCGCACAAGGCGATTTGGGCAGTTATTGGAAACGCCTATGGGGGTGGCAGCCGGGCCACATGCCCAGATGGCACAAAATATAATTGCTGCTTGGTTAACCGGTGCACGCTTTATTGAATTAAAAACCATACAAACACTTGATGAACTGGAAGTTTCAAAACCTTGTATCGATATGCAGGACGAAGGCTATAATTGTGAATGGTCGCAGGAGTTGAAAATAGCG
>NBLH01000274.1 GCA_002084525.1 Bacteroidetes bacterium 4572_117 | reverse complement strand
ATTCTAAAAAAATAAAATTACCAAATGGGAAATTATTACAATATGATGTTGCCAAAAATCCATTTAGTGTAAAAAAATAAATTTATAAACTAACGAAGTCTGAAATTTGCAAAATTCAGTAAAATTACTTGGTTCTGTTATTGCTTTTCCTTCCACATCGTAAATAATTGCCGGTAATTCAAAAGTTTGTGAAAACCCGTCTTGTATTTTTTGTAAAAGTTCAATATTTATAGCTTTTTTTAATTTCATTATTGTTGTTGTTAGTTGCCCATATCGTTGCCATTTGCACCATGGCACAAATCCACCATTAGTTTACTACTAAGAACCCAGCCAAAATTAATTGTATATTTATTTCTACGCAACTTGCATATTGTAAGATAGTTGCATCAGTGCGTAAATAATATTAAATAGCACTTAGTGCTTATTTTGCAAGTTGCATACTAATAAATCGTTCCATAACTTGCAGGTTCCGGCTTATTTCGGATAAATTTGGTTTAATCTATTTATATATTTTTGTTTTACAAATTTCCGTTTTAATTTTAAAGTTGGCGAAAGCTCCCCACCATCAGGTGTCCACTCTTCGCATACAAGTTGGAATTTTTTAATTTGTTCTGTTTTCCCCAGTCGTTGATTATAAAAATCTATCTCTTCCTGGTATCTTTCTACAACCAATGGATTTTCAACCAAATCAACATTGTCGCGATAATGGATTTTCTTTTTATGGCACCAGTCATGCAGAAATTCAAAATTAGGTGATACTAATGCACCCGCATATTTTTCATTTTCGCCAACCACCATTAGCTGTTCTATAAAAAACGATTCTTTAAAAATGTTTTCAACTACCTGCGGCGCAACGTATTTGCCGGTTGATAGCTTAAACATTTCTTTTTTCCTGTCTGTAATTTTTAGGGCAGTGCCATCAACAAACTCACCAATATCTCCTGTGTGGAACCAACCGTCTTCATCAATAGCCTCTTTGGTTTTTTCGGGGTCGTTATAATAGCCCAACATTAAATTTGGCCCCTTAAACAAAATCTCACCATCGTCGGCAATTTTTATCTGCTGTTCTTTACCAAGCTGGGGGCCAACTGTACATATTAGCAACTTTCAACTTAGCGAGGTATGCAAAACTGTTGCCTCGTTCTTTATATTTCAGGCCTAAATCAACAGCCCAGAAAAACAGGTCCTTTTTCTTGCCTTTAAGGTCTTTGCCTATGCCAACAATTTTATCATAGATCCGCTCAAGCAACCTTGGTACTGTAATAAAAACATCGGGTTTTATTTCTTTTATATTGTCGGCAATTTTATCTGTGCTTTCGGCATAATAAATCCCAAGGCCTTTGTACTGCCATGTGTAGCCGCCAATACGCTCAAGTACGTGGCACAATGGAAGAAAACTTAAAGCTTTATGTTTATGGTTTACACGGAGTATTGCCCCAATTTGTTGGGCTTGGTACATAAAATTCCAATGCGAAAGCATAACCCCTTTTGGCAAGCCGGTTGTTCCCGATGTATATATTATTGTAGCAAGATCTTCTTTTTTAATGCTGTCTCTACGTAACTTTACTTTGCCACGTATTTCAGGGCCTTCAAGTTCTTTTCCTGATTCAAGAATGCTTTTCCAATTTTTTGCGCCGTCAACAATGTCGAAAGTGTAAAGAGCCTGTACCCCTTCAACTTTTTTTGCAATTGGTTCTATTTTGTTGTAAAGCTCAGTGTCAGACACTATTATGATTTTGGCTCCGGAATGCTTTAATATATGTTCATATTCCGATTCGCTTATTGTAGGATAAATTGGCACATGTACAACACCAATTTGGCTCATCCCCATATCAACAAAATTCCATTCGGGGCGGTTGTTTGAAACCGTTGCAATTTTATCGCCTTTTTCAAAGCCCATTCCCAAAAGCCCATAACTAATGTAATTAGCGTACTTTATATAATCTTCGGTGCTATAACTAACCCATTTCCCGTTTTCTTTTGCCGAAAATACATTCTTTTTATTAGGGAACTTCTTTTTATACTGTTCCAGTAAATCAAAAATCCTGCTTGTTTCCATAGTAGTTTTTGTTAAAAGTTTAAAGTCTAAAAATTAATGTTTTGAGAGGTTGCAGTGTTTGCATGCATCTGTGTTTTATCAGTTATTTGTCCAACTATCGGCGTATAGGCTTACTGAAAACCCAATGACATAAAGATAACGAATAAAAAATTAATTTCAAAAAAATAAAATACTAGGCATGCATAACATTTTCAATAGTGGATAGAATTTCATACATTTGCCATGTAGAACATTTCGTTTAATTGTAGATTTTAGATTATAGGTTGCGTGCTAAATTATTGACAAACAGGCGAATAGGATGGTATGAATCAGATTTGCAAACTTCTAAAGCTAAAGCATTACTAAAACTTAACGGACTATTGAATGTAGTATCAGTACATAAGATTTAATATATTATTTGAACTTTCAGGCTTATAAAAAATAATAACTATGCACAAAAAATATCCAAAATTATTCGAGCCTTTAGATTTGGGCTTCACCAGTTTAAAAAACAGGGTTTTAATGGGCTCAATGCACACAGGGCTTGAGGAGACTAAAGATGGCTACAGAAAAATGGCTGCTTATTTTGGTGAAAGAGCTAAAGGTGGTGTTGGGTTAATTGTTACAGGTGGCATTTCGCCTAACAAAGCTGGGGTGGTTGCACCTTTTTCAAGCAAACTAACCAGTATTAAAACTGCTGATAAACACAAGCTTGTAACAAAAGCCGTACACGATAATGGTGGCAAAATTTGTATGCAAATCTTGCATACCGGTCGTTATGCCTATCATCCATTTGCGGTAGCCCCAAGTGCAAAAAAATCCCCAATATCTCCGTTTAAACCATGGGAATTAAGCAAAAGGGGGATTGAAAAAACAATAAAGGATTTTGCCAAGGCTGCCAAACTTGCAAAACATGCAAATTATGACGGTGTTGAAATCATGGGCTCGGAAGGTTACCTTATAAACCAGTTTATTGCAGCCAAAACGAACCATAGGACAGATGAATGGGGCGGTGGATATAAAAACAGGATAAAATTCCCTTTAGAAATTGTGAAACGGGTCCGAAAAGAAGTTGGTGAGGATTTTATTATTATTTTTCGACTTTCTATGCTAGATTTGGTTACTGACGGAAGCAAATGGGAAGAAGTAGTGCTATTGGCAACTATCGCGACAATGGTTCCCAGGGCGGCGTTTAGCTGGGTTACACGGAAAATGAAGGGTGAAATAAATATCCCCTTGGTGACTACCAACAGGATAAATACCCCCGAAGTTGCAGAAAATATACTGAACAATGGCGATGCTGACATGGTATCAATGGCAAGGCCATTTCTGGCTGACCCTGAGCTTGTTAACAAGGCAGAGCAGGGGCGTGAAGATGAAATAAATACTTGTATTGCCTGCAACCAGGGTTGTTTAGATAATGTTTTTGGGAGAAAGATTTCTACCTGCTTAGTAAACCCGAGGGCATGTAGCGAAACAGAACTAAATTACCTGCCAACAAAAAACAAAAAAAATATAGCAGTTGTTGGTGCAGGGCCTGCTGGTTTGTCGGCTGCAACTATTTTAGCCGAAAGGGGGCACAAGGTAACATTGTTTGAAGCCACAAACGAAATTGGAGGCCAGTTTAATATTGCCAAACAAGTTCCGGGTAAAGAAGAATTTTTTGAAACTATAAGATATTTCGGTAAACAAATTGAACTTACGGGTGTTGAGCTCAAATTAAATACACGGGTTGGTGTTGAAGATTTAACAGGATTCGATGAGGTCATCCTTTCTACAGGGATAACTCCTAGAAAGCCTGATATTGAAGGGATTAGTAATCCGAAGGTGATGGGGTATATTGATGTTTTACGAAAGAAAAAAGAAGTCGGTAAAAGGGTGGCAATTATTGGTGCCGGTGGCATAGGTTTCGACGTAGCAGAATATTTGACCCACGATAACAAAGCTAAGCAGTTAAGTACAGCAGACTTTTTAAAAGAGTGGGGCGTAGATGCCAAAAACGAAGCCAGGGGTGGTGTCGAAGGGATACAGGCACAGCACAAAGCACCGCAAAGGGAAGTGGTGTTGTTGCAGCGCAAAAAAGCAAAAATGGGAGCCACCCTAGGAAAAACAACCGGGTGGATACATCGTTTATCGTTAAAATACAAAAACGTAAAAATGCTGAATGCTGTCCAGTACGATAAAATTGACGATAAAGGCTTGCACATTACCCGGAAAGGTAAAAAAGAGCTGTTTGAACTTGATAATATAATTATTTGTGCCGGACAGATTAGCAATAATGAATTATTTGAACCTTTAAAGGCAAAAGGGATTAGTGTACATTTAATAGGTGGTGCTGAAAAGGCGGGCGAGTTAGATGCCAAAAGGGCAATTGACCAAGGAAGCAGGTTGGCCGCTGAATTATAAAACAATAAATGAGTCCAGTCGAAAAACTGAATTTTGATGAATATAGCCGCTAAGCGGTTTTGTTAACAAGCTGATATACAAATAGAATTTATTATGTATTTTGCTAAATTATCCGCTAAGCGGCTTTTTAGACTAAGCTCATGAATTACCAACAAACACTAGATTATCTATTTAGCAGCCTGCCAATGTTTCAACGGCTGGGCAAGGCTGCCTATAAGGCGAATTTAGATAATACCTTGGCATTGGATGCATATTTTAAGCACCCACACAAACAATTTAAAAGCATACATGTTGCCGGGACCAACGGAAAAGGTTCAGTTTCGCATATGTTAGCCTCGGTGCTTCAAGAGGCCGGATATAAGACTGCTTTGTACACTTCGCCACATTTAAAAGATTTTAGGGAAAGGATAAAGATCAACGGCAAACAGATACCTGAAAGCTATGTAACAGCGTTTGTTGAAAAAAACCGGGCTTATTTTGAAAAATTAAAACCTTCATTTTTTGAAATGACAGTTGCAATGGCTTTCAAATTTTTTGCTGATGAGAGTGTAGATGTTGCTATTATGGAAGTTGGGATGGGTGGTAGGCTTGATTCAACAAATATTATTAAACCGGAGCTATCAATAATTACTAACATAAGTAAAGATCATACGCAGTTTTTGGGCAATACTATTGAAAAAATCGCCATTGAAAAAGCAGGGATAATCAAAAATAATACGCCAGTTGTCATTGGTCAAAGCATAAAAGCATCAAAACAGGTTTTTATTGAAAAGGCCAAGGAAAAAAACAGCAAAATTTGTTTTGCTGAAGATAATTATCAGATTGATTATGTATTAAATACCCTCGACGAAAAACAGAATTTTAATGTTTATTCAGGCAAAAATATTGCTTTTGCTGATTTAAAACTTGATTTGTTGGGTACTTATCAAAAATATAATCTTATTACCGCCTTGCAATCATTAGAAATATTACAGGAAAAAGGTTTCCGGTTAAAGGAAGGCGATATTTATAAGGGATTGGCAAAAATACAGCAAAATACAGGTTTAATGGGGCGTTGGCAAATCATTGGGCATAACCCACGAATTGTTTGTGACACAGCACATAACGAGGCAGGTGTCCGAGAGGTTGTTTCCCAAATTCAATCAACACCTTATAACAGTTTGCATATTGTTATTGGTATGGTAAACGATAAAAATATTGATAAAATACTAAGTATCTTGCCAAAAAATGCCTTTTATTATTTTACAAGGGCAAATATCCCACGCTCGCATGCCGAAAACGAACTTGCCAAAAAAGCCTCAAAATATAACTTAAACGGTATCACCTTACCAAAGGTTGCTGATGCCTTAAAAGCCGCAAAAAACAAAGCCGGCAAAGATGATTTTATTTTTGTGGGCGGTAGCACTTTTGTTGTGGCAGAAGTTGTTTGATTTGACAAATGATTATTTGGTTATTTGGCGATTATTGAGTAATTAATGACTAATAACCAATAGTAGATCGATAAAAAATCAGCAAAAATTAGTGTAATCTGCCTGAAAGGCTAAATCATTTCAGCTCAAGGCAACGCCTTGGGTTATGGTAAACATCAAAATTAATTGCGGGCTGAAGCCCAACTTATCAATATATCAAATTAAGCTGGACTTTCAGTCCGTAAAAACATTTTGTTCGTTTTTACCCAAGGTGTTGCCTCGGGCTGAATTAAATAAGGCTTTCAGCCTATTTATCAGATAATTATAACTTCGTAAAGTAGTAATAAGTTATTTTATTATGAAGTAAATGTATAAAAAGCTGTCAACCATATTCATGAAAGAACAAATGACAGATGACTATTGACTAATGACTATTGACTAATGTCGCGCCGTGCAAAGTCCATTAAGGTGGGGATTTACTATTGGCGTATTAATATATAATTAAACACTTTTAAGCAAACCCGTCCCGATGAGAAAAT
>NBLH01000273.1 GCA_002084525.1 Bacteroidetes bacterium 4572_117 | reverse complement strand
TGTGAATTAAAGGTTGAAAATTCAAACGCAGCACAAATTCATCGCAACCTAATAAGCCCCATCTTGCACCCCAAATATTCAACAGCTTTAATCCACACAGAAAAAAAATTTTGTTTTATATATTTCCTCATATCCGCAAGTGAAAAAAACAACTTTGGCATAAGCAATTTATCGTGTAAAAATACGATTTACAATTGAAAAAATCTAAGATTTTAGTTTTTTTCTAATTAATTTAGTTTTCAGATTGATATTTTTTTATGGCCTTATATTTTTTGTAATTAAAAGTTTAATTTAAAACCCAACAAAAACCAGCAGACACTAAATGGCTGATACACAGCAATATAGCGGTTCGATTTGGGTGTACCCCTCATAATAAACAACTTTTAAATAAGCAACTTGCATTTTATTTTATAGCTTATAACCGCAACATTTCATAAGATTTATTACTGAATATAAATTTTTTGATCCGGGAATTCTTTTTGATGCCCGGGAAAACTTTTGATATTTTAGCAACCAGCCAAGTATAAACATTTTTGCAAATCATCATAACCATTAAAAAAACCGTATTTTCTTCCATAAACGAGAATGGCATATTTTTCCAACCAAAATCATTGTTAAGTATATCTATGGCTTTTTCTTCTGTACCCCGTTTATTGTAATATTCAATTATTTCTTGTTCGCTTGAATCCCAATCATCTGTGAGGATACTACGATATTTCATGTTGTCCCCGGTAAATAAATCCAGTTGTTGGTTTTTTGTTTTCTCACGGCTCACAACCAATCTATATGTTTTCTTCTCTTCCCCCTTTTTATAACCAAAAGGTTGATATTCAATTGAACAAACTTCATAATTTATATTGTTTATTTCTGCTTTTTCCCATTTTTTATGCCCTAATAATTCTTTGGTCAAACTTTCGCACCTGTTTGCCCTAATGTAAAATTTTTTGCTGTTTTCTGCTACTATTTCTACTATAGCCTTGGTGTAAGAACCGGCATCCATACGGCTCCGGTTTATTTTTATCCCATTGCTGTTAAGTAACTTATATGAGCGTTCAAGTAATCCAGCCTGCCCTGTTTTCACATTCATGTTGCCATCCCTGTTTTCAAAATATACAGGGTGTCCCGATATAGTTGCCATACCCGGAAAATAACCTTTTGCTTTTTTGTAGGTGTTTTTAGTATCATATTTTTCAGTTTTCAACACTTCGTTATCGTAGTCATAATCATAATATTTACCTCTCTTTAAAATTTTCAGTTTTTTTAATATGCTGATATTTAATTGATTAAGATTGTCATGTTTGTTTATTTCATAAGTGTTTTTAGCACTGCTTATAATTAGTGCTGCTTATAACCTGCTGCTTATCTGTTTTCAGGCTTTTAAGGACACCCAAAATAGTATCTGAATTAGCAACTTTTGTGCCCGGGACAGCATCTAAGTAGTCTTTTAGGTGGTCGGTTATATCTTCCGCACAATCGCCACCACAAAAAAATACACCCAATAAATTTAAAATTAAATCGCTATAAGAATATTTAGCCTGCGAAACCCTTTTACCTAGCTGATTATCAATAAGTTCAGGGATACCTATTTGTTTAATCGCATTTATTGTAAAATTAATCCCTCCGAAAGGGTTGATTTTTTGATTGCTTTTTTCTACTTTTACCATAACTTGTTATTTTGGCTGTAAGGCAGCAATAATCTTTCTGACTATCAAGTATTTATACCCTTTTTTATTGCTATGATAAATTTTGTTTCACCTGTTTAGGTGAAGAATAATTAGCAATTTGTTAAACATTAAGCTCTTCCATTTAGTCCTTCGGATTTAAGGTATTAACAAAATGGCTTTGCAAAAAATAGCTTTTAGATATAAATATATTATTTTTTTGTATTAAATAATTAAACATGACTTTTTTTAAAGTATTTTTATAATTTTGAATTCTAGGAGATAAAGTATAACAAATATGCATTATTATTGTGAAAATTAAGCTTATTCTTATAGGGAAGACAAGTTTCAACTTTGTTGAAGATGGAATTGGAATGTATAAAGAAAGGTTAAAGCGTTTTATTGATTTCGAACACATAGTTATCCCTGATCTGAAAAACACAAAAAAAATGTTGCCCGGGCAAATAAAAGTAAAAGAAGGAGCTTTAATAATGAAGGCTATATCAGCGCATGATTTTGTTACTTTACTAGATGAAAAAGGAAAAAATTTAAATTCGCTTAAATTTGCAAATTTTATTGAAAACAAGCTATCAACTGGTGTCAGGCAATTAGTTTTTGTTGTTGGGGGGGCATATGGTTTTTCTAATGAAATTTATGAAAGGGGAAATTTTATGTTATCATTATCAGCGATGACTTTTTCGCATCAAATTATACGCCTGTTTTTTATGGAACAAATTTATAGGGCCTTTACAATAGTTAAGGCTAAAATCAAAGGGTTTTATAATTGCTGTTTTTTTGCACGATTCCTTAAGGTTTTGGACAGATAATTCAATAAGTATTGAGGCTAGGTACTCAAATACAAAATTATCGAGCAATGTTGTCAGGTTAAATAATGCTTGGTATATAGTAAAACATATACATGCAAAAAATATTGATGTTATTGGCTTGGTGTTGATTAAAAAAAATTATTCTTTTGAAAATGATTATTTAACCAATGCTTTTCATAATGACTTTAATTTACATCCACATACAAAAGTATCAAAGGTTAAAATGTCCTATAGTTTTGATATTTCTGACCGAAATGGGAATTACCTGTTTTCCCTAGTACCAATAAATAGTATTTTTTCGAAAAATATTCATTGGGAACTCCTTGGGATGCTTTATTTTTTAAGTATTGTTTTCATTTTATTATTTCTAGTCAAATGGTTTCGTCAATTAAGTGTACAGCAGGAGCATTCTGAGCGGTTAATTTTATTGATTATTATATTCGTATTGTTTATCAGGTACTTAATGATTGAATTTAAGTTCCCTTTCCAAATATATTCTTTAGATTACTTTGATCCGGGACATTTCGCCGTTTCATATTTCTATCCTTCTTTGGGCGATTTTTTGATTAATTCTATGCTAATACTGTTTTTTGTTATTAGTTTTTTTATTCTTTTCAGAAAAGGGAAATTTGTAAGAAGGCTGGGCAAGGAAAAACAAACAATCAAATTTATAGCTAGTTTTGCCTTTTTTATAATATTGATAGTCTTTTTTCATATAATAATAAACTTAATCAGAAGTTTGGTATTTAATTCAAGCATAATTCTTGATGCATATAAAATACTGGATATTAGCGTATTGAGCATTGTTGCTTATTTTATTATTGCCGTTTTAATAAGTTCATTGATAATTCTTATTGATCATATTTTTTTTATCAGTAAGCATTTTCTGAAAAAACGGCAATTTTTAATTGTCCTTGTTTTAGCGTTGGTTGTTTATTATGTTTTTGCCTTGTTTTTAAATTTTGATTTGTCTTTAAAATCACTTCTGTTCTTGATAAGTTTGCTACCTGTATTTTTTTATATTCATTATTGGTCAAAAAAATATCACTACTCCTTTTATATAATACTAATTTTTATCAGTTCGGCTTACATCGTTCTTTTTACTGCAAACACAATGAAAATTAAAGAGCAGAACAAAGCAAGGGTGTTAATTTCAAAACTGCAAACAGAAAGGGATATGGTGGCAGAACATCTTTTAACAAACCGAGAATCAATAATTTTTGAAGATAAGGAATTGGAGAATCTGATAACAGGTGAAATAGAAAACAAGCCTGCCGAAACTTATAATTACCTGTTAAAAAAATATTTTCAGGGATATTTTAAAAAATTTGACCTCGACATCCTTATTTGCTGTAATTGTGATAATCTTGAATCAGCCAATCAATTAGAATATTGTGCAAAATATTATGGAAAACAAATTGATGACTATGGCAAAAAATTGCGGAATTCAAATTTCTATTACCTCAACAACAACAATGGCAGGGTCAGCTATTTTGGATCGGTAAATTATTCAGGCAAAAACACTAACTACACTTTGTACATCATGCTTGATTCAAAGCTAATAACCAGAGGGGTAGGTTATCCGGATTTGTTAATTGAGGGGAAAATAAAAAAGCAGAGCAGTATGGACGGATATTCGTATGCCAAATATAGCAAAAATGAATTAAAAACACGTTCAGGAAGTTTTCCTTATGATTTGAACGATAGAATATTTGAAAATTCCGGGCAACAATATACATTTGTTACACATAACGATTACAATCATGTTGTATACCGTTCGTCAGACGAAAACCTGATTGTATTATCTAGGCCAATGGTAAAAAGCCTTGATTTGGTAATCGCTTTTTCTTATGTTTTTGTGTTTTTTAACTTGCTACTACTAATTAGTTTATCTATAAATAACTTTTCATCCTTGCTTTATCAGGCACAGCTTAATTTTGAAAACAAACTTTTCATATCGATGATTTTCATTTTAGCTTTGTCATTTATTCTGGTTGGTTCGGGTTCAGTATACTACAATGTTTTGCAATTTGAGAAAAAAAGCAATAAAAATATTAGCGAAAAACTTGAATCTGTACTAAAAGGCCTTGAACTTGAAGTGTTTGATATAGCTTTTAACGATTCATTATTGCATAAGGCAAATATCCAAAAACTAAATGAATTATTAAGAAAGCAGTCTGATGTGTTTGATACAGATATGAATTTATATAACTTAGAAGGCCAATTGATTGCATCATCAAGACCAGAAATATTTTCAAAAAAATTAATAGGGAATTTGATGGATCCTGAGGCATATAAACAAATGAAAATTAATGAGAAGGTCCGGTTTATACACCAGGAGAGTATAGGTTTATTGAAATATACCTCGGCTTATGCTTTGTTTAGGAATAATAACAAAAAAAAGCTTGCATATATTAACCTGCCACATTTTACAAAACCCGGCTTGCTACAAAAAGAAATTTCAAACCTGATTATTACTGTTATCAATTTATATGTGGTGCTTTTTATATTGGTGGCCGCTATTGCCTTTTTTATGTCGAATAAAATAACACAGCCATTACGTATGCTACAAAGCAAATTCAGCGGGGTTGAACTTGGCAAGCAATCAGAGCAAATTGTTTATAATAAAAAAGATGAAATTGGGGCTTTGGTTACAGAATACAACAGCATGTTGGTGAAGCTAGCCGAAAACGTCGAACTTTTGGCTAAAACCGAAAGAGAGGATGCTTGGCGCGAAATGGCGAAACAAGTTGCCCATGAAATTAAAAACCCACTAACACCAATGAAACTAAGTGTTCAGTTTTTACAAAGGTCGTGGAAAGATAATGACAAAAATTTTGAGAAAAAACTGATTAAATATACACAGGCATTAATTGATCAGATAAACACACTTTCAAATATAGCAACCGAATTTTCAAGTTTTGCAAAAATGCCAAAACCACAAAACGAACCCGTTAATCTTGTTGTAAAACTTGAAAACACAATAAATTTGTTTAAAGGTAAAATATTTATAAGCCTAAGTAAAACAAATGAATTTGCATGAAAATGCAAAAGGTAAAATATGGTTTGAAAGCAAAATAAACGAAGAGACAAGCTTTTTTATAGAATTACCCGAAGCGGTAAATCATTAGGTTATGAATGTTGAACAGAACTGATAGCAAAAGGAAAACAAATTATATAAAGCTCACTATCAAAGCTTTAAGCGTGGAATAGTACTCTGTAACAAAATAGTAAATATTTTTGTTACGGAGATATTGATATTTTGTCAGTTGTTATCATTATCACTTATTTACTGTAACAGGAGGCTTTTATAAAAAATGCTCTTTCTGATCATGCGTAAGTTCATTATTGTTTTTAGCAAAAGTTCGAAGATCAATCATCTTTTGTTTGGCTTGCAGGATTTTACCCTGACTTTTTAGGATTTTTATACTATAATAATTAAACAATAAATTTCCAGGTGCTTTTTCAAGCAGTTTGCTATTATAATTTAAGGCCATTTCGTTATTCTTTTCGACTTCACTATATATTTTTACCAAAAAGTATAAGCTTTCAACTTGTATAAATGAAAATTTGGAATTACTGCCAAGGATTAAAAGATCATGTCCCCTTTGTATATCAGCATAATGAGTGTATTTGCTAAATATAATCAAGTAAGGATGACTTTTGTATGCATAGCCAATCATACAATAATACATTCCTGCTGCAAGATTATAAAATTCTTTTCTTTCGGAATTAGATGTGTCAAGTTTCTCAAGATATTTAATGCCGTCAAAAAAATATTTTGCTCCGTAAATTTCTTTGCCAAGCAAGTTTGAAAGCCGTGCCTTATAGCCATACAAAAACATTAAATAATAATTGCCATCTGTACTTTTTGAATTATAAGATACAAGTTGTTGCTTTATTGCCCGGTTTGTATATTCAAGACAGTTTTCAATACTTGACTTATCATCGCATCCACTTAAAATTTTATTCCATTTAAACGATACATGTAAAAGCGAAATGTAGCCTCTGTCAAGATTCTGTGTCTCAATAATTTTTAAAATACTATCAGCCGATTCAAATTTATAATTATAAAGCATTTTAAAGAAACTATTAACATTATTATTATAAAAACTTGCATTAGCATTAGGAAACATAAATAAAGCCACAATAATTAATAGTACTCTCATTTTAGATTAGTTCAATTTTAAGCAAATATAAAAATATATTTGTAATTAATTACAAATATATTGTTTTATAGAAAAAAAAATGTATATTTGACACTAATTAAAAAATTTTAACCCTAATAGTAAACATTATGAAAAAAAT
>NBLH01000062.1 GCA_002084525.1 Bacteroidetes bacterium 4572_117 | reverse complement strand
TGATTATCAAGTTTTTACAGAACTTTTTGTTTAATCCTAAAACTTATCCGCCAGTGCCGCAGCGTAACGATATTGCTGATGATACTTTCTTGTTTAACCAAGGCCCTACCCGTGGCTTAGGGAAAATACAATTTGCAGATTATAACAAGGCTTTTGAACTTTACGATTTGCCAAACGTAAAAATATTTAAAAAACAGGTTGATATTTTTAAAGAGTCGCTATTTAAAGCTTCGCCAACTGAGGCGCAAACAAAAAATATTGATGTGATGTTAACTGTTGGCGAAATGTTTACCCTTGTACCATATGCCCAACTTATTCTTGAAAATGCCAAAATTAATGGCGTTGACCACCTGGTTGTTGACCAGATATTTGATTTTATTGTCAGGGATTTTTCAAAATTTGCACTTGAGCTTTACAGCAAACCCAGCAGTACCGAAAAACAAATGGAATATTGTAAAAAAATGATGATTAAACCAAACGTTGATGATAAAAGATTTATGGCTGTTTGGGAAACTCATGTATATAACCATAAAGATGCTTATGAAATGAATTTGTGATGTAGTGGCACATAACCCAATAGATTGTAATTGTTAAAGAATTCCTTGCTTAAAATTGATTTATAAGCAAGGAATTTTTATTTTTGATGTTCACTTAAATTTAAGCCATGGAATTAAAAAAACAAATAGAACAATTATTTAAAGCCGAGTCTGAGAATGGGCTATTCGGGCGTGATTTCCTTTTAACATGGAAAAAAAGCGAGAGCGATTTACGGATGGTATTGGAAGTAGCCGATATACTTAAACAAATGCGCGAACAAAATATATCGCCAAAAGTATACGATTCGGGTTTAGCAGTTTCTATTTTTAGGGATAACTCAACACGTACACGATTTTCGTATGCTTCTGCTGCCAATTTGCTCGGTATGGAAGTTCAGGATATGGATGAGGAGAAGTCGCAAATAGCTCATGGCGAAACAGTTAGGGAAACCGCTAATATGATTTCTTTTTTAACGGATTTTATTGGTATCCGTGATGATATGTACCTCGGCGAAGGCAACAAATACATGCGCGAAGTTGGTGCCGCACTTAACGAAGGTTTTGAAAAAGGGGTTTTACCATCAAGGCCCGGCATTGTGAATCTGCAATGCGATATTGACCACCCAACACAATCGATGGCTGATTTGTTGCATTTAAAAAAAGAGTTTGGTTCGCTTGAGGCCTTACGTGGGAAAAAAATGGTTATGAGCTGGGCATATTCACCAAGCTATGGCAAACCACTTTCTGTCCCCCAAGGGATAATTGGTTTAATGTCGCGCTTTGGTATGGATATTACCCTTGCACACCCCGAAGGTTATGGTTTGATACCCGAAATTGTTGATATTGCCAAACACAATTCCAGAAACAGTGCCGGGAACTTTAAAATCACCCACTCGATGGAAGATGCAGTAAAAGATGCAGACATTGTTTATCCAAAAAGCTGGGCACCATTCCATATTATGCAACAACGTACCGCACTTTTAAAAACTGGTGATAAAGCCGGTTTAAATGCCCTTGAACAAACTTGCCTTGCAGAAAATGGCAAATTCAAAAATTGGGAATATACCGAAACAATGAAAAAACTGACCAAAAACCAGGATGCTTTGTATATGCATTGCCTGCCGGCAGATATTTCGGGGGTTTCGTGCAACGAAGGGGAAGTAAATGCCGATGTTTTTGAAAAATACAGGATAAAAACCTACCACGAAGCAGGATTTAAACCCTATATTATTGCAGCTATGATGTTTACCAATAAATTTGAGCACCCTGCACAAGCTTTAAAAGAAATTTTAGAAAGGGTGAATAAAAGATTTGGGGTTTAAATTGAAGCTGAAAAATAGCTGCGCTAAATTGCAATAACTTTGTGTTTGTTTCAGCTATTTTTTTGCAATAACTTTGTGTTTGTTGCTTATAATGAGCAATTTGCAAAATAATATAAAATAGATATTGACGGAAGCGGAAACATTATTTTGCAAGATGTTAATGGCAAAAATATTACCGTTAATTATAATGATACAGCAGAAATTGAAAAGTTAATTGAAAAAATTATTGATAGACAAATTTTTGAAATCAAAATAGTATTTTCCGATTTTCAAATAGGAATGTTCAATCTATAAAACAAAACATCACGCAAATATACTATTGCCTGTACCTTTGGCATTATTGCATAAAAAATATCTGATTTTTTTCTTTGTGGGTATTTTTTTTGTATTTTTATGCATGCATTTCAAAACTTATTTTATTATGGACTATCGAATTTGTGTTATTTTTAATAGTTGGTGGTTTTATTATTGCCCTGCCAATTAGTACGGTAATTATATTAAAAAATCAAATAACTAATTAATATATAATATTATGAGAAAATTAAATTTTATTTTATCGTTTGTTTCTATTGCTTTTTTTGTTGTAAGTTGTGGTTCTGCCAACGAAGCCGAAAAGTTTGGGACTGAATTCCACGAATATTTTAAAGCACGTGATTATGAAAATATGGTAAGCATGATCAGTGAAAAAGGGCTTAATGCAACCCCAAAAGAAGAGTGGATAGGTTTATTTAAAAATGTTAATGAAAAAGCCGGGGATTTAAAATCGTACAAAAAAACAAATTTCCATACAAGCATTAATAACGGGATTACAAAAGTAGTGCTTAGTTATGATATTGAAATTGGGGAAAATAAATTTTATGAGAAGATATATTTTGAAAAGCACGGTGAAACATATAAAATAAATATGTATGAATTTAATAAAGATAAATCAAAATTGAGTGAATAAATAGTTATTTGTTGAAAAATGATTGGTAAATGGAGGCCGAAATGCCGGAACTCCCAAATTTGAAAACAGATACATCAGTAATAACAAAAAAACGAATTAATTATGAAAAAAATAAACTTTATAACAGCAGGTATAAGTATTATGATGCTTATTTTAGTATCGTGCGGTGGCGGCTACAACACAGATTATGCACCTCCCGGTGAAAAAGCTAAACTTACAGAGGTTTTCCCTGCTGAAATAGCCGGTGAGAAAGCTGATATTCAAAAATTAACGGATGTAGAAAATTCAATTGCGTTTAAAGCAACTTATGGGGAGACAACAATAATTTCTGTTATGCAGTTTAAAAACAAAGCAGAAGCCGATGCTTATTTTAAAGCTGAAATTGTTCCGGTTTTTGATGAAATGAGTTCACACTCGCGGGCACAAGTAAATGGGAAATGGTATGCAAAAGGCACAGATGATAGCGGAAATCATTATGCATGGGCAAATAATAACTGGATTTTTGGAATTTATGCAAAAGACAAAAAAGATTTTAGCAGAGCTGTGGATGCTTTTAAATATATTTCAAATTAAAAATACTTCGTACCGCTAATTTAGCGCAGATACGCAAATTTTCAATGACTTTTTACAAGAATTCTATTTGCGGGCAAACTCCATAACGTGTTGATAGTTAGCTTGTACGCTATTAGTTCTATGTTTTGAACACTTATGTTTTTATTAATCCATTTGTAACAGCAAAAAGTACAAGGTTGGGGGCATTTTTAGCCCCTGTTTTGTCGAATAGCCGGCTTCGGTGCCCATCAATTGTACGTTGGCTAAGCCCAAGTGTTTTCGATATTTCGGCATTTGAATTGCCTTTACAAATAAGCTCTAAAACTTCTTTTTCGCGTTCACTTATACTCACATGCGATGTTTTTTTTGGGATAGTCCTTTTATTGATGCTACTAATAAATTCTTCTGAAAAATAATTATCATCGTCCATAACCAAATTAATGGCTTTTTCAAGCTCGTCTTTATTCGTTTTTTTTAAAAGGAAACCATCGGCCCCGGCATCTATCATTTTATTAAAATAGCCAATTTCTTCGTGCATTGTCAATGCAATAATTTTTGTGTCGGGAAACTTTTCAATAACTTTTTTTGTGGCTTCTATGCCATCCATTTTAGGCATTTTTATGTCCATTAAAATTATGTCAACTTTCTGTTTTTTTAATAAGTCAAGCAGCTCGTTCCCGTTCGATGCTTCGCCAATTACTTTAACGTTAGCTATTTCATTAAGTATTACCTTAAGGCCTTTCCTGAAAATAACATGATCGTCGGTAATTATTACGCTAATAAGTTCCATTTTTTGTCAGATTTGTATATTATCTTATATTTTTTTTGTTATAATTATTGTGGTATCGGAAAAAATTACAATGCTTACGAATATACTGCAATGGGCAACAATTTAATTTACAGTGTTTTCATCAACTTTTATAGCAATTAAAATAAACATTCCTTTTCCATCGCCACTATTAATATCATACGTACCTTTAATGGTTTTTAATTTATTTATGATACTGCTTAAACCAAGCCCTGTGCTTTCATTTAGCATTTTTTCTGAATCAAAGCCTATCCCATCGTCTTTGTAGTATAAAATAATTTGGTTTTCGTTATTTTTTAGTTCAATGGTAATGTTTTTTGCTTGTGCATGTTTAAGCGTATTATTTATCAATTCTTTTGTTGTTTGAAACAATATACTCTCAAAAATACCACTTGTTTTATAAGTATAACCATCTGTTTTTATATTAATATTTATTGATTTTGTACTGTTTACATAATTGCAAAATTCGCTTATTGCAGTGGCAAGCCCAAAATCGTGTAATATTGTGGGGGTAATGTTATTCGAAATTTCTCGTGTCGTAGAAATTGCCATTTCAGTTAATTCGTCAATATTTTTAATGGCTTCGTTTAAATCAAGTTTTTTGTTTTCGCCTTTTCTAATCAAGTCCGAATATAATTTTATTGTAGAAAGTATAGGCCCTAAATTATCATGTAACTCAGTTGCGAATCTTTTCCTTTCTTTTTCTTCTGTTTTTAAAATTGCACTAAACATTTTTTTCTCAACAGCTTTTCGTTCAGTAATATTTCGGGCAATACTTATAATCATTTTTGTCCCGCTGCAATTAATTAAACGGCTTTTCATTTCAACTGATATTACTTTACCGGTTTTTGATACGTTTTCAGTTTCGTATGTATGGAAACCCTCATTTTTTATCTTTTTAAGGTTTTTTGAAACAAATGGTTTATATTTCTGTGTTTTTAGGTCAATAAAACTCATTTCGAGCAGTTCATCCCTGGTGTAACCCAGTTTTTCGCAAACTAATTGATTAATCTCAATAAAATTCCCGTTAAGGTCGGCAAGGAAAATTTCATCGCTGCTATAGTTAAATATGGTTTCAAATTTCTGTTCTGAAAATGTAAGCGCCTTTTTTGCCGAAACCAAACTCTTGTTCGATAACTTAATCTGTTCCAGGTATTTGTAAACGCTTTCAGTGGTTAATAAATATACAAAAGTACTTAATAAAATAATTATTACAATACCAATTAAAACAGATTCGACAATTGTTTTTTTTACTAGTTCATGGGTTTCTGTATCAGGGTTTATCGATGCCAGTACAGAAAGGCGGAAATCTTTATAATAATCAAAAACAACCAGCCTTTTTTCTTTTGTATCCGTATTGGTGTATTCATAAATCCCTTTTTGCTTTTCCTTTACGTATTTAAAAAGTGTTTTGCCATTTATGTTTTTACTATCTAATTCTGGCTGTACAATTATTTCCCCTTTTTCATCAATAACATAAATATAACCACTTTGGCCTATCTTTATGTTGCGTATTATATCACCAAGTTTTTTTAGGTTTTTTTCTTTATCGCCAACATAAAGAATCCCAATTATGTTTGTTTTGTAGAAGATAGGTTCGTAAGCGGTAATGTACCAGTCGTTTACAACAAAGGCTCGTCCAATATATGTTTCCCCTTTTTCAATAGCTTTAATAACAGGCGAATCGTTGGGGATGTATGTACCTATTGCCCTATCATTATTTTTTGTAAGCACATTTGTAGAAATACGGATATACCCACTATCAATTTTTTGGAAAACGGTAGCCGTACCACCTAATAAATTTTGGATACTATCAACAAACGAATGGTTGTGTTGAAATGCAGAACCATTGAAAAACCATTTGTTAAGCAAAGTTTTATGTGAGTTGCCCGAAATTTGATTGGTGGCAACTATTTCCGTTTTGGTTTCTTTTATTTCAAATTTACCAGTGTAGAAATAGTTATGCATAACCTTTAGGTGGGTGTTGACTTTCTCTAATTTAAGGCCTCTTTCACGTTCAAACATTTTAATAATTGTTTCAACTTCAAGAGCCAGGTTTTTTTCATTAGTGTTATAAATCGAGTTGTTTGAATTTCGTATCGACTGAAAGGTGATTATAAAAATTGAAATCCCGATGCCTATAAAAATAGGAGAGAATAGCCTAAGTCTTGCTAAGAAGTTTTTAAATAAACGATTCATAAGTTTTATTATCAACAATACAAAAGCCTTGCAATATAGGTCTATTATAAGAGTCTATGTGGCTCATATTTAACAATATACCGTCCCGAACCCAAAGAGCAAAGCTGCTGAAATTCAGGACGCACATTAGGGTTGGGGGCAAATTCTAATTTATAGTTTCTGCTTTTTTCTTTTTAGATAGAATCCATATATATTTGGCAAAAAAAAACTTACAGAATATTTACGCTGTAAGTTTTTTTTGCTTTTGGTATTCCCTAAAAATTATTATTAAAACAACTTAATGCGATTTTTAGAGTGACCTTAAAATGTTTTCATATCAACCACCTGTTGAGACAAAGCCGCCAAATTTTGAAACCCCTGCTTTAGGGTTAATACACATCACCGGGATTTTTTCTGAGTTTGCAATTATCTGTTGCTCATCAGCCCCTAATACATAATCCTGGAAACTAATATTTTTGGTAGTCATAATTAGTATCATGCCGGCATTAATTTGTTTTGCATATTCAATTGATTCGTCGGCAAGGCTATTGTCGCCTTCAAGCGTTTTAATTTGAAAATCAGACCCTTTTTCGGTAAGATAATTCTTAGAAAAAACAATGTTTGATTTTGTTTTTGTTTTAATCCTGCTATCAGTTGATTGCTGATAACAAATGTGGATTTTTGCTTTGTAACTTTTGTTGAGATATGCGGCCCATACCAACTTTTCTTTTTGTTCTCGTTTAAAATCAACGGGAAAAACAATGTCGTTAAAAGCTGCATCCGGAGTATCCTGAACTACCAAAAATGGTGCTTTTGAGCCAGCAATGACTTTTAAAGCCCAACTTCCGGTAAATTTCTGCATACCTTTCATGCCATGCGTGCCCATAACTACAAGAGCGGCGTTATACTCTTCAACTGTTTCGCTAATTGCAGTAAAAATACTGCCTTCGCGAACTATTAGTGAAAGTTTAATGCCATGTTTTTCTTTTGTTTGGTCAACAATTTCTTGAAGTTTGCTTTTAGCATTATCAATTTCTTTTTCTTTTTTAACAACGTGTACCAATGCAATGCTGCCATCAGTGATTTTAGAAAAATTGATTGCATGTTCTAAGGCATAACCGGCTACTTGCGAGAAATCCCAAGGTACTAAAATAGGTTCATTTATTTCCATATCAATGTACTTATGTTATATAAATAGTCTATTAGAATAATTTTATGAGGTCTAAATTAATATAAAATCTACAAAATACTAATTTTTTTTTATAAAAGTACTATATTATAGTATATAATTACATTTTTTTTTCATTGTTATTAATAGTAATATCATTATCTTTGAACAGAAATTAATAATAAAACAGTAATAAATTATGAATATAGATTGGAAAAACTTACCATTCGGTTATATGAAAACTGATTATAATGTCAGGACTTATTTTAGGGATGGAAAATGGGGATCTTTGGAAGTATCCTCATCAGAGCGTATTGATGTGCACATTGCTGCTACTTCGTTACACTACGGACAGGAAGCTTTTGAAGGGATGAAGGCTTTTAAGGGTAAAGATGGTAAAATTCGTTTATTTCGTTGGGAAGAGAACGCTAAGCGTATGCAAATGTCGGCTCGGGGTATCCTGATGCAGGAAGTACCAACCGAAGTGTTCCGTAAGGCTATTTATAAAGTTATAAGGATGAATGAACGCTTTATTCCGCCTTATGGAAGCGGTGCTTCGTTGTATATAAGGCCTTTGTTGTTTGGTTCGGGGCCGCAAGTAGGTGTTAAACCTGCCGATGAGTATTTGTTTATGGTATTTGTAACGCCGGTTGGGCCATACTTTAAAGAGGGTTTTAAACCTGTTAAAATGTTACTGACTAAGGAGTTCGACAGGGCAGCACCATTAGGGACAGGAAGGTTTAAAGTTGGTGGCAATTATGCGGCTAGCCTTACTTCTATGAAAAAAGCGCATGAAATGGGTTTTGCAAATGTTTTATACCTTGATTCAAAAGAGAAAAAATATATTGACGAATGTGGGCCTGCGAATTTTTTTGGGATCAAAAACAATACTTATATAACCCCTAAATCCGATTCAATTTTGCCATCAATTACTAATATGAGTTTAATTACCCTTGCCGAAGAAATGGGCTTGAAAACTGAACGAAGGCTAGTTGAGGAGGGTGAACTTGCTAGTTTTGAGGAGGTTGGAGCTTGTGGGACAGCTGCCGTAATTAGTCCGATAGGTAAAATTGTTGATGAAACAGGTAAAGAGTTCTTTTATGGTGACGAACCTGGCACTATTTCTACAAAACTATATAACCGCTTGTTGGCAATTCAAACCGGCGATGCTGCCGACCCTTTTGGATGGGTTGAAATTGTAGAGTAAATTATAAGCTGAACTAATTTTTATAGTTTATACCACAAGACCAAAGATCAAAATTTCAATCTTTGGTCTTCTGGCCTTAAAAATTTATCACATCGAATCCAATTCTTTTTTCATTTGCCTTATTTCATCGTCATCGTCATTTTCAACTTCAATTTTTTCAATTTCGGTTTCATTTCCCGAACTATCTTCCGGACTTTCTACTACAGGTGCATTTTCCAGCAAGCTTAAGCCATCTTCGGTCATTATCCAGTAGTTTTCAGTCATGTCCCAGTCATAAATATTTTCAATATTATGTATCCCGTATGCAATTTGATCTATGTTATTACCTAAATAAACTACTTTGCCAACAGGTATCTTTATATATACGTTTAACTCCTGGTCCCTAATTTTTTTGGTTTCCTTAATTTCAAAATACCTGTTTAAGCTTATCAGCGAATCGATTTGTTGCCAATTATAACTTAAATTTTTGGCATGTTTTAAAGCATCTTCTTTGGTCATGCCCCTAGCTTCTTTTAAAATTTCTAAACTATATTTGTCATTATCGCTTTTAAGGATAAAAAGCCTTGGTTTACCCGATAGTTTTAAGTTGTTTTCAAAATCTACATAAACCCTGTTAAAGCGTTCTTTTGCATGATGGCTATAGCGATCAGAGATTGGGTTCGTTAACTTAACAAATAGGGTATCTCTGTCATTATCAATAGTATATGTGCGTGAAATGTCAGCATCAGACTTAAAGTTATATGCAGTCCTGAAACCAGCAACCACTAATGTCATTAGGCTGACAAGCCAAAGCGTGATGCCAATAATGCCTATTGCCCTGTTTCTGACTTTAAAGCGGAATATCATTTTTAAACTGAAATAAATGACAGCCAATGCAGGGATAATTACCAGAAGGTATAAAGAAATCATACCAACAATGCCGGTAAAAGGATCGGCAAACAGCCTAATAAAATCTGTGAAAGCAAAATTAATATCATTCCAAGTAAATGGCGAAATAATAGTGTCGTTAAAAAACATGATGCCTGTGAGCGAACCTAATACACCCAAGCTTACAAAAAATAGCCAAATACCCACAATTACAAGTATAACTTTAAATGAAATAACAGCTATCCTTCCAATAAAATTCACAACTGACGAAACATTATCGTTTAGTTTTGAATAATCTTGGTTTTTTTGCCATTTGCTAAAATTTGTTTTAACATTTGTAAATTCGTCCTTAATTGATTTTTCGATATTTGTCAAGTTTACAGCTTCGCCGCGCATCTCAAGTTTTTGGCTTGTAGTATTGGCTTCGGGTACAATAATCCACAATAAAATGTATACCAACAGGCTGGCACCATAAAATAAAGTGGCCAAAACAAAAACAACCCTTACAATCACGGGGTCAATTCCTAAATATGAGGCAATACCTGATGAAAGTCCGCTAATCACCCTATTATCAGTATCGCGATATACCCTGCGGCTTGATTTTGCCGAATGGCTACTTTTATGTTGCTGCTCATCCTCAAGATCATAAATTTCTCAGATACTTTTGTAGCTTGCTGTAGGCGTCTTCATCAAGGTTAAAGATAAGCCCGCTTATGTTAATTCTTATTGTTTTTTTCATTTTTATAATTTAAAAATTGTTACACTTAGGTTTCAAAACGGGATTAATCTTCATTTTCGGGATTTTCTTTAAACTCGCCCTCAGCGTCAACAGGGAAGTTTTTAACCATTTCAACAGCATCAACAAGATCTGTCCATGATCCATCCATTTCCGAAAGGAAGCTTTCGCCATCGTGTGTCAACTTGTAGTACTTACGGGGTGGCCCCTGTGTTGACTCCTCCCAGCGATAGCTTAGTAAGCCTGCATTTTTTTGCCTTGTTAACAATGGGTACAAAGTACCTTCAACTACTATTAATTTAGCCTCTTTTAATTTATTGATTATATCTGAAGCATAGGAGTCTTTCCTAGACAATATGGATAATATGCAATATTCGAGTACCCCTTTTCTCATTTGTGCTTTTGCATTTTCTATTTTCATTACGATATATTTTAATTTCTTGAATTAGAATTCGAATTTTGTTGTGTTATATTTATTCTTGATTTTGGGTTTCATGTGTCTATATTTAGTTGATTTTTATTTACCACATGGAACATTCATAATAGTCATCCCTTTAGGTGTCAGAGTCTTAGCAATGAATGTTTCATATTCCTTTTCGTGCGCTACCAATGTTGCTTACGTTAACCGGATATCCTTTCATTTCAAGTTTTTGTGCAAATGTTTGGGCTTCGGGTAAAACAATCCACAATACAATATAAACCAACACACCAATACCGGTGAATATTGCCGCTAGTACAAAAAGTACCCTAAAAAGTACAGGGTCGAGCCTGAAATATGCAGCAATCCCACTGCTTACCCCACCTAAAACCCTATCATCGGGGTCCCGGTATAGTTTTTTTGGGTTATTTTGATAATGGTAACTACGCTTTTTTTGTTCAGGCTGGGCCTCATCCATGAAATCTTCGGGCATACCCATTATCCCTATAATTTGATTTACGTCTTCAATAGAGATTACCTCTTTCGATTTATTTAGTTTTGTTTCGAAAAGTTCTGCTATACGGCCTTCAATGTCCGCAACAACCTCCCTGCCTTCTTCCTTTATTGCAAAATAGCGTTCGATTGAATTTAAGTAGTGTTGTAATTTTATCAAAGCATCTTGGTCAATAGCAAATATCCGACCTGCAAGATTGACGTTTTCCGTTATTTTCATTTGTTTTGAAATTTAATTAATATTATTCTTCAAAAATGAATCCCCGTTTCGTGTTAAATGATAATATTTAACAAGTTTACCCGATTTGCTTATCCAATTATAGCATAAGTACTTTTTTAGCAATAAATGAGATAATACCGGAAAAAAGTCTTTTCCCTGGTATTTAATGTCCTGCGATTCAAGTTTCTGTTTTATGTCGCTGGCACATGCATATTTTTCGCTTAATACTTCAAGTAAACAATACAATAGTTTTGTGTTTTTTGATTCGTTAAGTTCTTTTTTCATGATATAATACTTTAGCATGCATTATAATATCTTATACAAAGATATGGAAAAATATCAGTACTATGCAACACATGGTACTAGTATTTTTTATGTTAATTAACATTTGTGTTTGTAACTCACAGATAATGAGAGGCGTAGGCTGTATTTATTTTTTAAACTTTTTTTCCAATTAATTTCTAATTATAACTTATTAGAGTTTTTTTTACATAACTACCTGTCCTTAAAGTTGGTTTCATTGACATACACTAACAAGTGTTTGTTCAAGAGTAAAGTTTAAATGTGTAGGTTATTTTTATCAAGCTCCTTGTTAGAAATGGAAACTTTTCCCTTTTAGACACTGGGTTAGTTATCTGTTTATATATTGTTTCAACAACAATTTTAGCAAAGTTTATCGAACTATTGTTGTTTTATAAACCGTAAAAAGTGCCGAGACCTTAAATTTGTGTAAAAATTGAGTTCATCAATAAAAAAAAATGGATTAATCACAAATAATTCACATTTTTTGAATACATTTAGCTTTTGAAATTAGGCTTTTGAAATTAATTGAAACAAAAAGGGGCACCTGAAAACCTATAACAGAGTAAGGGACTTATCTAAAATTAATTTATTATGAATGAAGGAGGAATAGGGATTTTTATCGTATTTTATCTAGCAATTATTGTACTGATGATTGCATCAATGTGGAAAGTATTTGAAAAAGCCGGGCAACCTGGCTGGGCTGCAATTGTACCTATTTACAATATGATAATTATGTTGAAAATTGTAGGTAAACCTTGGTGGTGGTTATTGTTAATGATTTTTATTCCATACGTTGGTATGCTTGTGTGGGGTATCTGGATGATAAACCTTATGTCGCTTAGTTTTGGAAAAACAAGTGGGTTTACAATAGGGTTGATACTTCTTGGAATTGTTTTCTGGCCAATATTAGGTTTTGGCGATGCTGAGTATAATGGGCCGGCAGCTGCTGATGCTGCTGTGAATTACCCTGAATATGCCGAGGAATAAAACAATCCCCTACAATTATGTTCATCACGGCGAGCGATAGCGAAGCCGCCCCCTGCAATTAAGCTATGCTAACATTTTCAACAAACTAACCGCATAGCGAACTTCAGGGGATTGCTTTGCTGTCGCTTGCAATGATGGGCGTTGAAGAAAGTTGCCACGGTTAATTAGGAACCGCACTACTCGTTTCAATATGTTTTAGCACTGTTGATTTAAAGAACTCTGTTTCGGCATTAGAAAACCGGATGTCTAAAACCATTATAAATTTATCGCCATCAGTAACAAAACCTACAATAAAACCAGAATGGTGGTTGCCGCCAATATTTGCTATTGGTAGTATATCACTTTCTTCAAATTCCAGCACTTTTAATGCCGAATCAACCAAAATACCAATGGTTAACGAGTCGATATTCAATACAACAATACAGGTTTCTTTGCCTATCTCAATGGGTGGCAGGCCCATTTTTTGCTTAATATCAATAATAGGTAAAACCATGTTTTTTTTAGAAAGAATACCTTTTACATATGGTGGCGAATCAGGTATTTCTGATATACTTGAAATTTCAAGTATATATAACAATTTACTTACATGGCATGCATAAACTTCCCCGCCAAGTTTAAAAGTTAAATAAGATTTAATATCAATGTTTATGTCAATATCTGGTTCCATTTTATTTTTGGTTAATTGAATGCTGAAATTTACAAAGTTTTAAACACATAAAAAAATTAAAACATAAATTTGACCTTAATTAATAAGTAATTAATTTATTTTTTGTAATTTTAGAGTTCAATCTAAAAACTGAATTTTTATTGAATGGATACCGAAAAGAACATAAAAAAAGCCGCCGAGGCAGTTAAAAATGCAGATGCAATATTAATAACAGCAGGAGCTGGTATCGGTGTTGATTCTGGCTTGCCCGATTTTAGGGGCAATTCGGGTTTCTGGAAGGCTTACCCACCTATTGCAAAACTCGGAAAATCATTTAGCGAAATGGCAAATCCGGTTTGGTTCGATGAAGACCCTCAAATTGCCTGGGCATTTTATGGCCACCGTTTAAATTTATACAGGGAAACAATTCCACATGCGGGCTTTGAAATAATGCTTGATTGGGCAAAAAACAAAACATATGGCTATTATGTTTATACTTCGAATGTTGATGGGCAGTTCCAAAAAGCTGGTTTTGACGATGAGGCAATTGATGAGGTTCATGGATCTATCCACCATTTTCAATGTATCAGGCCATGTACAAATAATATTTGGGATGCTTCTGATATTGACGTGAATGTTGATTTGGATGTTTTTGAAGCAGTTGAGCCTTTGCCACGTTGTCCTTCTTGTGGTGCTATTGCCCGCCCCAATATTTTAATGTTTGGCGATTGGAATTGGATTTCGGACCGTAGTTCTGAACAAAGCAACAGCTGCCACAACTGGCTTGACGAGCTAAAAGCCGCAAATGCCAAACTCGTTATTATTGAACTTGGTGCCGGACATGCTGTCCCTACCGTACGTATGAAATCGCAAAGCGTATTCCGAAGCCATAATGCAGAATTTATCCGTATTAACCCCAGGGACCACAAAACCCCCGATGGGGGTATAACTATCCCGTTGGGTTCAAAAGAAGCAATTGAACGTATTGCGGGCTACATAAGGTGATTTTTATATACTTCGACTGGTCATAATTTGAGATTTCGTGTTACTTTTAATATATTGATTGTTAATCGTTTATACAGTATAGCAAAACACAGTTTATGACCGCTCAGCATATAATAACAATGAAAATTCCAATAAGCAAGGAGATTAAATTTTGGGGGTTGGGTCGAATCTGTTGATGAACTGACGGGTTAACCCGTCAAATTGCGAGACATATACAATAATCAATACTTTTAACCCATCACCAAATTTTGATACTCACTGATATCTTGTGTCAATATATAATTGCTCTACTTTTTCTCTTGCCCAGGGTGTTTTTCTTAAAAATTTTAAGCAAGATTTAATAGAAGGTTCATGATTAAAACAACGGATATTGATTTCTATACCCAATTCTTCCCATCCATAAACACCCCACAGATATTCTAGTATTGATTCTAGTGTCATTCCATGTAATGGGTTGTTGGGTTGTTCTAGCTTGTTTTTATTGTCCATTGATTTGTGTTTTTAAATTACTGGCAAAGTAAAAATAAACTCGCTCCCCTTTCCTTCGTCGCTTTCAACCCAAATATTGCCATTATGCCTTTCAATAAATTCCTTGCAAAGTATTAAACCTAAGCCTGTTCCATCTTCATTTTCAGTTCCTTTTGTTGATGTGTTTTCTCCAATATCAAAGATCTTAGATTGCATTTCTTTTGATATTCCAACACCACTGTCTTTTACGTATATTTCGTGTAGAGACACGCCGCGGCGTGTCTCTACACCTATTTCAACAGTACCTCCTTTTGGTGTGAATTTTATGGCATTTGATATTAAATTACGTAAAATTGTTAAAACCATATTTTTATCGGCATACACCAAGATGGCTGACGGTATTTGACTTATTATTTTTATGTTTTTTTTGTTAGCTATTTGTACTAATAATTCAATAGTCTCGTCAGCTAATAAAAACAGATTTATTTGCTCAGGATTAAAATCAATACTTCCTTGTCAATAAGTAAATTAGAAAACCCCAACATTGTATTAAATGGGCTTCTTAAATCGTGTGCAATTATTGAGAAAAATTTATCTTTTGTTATATTTATTTCTTTTAATTTTTCTTCACTTTCTTTAAGTGCTTGTTCTGCATTTTTCCTTAAAGTAATATCTTCTTTTATTGCAATAAAGCTGTTTATTTCCCCTTTTTTATCTTTAATTGGTGTAATAGTTGAGCTTTCCCAATAATATTCACCATTTTTTTTCTTATTATAAAATTCACCCTTCCATGTTTTTCCTGATAAAATGGTTTCCCATAGCTTTGTGAAAAATTCTTTGGGTTGTGTACCTGAATTTAATATACTGGGGTTTTGTTTATAAGCTTCTTTGGCAGAATAGCCTGTTAATTCAGTAAATCTGGGATTTATCGAAATATCAGCATGAGTTCCTAACATTCTTTTTGGTTTACCATCATCTTTTGTTGTTATACCTATCCCTTTTGATAAAATCCATTTGTAAGTTCCATCCTTACAAAGCAGTCGGTGTTCATTCATATAAACAGGAATTTCACCATCTATATGTTTCTGTATATCAGCTTGTGCCTCCTTAATATCTTCAGGATGAACACGTTTCAACCATTCTTCAAAAGTGTCACCTATTTCATCATCTTCAAAGCCAAGCATTTTTTTCCATTGTTTTGAAAAAAATACTTTATTGTTTGAAATATCCCAATCCCAAAGACCTAATTCACTACCATCAACAGCAAATTGCCATCTCATTTCACTATCCCTTAATGCTTTTTCAGTTTCTTTTTGTTCGGTAATGTCATTAAGGATTGCTATCATGTAATCAATTGAACCATCGGTTTTACGAATTGCATTAACTGTAAGAGAAGAATGGAATACATCTCCATTTTTACGAAAAAAACGTTTATCCATTGAGTAACTATCAATTTCGCCTGCTTGCACACGTTTAAATTGTAATAAATCTTTTTCTAAATCATCAGGGTAGGTCATTTTATCCCAAGTGAGCTTATAAAACTCCTCTCTCGAATATCCAAACATATTACA
>NBLH01000061.1 GCA_002084525.1 Bacteroidetes bacterium 4572_117 | reverse complement strand
TTGTTGCTGCACAAACTATGGACCAAGAGGCTGACGTAGTACAAACTGGTAGTGGTTTTACTCCAATTGCAGGCTTAAACCTTAGCTTTATGGAAGACAAGTTAAATATTGGTATCAAATACGAATTTAAAACCAACCTTGAAATAACAAACGAAACTGCATCTGATGTAATTACAGGTTCAGATGGTAGCTCTATGTTCCCTGACAAAGAAGTTATTAATGCTGATATGCCGGCAATGCTTTCTATTGGTGCAAAATATCAGATTACTGATGCATTAAATGTTCATGCAGGTTTCCATACTTATTTTGACACAAAAGTAAATTGGAAAAATGTTGCTGAAATTGAAGGGAATTCAATGGAATATGCTTTAGGTCTTGAATATAATATTAGTGAAAAACTTTTAGTTAGTGCAGGTTGGTTAGGTACCAAAACAGGTGTTAAAGATACTTATCATACCGACTTATCATACAGTTTAAATACCAACTCAATTGGTGGAGGTGGAGCCTTTGCCATTAACAATATGATTACCATTCAATTAGGTGGTTTTATGACTATGTACCAAGATTTTACGGCTAATAAATCGTATCCATTAGGTGATGCGGCTGTACCTTTTAAAGAGACTTACAAAAAGTCTGCTTGGGGTGTAGGTATTGGCCTTGATTTCACTTTTGGTGGAGGTGGTGAATAATATATTACTACAATAAACTTATTTAGCCTGGCAGGTTTCTAAAACTTGTCAGGTTTTTTTTATGAAACAGAAGTGTAATTTTATTTGAGTTTTGGCGTTTAAAGGGTGCTGCTTTTGAATAATACAGCTTAATAATATAGCAAATTAACCATTTAGAACTATGAAAGAACAAATAAAGAAGCTTTTAGAAATAATAAATATTGCAATTAAGGATAAAACCGAAAACAAATGGAAAAATTTAGGGGAAGTAACAAATAGAGAAATTGAAACAATAAAAACTATAATGGATATTGATTTAACAGGTTATATACGCGTAATTACGGTTCAGGATATAAATCATGCTATTAAACAACACGGAAAAGATAGTAAAGATAAATACCCTATAGATTACTCAGATTTTTTACATATCCCACTTATAGTAAGTGAGGCTGACGAAATACTAAAAGGCAATATTTCAGATAGAACAAAATTACAGTGCATAGTCTATAAAAAGGAAATTGGAGATATGTATTTTTATGTGGAAGAAATTAGAACAAGACGAGAAAAGCTTGCATTAAAAACATTTTATAAAAAACCGATTAAAGAATGAACTTTAATCGGTTTTTTATAAAATGTACAGTGCAAACCATGAATTAACCTGTTGCTTACGTCCAAAACCGTTCCATACCAAAAAGAAATTTCTTAATACAAATGTACGAAATAATTAAATAAAAAGCAAGATTATTTTGGTTTTAACGTTTGTATAACAACTTAATATTATAGTAATATAACCATTTAACAATATATATATTCGTATGAAATCATTATTTATAATAGTATTTTTATTTATTTATAGCTTTATCGGCATTTCTCAAACCATAGAAAACCCTAATTTTGCTATGGCAAGCCACCCCATGAAAGTTACTAAAGTAGAATATCTTGAAACCCAAACTTTAATTGAATTATCAATTGAAAACCAGTCTATTACCGGGGAGTTTTGTGCCGATAAAAACATTTATGTACAAGATGCTTTAAGTGGTTTAAAGTTCCAGCTTATTTCATCGAAAGGTATCCCGGTTTGCCCTGCAAGTTATAAGTTTAAAAATGTTGGCGAAGTATTAACTTTTCAACTATATTTCCCACAAATAAACCCAATATTCAAATACCTTACTTTGGTTGAAGATTGCGACAATAATTGTTTTTCGGTTGTAGGCATTATCCTAGATGATGAATTTAATAAAGAAATTAATATGGGGTTTGATTATTATTCAAAAGGTAAACTTGATTTTGCCCTTGTTGCTTTTAAAAAAGCTATAGAAAACCACCTGGAATACCCATTTGGTTTCCTTTATTTGAATGTTATCCAAATTTTATCGGAAAAAAAAGATTATAACAATGCAAAAAAATGGTACGGTAAATTAAAAAACTCAATATTTCCTGATAAACAGTATGTAATTGACAGACTTAAACAACAAGCTTATTACAAGCAATTGATTTTTTAGTTAACTTTGTAACAATAACCGAAAAACATATAGGGTAATCTGACAAGATTAGTTTATAAAAAATATTGAAGAGTCCAGTCTAAAAAGCCTTAATACGAGATTTTCTGCAACTTAACAATTATGTTTCGATGTTTAAGGGGAGTTATGATAAAATGATAAATGAAATTTTATCTTACAGGGTAATGCAGCTTCAAAAAGCAATAAAGATTATGTAGTTAGATTTTGCTATTTTTGAAGAAAAATATTCAATGACAAACAAAGAGGTTTATAATTTATTTGAAAACTGTAAACTTAGTGATGAAAACTAATACTAATTAAAATTCTTTTTTTGACAACAATCCCCAAACATCTTAAATCACTATTTGAGATAGAGTTACTCAAAGAACTGTCAGGGCTTGAAACTGTCAGTTTAGAAGCAAATAGTACATTACTAAAATCAGGCAACTATATCAAGGTAATCCCAATTGTGCTAAAAGGCAGAATTAAAGTTATAAGAAAAGATGATTCTGGAAAAGAGATACTTTTATATTATATCCTACCCAATGAAAGCTGCATACTTTCAATAACCTCATCAATAAATAACAAAAAAAGCAGGGTAGACGCCATAACTGAAGAAAATTCTGAAATTATTATTGTTCCTACAGCAAAGGTTAAGGAATGGATGGATAAATACCCCGGATGGCGAAAATTCCTAATGCAACTATATAATGAACGGCTTACCGAATTGCTTTCCATTGTAGACGAAGTTGCCTTTAAAAATATGGATTTTCGGATAATTGAGCGGTTAAAAGAAAAACAGTTACCAAACAATAATAAAATTGATATTACCCACCAAAAACTAGCCGATGAGCTTGGTACTGCACGTGAAGTGGTTTCCCGTTTACTAAAAAAACTAGAAAATGAAGGTAAAATTGAACTTTTACGTGGGAAAATAAAAATAATTGCCCCTTTGTAACTTTTATCACCGTTATTTAGATTCATTCTAAATAGTTTTGTCGTATTATTAATCGTTTAAATTTTTTATTATGAAATGTAATATTGGTAAAACAGATAAAATTATTAGAATTATATTAGGGATTATTATTGGAGCACTTGGTTATTATTATCAAACTTGGTGGGGTTTAGTTGCCATTGTTCCTATTGGTACTGCCTTAATAAATTTTTGTCCGCTATACCCAATTGTGGGGGCAAGTAGTTGTGCAAAAAAAGAATAAAACCTGTATTCACAAAAACAATCAGTTTTAATAACTGAATCGCAGGTATATGGCAATTTATTGACAATATTGTTAAATTGCTAAATTGTTCTATTGTTGTCATTAAGTAACGAAGGCTTGAGCTGTTAAAAGGCTGAATATCAGTATTGGTAATTGTTTGCAATTTACCATGGCACTCAAGCTTTCGCTTTTAGAAGCTACCTAAAGATATTGTGGGTAAAAACTAAAATCTAAGTTTCAAATAAATGGGTGGGATGATGAAATCATTATTCGTATTTATACAGTTTGCTGGGCTTGCAATTATTTTTGTTACAGCACCAGTTTTTAACAGTTCCTATTTTCTTCTAACAATAGAAATTTGGGGTGTTTTGTTAGGTTTTTGGGCAATTATTGCCATGAAATTAGACAATTTAAGGATTTATCCTGATTTAAAAGAAAATGCAAAATTAGTAGTATCAGGGCCATACAATATAATTAGGCATCCGATGTATTTTGCAATAATTTTAACAATAACACCCTTAATAATTGAATATTTTAGTTGGTTGCGCTTAGTTATTGGCATAATTATATTAATTGACCTTATTTTTAAACTAAACTACGAAGAAAAACTACTTTTAAATAATTTTACCGATTATGGTAGTTATACTAAATCAACTTATAGGTTAATACCATATATTTACTAAACTTACCCATAAGATTTCGATTTCAGGGATATTTACATATTTTTGTGTTTTAATAATATCAATATAAAATGCAACAATACCTGAATTTACTTGAACATGTGCTAAAAACCGGCACAAAAAAAGAAGACCGTACCGGCACAGGGACTATTAGCACTTTTGGATACCAAATGCGATTTGATCTTGAAAAAGGCTTTCCGCTAATAACCACAAAAAAAACCCACCTGCACTCAATCATACATGAATTACTTTGGTTTATTAAAGGTGAAACTAACACTAAATACCTGACAGACAATAAAGTACGCATATGGAACGAATGGGCCGATGATAATGGTGAATTGGGAAGGATATATGGTTACCAATGGAGATCGTGGACAGCAGAAAACAACAATATTGATCAGCTAAAAAACGTAATTGAAAGCATAAAAAACACCCCGGATTCACGCAGGCATATTGTAAGCGCTTGGAATGTAGGCGATTTAGACAAAATGAACTTACCACCATGCCATATTTTGTTCCAATTTTATGTGGCTGACGGTAAGTTGTCGTGCCAGCTTTATCAACGTAGCGCCGATATTTTTTTGGGTGTACCTTTTAATATAGCCTCTTATGCAATTTTGTTAAAAATGGTGGCCCAAGCCACAGGTTTACAAGCTGGCGAATTTATCCACACATTAGGCGATGCACACATATATCTAAATCATATTGAGCAAGTTAAGCTACAGTTAAGCAGAACACCAAAAAAACTTCCTACATTAAAAATAAACAAAAATGTAAGCTCGTTATTTGATTTTAAATACGATGATTTTACTTTAGAAAATTATAAGCCGCATCCACATATAAAGGGGAAAATTTCCGTGTAATTTCTATCGTAAAATTCTACTTATGAGTGGTATAAAAAAATTTGTTGAAAAAGTATTGGAAAGCAAATCAAATAAACTGGAAAAGTTTAAGTTGGGAAAAATAAGTCAGATTGAATTAGATATGCTTAAGGAAAAAACAAACTTTGATTTAAGTGAATATGAAAGGGTTATTGATAGTTATGGAATAAAACATGCATTTAAAAAACATGGAGACGATAAATTAGAAAAAATGCAGGGACAGTTAGCAATAAAGCCTGATGATTTTGAAAAAATTCCAGAAATATGCTTAAACCCGGATAAAGTTAAAAGTGGTATAAAAAATAAGTTTGGTAATGAATTAATACAATACACAAAAAAATTTGATGACGAAATAACATATATCGAAGAAAAAAGGGATGGGAAAAAAGAATTAGGGACAAAAACAATGTACATAAGAAAAGCCTGTAAATAATTACAGGCTTTCAATAAACTAGACATTTCATAGTGCTACGTGCTATTTCACAAGGAAAGCTTCGCGCATACGTCCAAAACGATCTATCCTATATCATAAAACAAAGATACGAAATTTTATAAAGCAAGTCAATTTTTTACGAGATTATATAAAAATTATATGACAATATCAATTATAGCGGTATTAGATACAAACAATGCCATTGGTAAAAACAATAAATTGCTTTGTTATTTACCAGCTGATTTAAAGCACTTTAAAAAACTAACTACTGGGCATACGATTGTCATGGGGCGAAAAACATACGAATCGTTGCCTAATGGGGCTTTACCAAACCGGAAAAATGTTGTTTTAACCAAAAACACAGCTTTTAAATGCAAAGGCTGCGATGTTGTTAATTCCGTTGAAGAGGTACTGGACATTTGCAGGGAGGATGAAAATGTTTTTATAATTGGTGGTGCACAAATTTATAAACTGTTTATAGAAAAAGCAGACAGGCTTTATTTAACACATGTACACAATGAATTTAAGGCAGATACATATTTCCCTGATTATGAAACCAATAAATGGTCTGCTGCAAAAATTGAGGATTTTGAACCTGATGGAAAAAACAAATTTTCGTATTCTTTTGCCAAATATGTGAGGAAAAGGAATGAATGTAATTTGTAAATTAGTAATTGGTAAATTAGTAATTAGTGTATTAGCACATTGGTAATTAAATGGTTCGGAATATTTTGAAAACCATTGTCATACAAATTTAACAGTTTAACAAATTAAAATTCACCCTAAACATTAACAACTATTTGCAGGAGCTTAAATTTTAACAATTTTAAATTCTACCCTTCGGTTTTTAATTTCCTGGTCGTCGGTACCGGTTGCCAATGGTTTGGTGCCCCCATAACCTATTCCTGTAATGCGCCTTGAGCTAACCCCATGTTTAACCAAATAGTTTTTAACAGCTGCAACACGCTTTTGCGATAAAGCCATTAAAAGGTTTGGTTTACCCCGAGAATCAGTATGCCCGGCTAGTTCAATTTCCATTTTAGGATACTTTTTCATTAATTTGACTAAACGGTTTAACTCAGTATACGAAGTTTCGGTAAATTCAGTTTTGCTTCTTTTAAACTGAACACTTTGCAGATTAATTACCTGACCAGTTTCAATAGGTATCAGATACAAATTCTGTTTTAGCTCTTTATATTTTGATATTTTTCTTAAATCAACTTGCTCATTTATAGCAACATAGTCATTAGCCTCGGCTCTAAATCCATATTCTTTGCCAAAAGGTAAAATTATTTTGTAAGTACCCGTTCGGGGGTTTGATCGGGCTGTCCCTACCTTTGCCCCTGTTTTAATATTTTCATAAACAATATCCACACCAATCGGTTTTTTTGTTTTTTTGTTATAAACCCTTCCATAAATAAGCACAACAGGGTCGGGCCTGGCATCTTCGCTCATTTTTATCTCTTGCACATCTTCGTTCCCAAACGAACCTTTAGTTGAAACCAGATAGGCAAAATCTCCCTTAGCAGCTATGGAATAATATGTATCCCAATCGGACGAATTAATTGTTGGTCCAAGGTTTTTTGGCTTTGACCATTTTCTCCAACTGTTATCTAGCCGTTTTGTAACAAAAATATCAGCACTTCCGTAACCGGGATGCCCATATGAATAAAAATACAAAGTTTTATTATCGGGGGCAATGAATGGGGTCCCTTCGTTAAAAAAAGTATTGATATCGGTACCCATATTAAAAGGTTGGCTGTAATTACCATTGGGTAGCCTAAAACTCACATATAAATCTTTTTGCCCGTACGTATCATCTCTTTCAAGCGACATAATAAGCACTTTGCGGTCAATTGTAGGGCAATAACTTTCGTATTCGTTTTTGTTGTAAAATTTTTCAATAACAACTTTTTTTGGTACTGACCAACCTGTTGCTGTCCGGTTCGACACAGAAATACCCTGATCGCTCACATACCCACCATTTTGTGAATACAAACCCTCTAGCCACAAAGTATTCCCATCGGGCGAAACCGCAATAACAAGATTATCGCCTGCATTATTTATCGGTTTTCCCATGTGTTTCATTTTGCCCCAGCTGTCGTCTTTATTTCTGGTAGCATACCAAATATCATATTCCTTTTTTTCGCCATAGTTTTGTGGGTCGTGCTGCCTGCCAACATACAAAGTATTTCCATCGGGTGATATAATTGGGGCAATTTCCGAATATTTTGAGTTGATTTTGGTACCAAGGTTTTTCTTTTTATACTTTGGGTTGATATTTTTTACCAGGTTAATTTTCACCCTTTGATATTTAACTTTTAAAAAATCAGCCTTTACAGTCATGCTCCTACCAACAATAAACCCAATTTTATTACCATATAATCGTTTAAATTTGTGCGTATAAACCAAACTATTATTGATATAAAAATATAGTAAGTCCCCAGTTTTTTTTATCGCCAATATATTTATTTGCCCTAAAGGTTTTATTTTTTTGCTCTCTTTCCATGCCTGCCATTCAAAATATTCTTCTTTATCGTGCCCCGTAACAGTAAACATACCATTAGACGAAATAGTAAAATTATAGCTATTGTCCCAGCCTGCGGCGCCCCAAACAATACCATAGCCCCAATTATCTATACCTGCAACCTGTTTTAAACTGGCTTCAACGTAAAAATCATTGTCGGCATCAATAGCAAAATTTCGCCAAAAATTATACGATAAGCTCTTTCTTTTATGTTGCATAACATAAAACCCGTTTTCCACTTTTGTTTTAATATCTTTATTATCTGATACGCTCCATTGTCGGTTATTATTATTAAAATCCTCTGTAAACTGGTTTTCTAACTGGGCAAAAGAAAAATAATATGTAAAAAATAATAGAATAAACAGGTTTGATACTTTTTTTGTCATGACATTGTTTTTGAGTAGAAATATTATTGCAGTAAAATTACTATTTTTTTTAGTACTGTAAAATAAGCTTAAACAAATAAAACCGCTTTCTTTTGTATATTTGTAAAAATTAACAATTGTTATGCAAAAAGAATTTAATGTAACAGGTTTGTGCGTACCAAATATGCACTATATGGTTAACACAGAAGAAAAATTTTCTGAAATTTTTAATCTTATAAAAAAAGGGAAGTATTTTACAATAAACCGGGCAAGGCAATTTGGTAAAACAACCACGATTGCCGAATTAACTACATTTTTGAATAATAAAGATGATTATTTTGCTATTGAAACAAGTTTTGAAGGAATAGGCGATATTATTTTTGAACAAGAAGAAACTTTTAGTAAACATATTGTTAAAGTAATTGGCGAAGAGCTTAAGTATAATAAAAACATTTATGCCGAAGAAGTACTAAAGGAAGTAGAAAATGTTAATTCAATAAGTACATTATCTAATTTTATAAGCCAGTTTCATGAAAAATTTAATAAAAAAACTGTTTTTTTTATTGATGAGGTAGATAAATCAAGTAACAACAAGTTATTCCTGAACTTTATTGGGATGTTGCGCAACAAATACCTGCAAAGAAACAAAGGGAAGGATTATACATTCCAATCGGTTATACTTGCAGGTGTTCACGACATTAAAACTATTAAATTAAAGTTAGACGAAAACAACACTGGGCAATATAACAGCCCTTGGAACATTGCTACTGATTTTAATGTGAAAATGAACTTTAACCCGGCAGAAATTACTACTATGCTTGTTCAGTACAGCAATGAAACAGGTAATAAAATGGATTTTAAGGATATTTCAGAAAAAATATTCTATTTCACATACGGTTACCCGTTTCTGGTTAGCAAAATTTGTAAAAATATTGACGAAATAATTATCCCACAAAGAAAAAATAAAGACTGGACACTTGCAGATGTTGAAACTTCATTTGGTTTACTAACCAAAGAAAGTTATGATACCACACTATTTGACAGCATTGTTAAAGAACTTGAAAACAACGAAGCTTTATATGATTTTATATTTAAAATAATTATTGATGGTGATATTTTTTCATACAATATAAGAAACAAACTTATTTCTTTGGCAAAGCTTCATGGAATAATTCGTGAAGAAAATGGTAATTGTGTTATTCATAACCGTGTTTTTGAGCAAATGATATATTTATATATGCTATCGACCTATAATATAAAATACGGAAAACCTGTAATATCACCAGATTTTTTCGACGATGACAGCAACTTAAACATTGAAACGATAATGCTGAAATTTCAGCAGTTTATGAAAGAAGAATACTCTTATAAAGACGAAAGCTTTATTGAACGTGAAGGGCGATTATTGTTTTTATCGTATTTACGCCCAATATTAAACAGTAAGGGGTATGGTTTTAAAGAACCTGTTGTTGCTGACGAAAGGCGTATGGATTTGGTGCTTGTTTTTAACAACAAAAGAGATGTTATAGAGCTGAAAATTTGGCGTGGCGAAAAAATGCATCAAAAAGGGCTTGAACAATTAAGTGATTACCTTGATATGTATAACCTAAAAAAAGGATATTTACTGATATATGATTTTAATGAAAACAAAACCCATAAAACAGAAACAATCAACCATAAAGATAAGGAAATTTATACAGTTTGGGTTTAGGAATATTATAACTGCTTAATTCGTTAAATTATAAATTTTAAATGCAAAATTAAAAATTAACCATCTAATAATCAGAATTTTAAGATATGGAGATTCGTTTTTTAAAACTACTGATATTCAGAGCATTACAAAAATTTAACGAACTATTGGTATTAATAAAGTACTATTAAAATCAATTATTAAGAAGTGTCATTATAACAGTAGTTATCCTAATTGATGTCATCAATTAACTAAATTTTATTATTAAGAAAACAGAAAATGCAGATTAAACTAAAAAAAATCACTTTACTCACTTTCTATTTCCTAAGCAGTTATATTGGTACTGCCCAAAGTATTGAATTAAAGGGTAGGATTATAGAAAAGGAAAAGCACAAACCCTTAAATTTTGCAACATTTTACGATTACCTTACCAGAAAAAAACCAAAAAGATACAATCAGCTTTTATGCTCTTGGATATGATAGAAAAAATATATCTATAAACAAGTTTGTAAATTCCGGAACTAATACTGTTGAATTAAAACAAAAATATTATAATATAAAAGAAGTAAGCGTAAAACCTAAAAAACAAAAGTAATAAAGCTTGGGGTGAAGCAAAAAAACCATGGAAATATCAGGTTTCCAGTATTTTTGGTGGACAATATGGCCATTATATCAGGAACAAAAATGATTTATCAGGTTTTGTTAAATCTATTAGTTTTTACATTGCAGGGATTGGGCATACAGATGCCCCTTTTAGGATAAGAATTTATAAGCATGATAAAAATGAAAATTGCCCGGGTGAGGATTTATTGAATAAAAACCTGATAGTACAAAACAAAAATGGTGAAGGATGGTATACGGGTTTAGGAAATAAATGGACTAAAGTGGACGCAGAATATAAAGGATATATTAACGTAATGATAAATGCAGAAATTGAGCTTGAAAAATAGAACCAATTATTTTACTTTTAAATTAGCAAATAAGCACTAAACAAACTGTTACTTATAAGTTTTTTTGTGAAACCCTTTTCGAATTTCGCACTTTCTATATAAGCCAAGGCTAAATATCAGAAATACATAAGCTCAGCGTTTTTTTGTAACGAATTACAAGAAAACCATGCCCAATCGTTGGTGCTCCTACATTTTGCTTAGTAAATAGGTTTTGCAAGCTACAACTTATCAATCCCACCATCTTCTTTAATTTGGTAACTTATTGTTTCTTCATCAGACACAACAGAAACTTTAAGCCCCGAATCGATATTGCCCTTTGTAATGTACTCGTG
>NBLH01000060.1 GCA_002084525.1 Bacteroidetes bacterium 4572_117 | reverse complement strand
CGGAAGAAAGGACACAAAGCATGATGGAAACCGTAACGATACTTGACCTAAAAGATATTACAATTGAACAAAAAGAAGAAAGGAAAAGGATGGGTTTTAGGTAGCAAGCTTCAATTATTCTGGATAATATATTTTTTTCATTTAGGATATGCGATAGACGATTGTTGTTTGCAATTGATAATAAGCATTGCAAATATGACTAAATACTGAATTTTATAAATGTTAAAATTGTTTGTGAAGCAAAAAAATAACTTAGCCATATATAATTTGTCGTGTAAAAATACGATTAACTATTGAAAAAATGAAAATTTTAGATTTTTTTAAATTGATGTATCTAGCAATAATTTTAATCGTTAAAAAAATATAAATTAAAATGTTTGAATATTGATGTAGTGTAAGTTGATAAAAATATAACTATATTTGTAATAGGAATGTAAAAAAATATTATGAATAAAATAAAATGTAAATATATATTTGAAAATAATTATAATCCAATATATGTAAATGGAGCACAAGGTGGTATTAATCCATTAGGAGAAATTGTTATTAATTTTTTTCTTGAAAGAAATGCCATACCTGTATCTCAAACATTTGAAATAAAAGATAGTAAAATTGGAATTGAAGATATAGATTCTGAACCTTCTGACTTGAAAAATAGTTTTGTCAGGGTTATAAAAAATGGAGTTATTATCAATTATCAAACGGCAAAGGAGTTACATCAATGGTTAGGGGGGCATATTGATAAATTAGAAGAATTGTCAGATGGAAAGAAATAGTTTAATAAAAACCTCTATGATAGCAAGCCTAAGTTTATTTATGACTGATTCTACATGTAGATTGCCAAGATATATTGAACAGAATCAGGCTGTGCAAAGTATTAGTATTCCTATTCATACACCAACTTCTACAAGATTTAATAACTCTGACAGATATTCTCTTGAAAAGTTAAAATTGAATAAACGAAAACTATCAAGTTTTATGGATCTGCAATCTAATTGGAATGGGTATAATGGAAAACCTATTGACAAAAATGTAATTGAGACTGTTGAAGGTATTATTTTAAATTTAGACTTTCAGCCTCAAATATTCCCAACAGGCAGAGGTACAATTCAAATAGAAAGTTACAAAGATGATAATAACTTAATAGAAATTGAGATTTCAAAAGATAGTAATTTTCTTTATCAAGTAGATAACGGAGAAGAAATTGAGAAAGATGTAAATATAAAAGAGATTAAAAATATTATTACTTTGTTTTATGCTTGATGAATTAATTAGTGATGATGAATTTCTTTTCAGAGGAATAATACATATTAATTGGGATTTTAATCACGATCGTCCAAGTTCTGCTACTTTTAAAGATTCATTTGGAGTGTCGGTTGATAGAGACGGTGGAAGAAATGATAAAGATTGTTACAATTCGTTATTGTCGCAAAAGGATTTTTTTGCTATTTGCAAAGTTAAAAAAAAAGACATTCTAGATTTGAATGGAATTGTTAAATACCTTCCAGAGGAAAATAATATTTATCATTCTGAAATACACGATTCAGAAGAAAGAATCCAACTTAGAGGTAAAAAACCGAAGCGAATTAGAGATAAAGCCATTGTTGTTTATAGAAAGTAAAAGTTCACAGCGGAGTTTATAAACAATAATAGCAACTTACTAATTGGTAGCTTGTTACATTAAACAAACACCACAAAATTTTTGTAATTTTATTTTATATTATTTAAAAGCCTAGTTTTTGCAAAAAAAAAAATCACAACAAGCTGATTATCAATAAGCTAGCCCCTAAGAGGTTGCACTTAAATTCAGTAGATGAGACTCTAACTATCAAAGGCTAAATAACAGACCTGTGGTTTTAAGGCAGTGATAAAACCCTCAATATCTTGCTACCTTTATAGCTTGAAAGTGAAAAAATTTTAATCCCTTGCTATTCATACATTAATACTTGAACTGTTTAATTTATCCGAGTTCTGGCCCCTAATTAGATACTGTGTTAAATTTCAAATAATTTATTAACCCAAGTTGGGTTCTGTAAAGCTCTGAATATCAGTGCCTGTTTTGTAATGTGCTGATAATCAGCGCTTTTATTTTTACTACAAATTCATTTAACCCAACTTGGGTTAAGAATATTTTACACGGTTAAAAGTAGTAATTTTATTTAGAATAGCAAAAAAAATGTTAATAATGTTTAAAAATTATATTATTCAGTGCACTTTTTACATTTTGGGGATTTGTAATTTTAGAACAAATGAAATTGATTTAAGCTTAATAAAAAATTAAAGCTTGGAAAGTTTCAAATACAAATATTTGAAAAAAAATGAAATTGGCAACTTTTATCAAAAATAACACACTCCTATGGTATAAACCAATGAGATATCAAATGAAACCAAGTAGATTTGAATTGATGAGTCCAGTCTAAAAAGCCTTAATACGATATTTTCAGCAACTTATTACCCCAACCCTAAAGGGCGAAGTCGCTGAAAAACCCTAAAGGGCGAAGTCGCTGAAAATCAGGACGCCCTTTAGGGTTAGGGGTAAATCCTTATTTTCAGATTGCACTTTTTCACCCTTTTTAGACTGGACTCATTGATTTAATGTTCTGCAATTAGCAAAATTATAGGCAGTTTAAGAAGCAAAAAACTAAATGGGCACGTCTTATCATTCTCGATTCGGCGCTGGGACTATAATTCGACTTCAAATCTTACAAATTCTATTAATGAAAGCAAGCTACACCCAACAATCTACCAGTACTGTAATTTACCGACAACTACTTTTCACACACTGGTATATATTTAAAGTAACCCTAATCAAATCATATTTTTTTCTCAACTTCGTACTGGTTTCTTTCAGTTGACGAACGTGAAATCATTTCGGCAAGGAAACCTGTAAGGAATAGCTGCGAACCAAAAATTACAGCCAATAAACCTAGATAAAACAAAGGCCGTTCCGTCATTTTGTATTGCATGTAAACAAATTTTGCAAAACTTAAGTAAATAAGTATAACAAAACCAGCAAAAAAACTAAAAGTCCCCATTAAACCAAAAAAGTGCATTGGCCGTTTCCCAAACCTCGACATAAATGCCAGGGTTAGCAAGTCAAGGAAACCATTTATAAAACGTTCAATCCCAAATTTACTTACCCCATATTTCCGTGCACGGTGTTCTACTACTTTTTCGCCAATTTTTGTAAAACCTGCATTTTTTGCCAAAACCGGTATATAGCGGTGCATATCGCCGTACACTTCAATACTTTTTATTACATTGGTATTAAAAGCTTTTAAGCCACAATTCATGTCATGAAGTTTTAAACCGTGGGCTTTACGGGCTGTCCAGTTAAATAATTTGCTAGGTATGTTTTTAGCAAAAATCGGGTCTTTGCGCTTCTTTTTCCATCCTGAAACTAAATCGTAGCCATTTTCCTTAACCATTTTATAAAGTTCCGGTATTTCATCGGGGCTATCTTGTAAATCGGCATCCATTGTAATTACAACCTCACCTTTAGCTGCATCAAACCCACAAAACAAAGCGGCAGATTTTCCATAGTTTCTACGGAATTTTATACCTTTAATTTCTGTATGGATTTCAGAAAGCTGTTCTATAATATCCCATGAATTGTCAGTACTGCCATCGTCTATCAAAATAATTTCGTGCGACAATTTATTCTCTTTCATAACCTGGGCAATCCATTCAATTAATTCGGGTAATGATTCCTCTTCGTTATAAAGTGATATTACTAAAGATATATCCATTAAAAATACAAATTTTCAAAATTATAAGTATAATAGCAAGTTATATTGATTTGACAATGAATGCAACCCACAATATTATTTATATGCTATTAAAAATTTATTTTATTCCCCGTCAAACATTTCATTAGCACCTTCTTTTTTAAGAAAAATTGAAGTAATCAATGAAAAAATAAATCCCATAAAAGTTAATGACGGAATGGTTATCAACGCCATGACACCAGGCTTCATAAACCCTTTCTGCATCTCCATGGCTTGCTCTACCTGTTCATCAGTTAAACCTTGGCTTAACATCTGCTCCTGTGCCATTTCCATAATTTTACCAATTAACTCAGGGTCAATTACGGCCATTAGCAAATAACTATAAACACCAGAAATAATACCTGCAAATAATGAAATAAGAACACCAAAACCAAGGGCTTGGGCATAGGATATTGCGCCACCAAGTACATTATCCCTGTATTGTATAGTAGAGTAAACAATACCACCGATTAATAAAACATAAGATACCCAACCTACCCATTTTTCAAGGCTTAGGTCTAGAAAGTACATGATAAGGGAATAGATAACCATAACCACACCAACAATTACACCCCAATTAAGTGCGTTTTTCCATACATTTGGTTTATTTTCCATAGTAATTAAATTTAAAAGTTTATTGAACAATAATTAATTAATTGTTAAAGATCGTGCCTTAGACCATTAATCTTATGTTGTGGTAAAATAATTTTAAACAAAAAATAATTTACCAAAATTATTCAACATATTCTGTTTTACTCAATCCTAAAAGAGGATAATAAATAAAAGGTAATAATATAAGTCCAATTGTAAATCCCTCACTTTTACCAAATCTTTTAGAAAGCAAATTAATCATCCAAATTGCAATAACAATGTTTACAAATGGAATTAGTAACATAACAAGCCACCAAACAGTTTTTTTATAATTTCTAGATGAACAATTATATTGTAAATACGAATAATTGCTGCACAGCCATTTTTCCCAGCTTTCTTATAGATTTTCCAAAGAGATTCAACCATAACAAGGTCAAATAAAATTACTATTTGAAATATATTTGATAACAGCACGCTTTTTATCGAAAATAAATCCTGATGCAAATCCAGTCCAGATTTAGATTCCAAATTCAATATACATTATGCTTTCGTGTTTAATCTTTTGTCCAGTCTTGTATTTTAATATTTTCAATTCGTCCGAAATGCTTAATATTATTTGTTATAAGAGTCATTTCATTAGAAACGGCAGTTACTCCAATTAATAAATCAAAATCATCTACAATATTTCCCTTTTTTCTTAATCTTGCTTTTTCTTTGGCATATAAATCAAGAGAGTTATAAATTGGCACAATTTTAAACTCTTCTATAAAGTTATCCAGTACTGCTTTGTTTTTCTTTTTCTTTTCACTATTTGCTACGCCATATTTTAATTCAGCAAGTGTGATTTCAGAAATATAACAATTTCCATATCCTACTTGTTCAATTTTATTATCAAGGTCAAATAAACCTTTCATAAAATAGATGCAAATATTCGTATCTATAAGATATCTCATTATAGAGGTTCAATTTCTCGGTTAAAATTTCTGTTGTCCCGAAGTTCGTTAATTATTTCATCAGCTGTTTTTGTTGAACTCCACGCCCCAAAAGATTCATTAATTGGGTTTTTCTTTTTTTTAAAATCCCCTATTAATGTATTAGAAATTTTTTCAATTATATCCAATTTAATTTCAGGACTTAAATTTCTTATAAGTCCTAAATAATTTTCTATAAATATTGTATTTATATTTGTTGTTTCCATAGTTCAAAGATACGGTTTTTTTCCTAATTTTTGCATTAAATAGTGATTCTGTCTTTTATTTGGAGTTGATAATAATTGATTTATTAAACTTTATGGAAGTTAATTTCAATCGTGTTATTTACAAGCACAACGCTAGTGTATGAATAGTAAGGGATTTAAAACCACTCACTTTAAAACTATAAAAGCAGCAAAAATTTTGGGATTTTACCGCTTAAATAATCAAAAAGCAAAATCGCAAAGGTTTTGCGGGCTCTACTTAATGCAACAAGCTGTCAGCCAGCCGTTCCCCTTATTGCAAGTTTGAATTGCAAATTTTTCATAATTTCTATTTTCTAAGGTTTTTAAATTTAACATTATACCACCAAAAGATTTACTAAAACAAATAATTTTTAGTTACACAAAGAAAAGAATTTACTAGAATTATTCAATATAATTTGCCAGAAAAAAAAAAGTTTTTACTTTTGTGGCCGGGTAAGTCTCATACGACCAGCTCCTGCTGAACTCCCCCAGGACCGGAAGGTAGCAAGGGTAGGTGGTTGTAGCGGTGCGATATGAGTAGCTTACCCTTTTTTTTTGGACATAATTGAAGTCTGGTGTTTTAAAAAAAGTGACGAGCCTTAAATTACTTGCTAAGTTTGGGCACTTCCTGAATAAAAAAGTTTTGTTTTTACATACAGATACTAATTTAGGGTAATAATTCAGCAGATACAACTTACTATATACACTTTTATCTTTATTAATATGGATTTTTTTATAGACACAGCAAATTTAGACCAAATTCGTGAAGCTCAGGATTTGGGAATTTTAAACGGGGTAACAACAAACCCATCGCTAATGGCCAAAGAAGGTATAAAAGGCGAGGAAAATATCTTAAATCACTACAAAACTATTTGCGAAATTGTTGATGGCGACGTAAGTGCCGAGGTTATTGCCACAGATTTTGAAGGGATGATTAAAGAAGGTGAAGAACTTGCTGCTTTACACCCCCAAATTGTTGTAAAAGTCCCGGTTACTAAAAACGGTATAAAAGCTATAAAATATTTATCCGGTAAAGGTATCAGGACTAACTGTACTTTAATTTTTTCACCCGGTCAAGCATTGTTGGCAGCCAAAGCCGGCGCCACTTATGTTTCGCCTTTTATTGGCCGTATCGACGACACATCAACCGATGGTATTGACCTGATTTACAAGATAGTAGATATGTTTGGCACGTATGGGATTGAAACACAGGTGCTGGCAGCCTCTATCAGGCACACAATGCACATTGTTCAATGTGCTGAGGCCGGTGCAGATGTGGCAACTTGTCCATTAAATGCTATTTTAGGCTTGCTTAAACACCCATTAACAGATAATGGCTTGGCACAGTTTTTAGCTGATTATAAAAAGCTTAATTCATAAGGATATTTGCGAAGAAAAATATAGGCTTTAGCCAAAATATCAATTAGTTATGGCTAAAGCCAATGAATCGCCATTTTATATACTTCCTAGCCTAAAGGCTAGGCCTATTTAATTGTTTAAGAATCAGCATTTTCTAACTTTTTAAAGAAAAAATAACAATAATAATTGGAATAATTAACCCGAAACCTCATACATGACTTGGCATTAGGTTGAAACTGTTGATTATAACTTAAGCCAGGCAAGCTAGAAAAGTTTTGACAGGATTTACATGTTTTTAATTCAAATTCTGCCAAAATTTATACTGCACAGCGTTGAAGTAAATACAACAACATTGAAATTAAGGTACTAAATTCCCCAACTGGCGGGTTGCCCCGTCAGTTTATCAACGAATGCTATTTATACTATTATTCTATGAACGGCGAAGCCCTCACCGCAGGTAAATTTTGCTAAAAAAACAAAGTTTTACGAAATTCGATTAGTATTAGTGTGTTTTAAGCTAAGGAATTGTTCCGAAATAACTTGACGCTTTCAACTTGCTCTTTTGCTTTTTATCTTCTTTGAAAAACGCTTCAAATAGCCCGCTATTATTAATTTTTTCAAATTGTTAAAAAACAAAATACCTTCGTTTAAAACTGTCAATTTATTACATCACAATCCCTAAATACAAATCAGTGTGAATCCGTTAAATCAGTATTATCAGCGTTTCTATTTTTTGTTTGCAGCGAAGCTACGTTATGGATTCGTTTTTTTTGTGCTTTGAATTAAAACCAGCTAATTCCCTAACACTCAGATTAGCTTATTTTTTCCTTTTCACAAAAAGCAAAACACCAACTGCCGAAGTTGCATTATTAGCAGCCCCTTTTTTATACCTTATAGAAACCTCGTATGTACCGGCTTTATTACATTCAAAATAGAAGTGGCCTTTCTTTTGCGTTGAGCCATAAGGTTCGCTTTCAGGATGTGTTTTATCAAACAGGGTCAACACAACATGTTTCGGTTTATCTTCATTATTTTCGCATAAATAAAACCGATATTTAACCCCTTTATTAAGAACAACTGACCAAGTTTTACCTGATTCGTCGCCATTTACAGGAACAAGCTTAGTTTGAAAACTTTTTAAATAAACCATTCCTTTTTTATTAGCTTCTATTGCACAATCAAGAATAGTATCAGTTTGGGCATAAGCAACATTTATTAGCAATGCCAATGTGAGTGATAACAATAATTTCATCCGTTTATATTTTAGTTAAATAAATGACATTCTATTATTAACATTCAAAATCGTTCCAATTCAACATTTTTTTTGAATATTTTATAAAGTTAACGATATTTTCTGTACATTGTCAGAAAAAAAACAATAAACGTTCAAAAACCATGAGAAACCTAAGCATTTTTATATTCTTAATGTTAATTCTTCCTGTTTTTGCATCGGCCCAGGTTAACCCTAACGAGCTTGCTTACAGGAGAAGTTCTTTATATACATTAATGATTAACGAGCCAGACCGCCCTTACGCCAAAGAAATTAAAAAAGCTTATATCAGTTCTGAAATACCTGACAAATTCAACAATCACCTCCTAGGTTCACGGGCAATAAATAATGCCGTAGGTGCCAATATCAGGAAAAAAGAAGAAAAAATCAGGATCCAAAGGGAAAACATAAATAGGTATATGGTAAAAAACAAGGTAGCTAAAGCCCTTGTTGCAAAATGGTTTAACCGATCGGCAAATGGCACATTCAATATGGAACTTATCGCCCAAAGGGGTTCGTATAATGCAACTGATATGGATGTGGCAGTCGCTAAAAGCAGTAAGCGGGGACTAGCCTTATTAGCAGATGCTGGCGAAGAGCTAATTAAAAACACTTTTGTGATAGTTAATGATTTCCATTATGTTAATAAAGAAGAAGTTGCTAACAAAGTTAAATCAGGTTTGGCGTTTTTAAAGGATATAGCCGAACTTGTTGATGAAAATATTGACACTGATTTTGCAGATGAAACGTTGACAACTTTTGGAAAAGGATATGTAATTAGGACAAGATCGTATTTATACCAACTAGAATGGAACGACTCCGTTGCCGCAGTTTTTTATGATGAGCACTGGATGGATGAACAATCGTATGATAGGAATAAGGAAATTGCATTTGAGCAATCAGATATATTCAAACTTAAATTAGTAGGTTTTGAGGTAGCCTGGGCTGATTTGCAATCGACTATTTATACAAAAAAAACCGAAGAGGAATTAATTACTGTTGCAACAATACGCGCTGTAGATGCTGTTATTGCTAAACTTCAAAGAAAATATGAAGTTTTTCGAACTAAAACGCCATTATATAGTGCAAACCCGATTAGTGCAAAAATTGGCTTAAAAGAGGGCCTTAAAAAAGGGGACAAGTTTGAGGTTTTGGAACAAGTTGCCGACAAAAGCGGAAGGACAAGATACAAACGTAAAGGCGTTATTAAAGTAGATAAAAATAATATTTGGGATAATCGTTTTATGGCAACTGAAGAACAAAACAGTATTGGGAACATGCTGGAATACTCTTTGTTTAAAGGAGGGAAAAACTACTACAAAGGAATGTTAATCAGGCAGATAAACTAAGACGTTTTTTTGTTCTTACTACCCCATTTTGGGTACTTACCATTTGAATTTTTCTTCAACTAATAAATCTATATGATTTTTGTGGATGGCTCATCGTTGCTAATTCCCGTATTTTTTAGCACTTTTGTCAAAATTTTCTCCTCAAATGGTTAAAATATTAAATTAAATTATTCATGAACAAAAAAGTTATCCCCTATAAAAACTCTACCGATTCAAAAAAAAATCAGGTAGCCGAAATGTTTAACAATATTGCAAAAAAGTACGATTTTTTAAACCATTTTTTATCAATGGGTATTGATAAACTCTGGCGCAATAAAGTAATATCTTTACTGAAAAAATATCAACCAAAAACAATTTTAGATATAGCCACCGGAACTGGCGATTTAGCAATTACTGCCCTAAAATTAAACCCCGATAAAATAATAGGGATTGATATTTCAATTGGGATGCTAAAAATTGGCAAAGACAAAATAAAAAAGAAAGGGCTTGAAAATATCATTGAGTTACTCGAAGGTGATTCTGAAAACATTCAATTCCCCAATCATAGTTATGATGCAGCAATTGTTGCTTTTGGTGTACGTAATTTCGAAAACCTACAAATGGGGTTAAGCGAAATACACAGGGTATTAAAACCGGGCTCACCTTTTATTGTTTTAGAATTTTCAAAACCTGGGAAATTCCCCATTAAACAAGTTTATAATTTCTATTTCACTAATATACTACCTTTTGTAGGTAAGCTTTTTTCAAAAGATAATTCAGCATACACCTATTTACCACAATCCGTAAATGCTTTTCCCGAAGGGAATGATTTTGTTGAAGAGCTAAAAAAAACAGGTTTTCGAACAGTTAAAGAAAACCGTTTATCTTTTGGCATTGCTTCCATTTATCTGGCAGAAAAATAGACTCATCATAATTAGGCCTAAATTTTGCAACTATAATGTAATTTTTTACCTAATTCATAGTTATAGTAGAAATATAAGATTGTATTAAATGAGAAGTTTATTATTAATAATGATCCTCCTGGGATCAATTACATTATCGGCACAACGTTCTAAACCTAAAAACCTCCCAAGTTACGATAGCAAATGGTTGCATTTTGGTTTTACCATTGGCTTGAACATTATGGATTTTAATATACAAAAAGCTGACGATTTTTTTGATAACACAAAAAACAGCAACATATATGCCATTGAAAATCAGCCACAACTGGGCTTTCATATAGGACCTATTTCTAATTTAAGACTATCTGAGTTTCTAGATTTAAGAGCACTGATAAATTTATCGTTTGGCCAAAGAGATTTAAGCTATTGGACTGTTAACAATAGCCAACCAACATTGCATACAATGAAAATTGCATCAACTTTCATTGAGTTCCCATTAATACTAAAATACAAAGCCTTACGGGTAAATAATTATAGCCCATACTTAATAGGTGGTGTTAACCCTAAAATAGATTTGGCTGCAAGAAAGAAGATAAAAGAAGAAGAAATGCCTAAAATTAGGCTTAGTAACTTTGATGTGTACTACGAATTAGGTTTTGGAATTGATTTTTACCTAACATATTTTAAATTTTCAACCGAAATAAAATACAGTGCCGGAATAATGGATGTGTTGGAAAGAGATAATACAGAATATACAGGTACAATAAAAAAAATGAATTCCAGAATGATAATGCTTTCGTTTCATTTCGAATAATAAACATGCAAAAAAACATTCAATTATCACTATCACCAAAACAGGCGGCGCAGGAATCAGATTATAAAAATTATATTGCTGATTATCTTGAAATAAAATCGGACAGGATTAGCTATTATAAAATAATTAAAAAATCAATTGATGCCCGTTCGCACCAAGTAAAAATTGTGGTTGAACTAACAGTTGTTACTGATGAAGCTGTCCCAAAAGTTGAAGAATTTAGGCCTGAATATAAGCACGTTACAAACAAACCTGAAATAGTAATTATAGGTGCCGGGCCTGCTGGTTTATTTGCCGGGTTAAAGGCGGTTGAACTTGGCTACAAACCTATAATATTAGAACGTGGCAAAGAAATTCAAGAAAGGAGAAAAGATATTGCCCTTTTAAGTCGGGAACATATCGTGAACCCTGAATCAAATTATTGTTTTGGCGAGGGTGGTGCCGGTACATTTTCAGATGGTAAATTATTTACCAGGTCAAAAAAAAGGGGTAGTGTAAAAAAAATTCTTGAAGTATTAAAATACCATGGCGCCGATGAAAAAATACTTGTTGAAGCGCATCCACATATTGGTACCAATAAATTACCGGACATTATAAAAAACATCAGGCAAACTATTTTAAATTCAGGTGGTGAAATTCATTTTGACACAAAAATGACCGATTTTACTATTAAAAATGATAAAATTCAAAGTATTGTTACCAACAAAGGTGATAAAATTGATGTCCAGGCAATAATATTAGCTACCGGGCATTCTGCAAGGGATATTTATTACTTATTGGATAAAAAAGGAATTGAACTTGAAGAAAAATCATTCGCTATGGGGGTACGTGTTGAGCACCCACAGGATTTGATTGATTCTATTCAGTATCATTGTGATATCCGTAGTGAATATCTCCCGGCAGCATCATATAGCCTTGTAAATCAGATAAATAACCGAGGCGTGTATTCATTTTGCATGTGCCCCGGTGGGTTTATTGTCCCATCAGCAACTGAGGCTGACCAAGTAGTAGTTAATGGTATGTCGCCCTCAAACAGGAATTCAAAATTTGCCAATTCCGGGATGGTAGTTGAAATAAGACCGGAGGATATAAACGGTTTTGAAGAATACGGGAAACTGGCAGGGCTTAAATTTCAGGAACATCTTGAAAAAATGGCATTTTTAAATGGGGGTTCAGGTCAAACAGCCCCGGCACAACGATTGCACGATTTTGTAAATGGTAGGTTATCAGGAATTTTACCAGAAACTTCCTATCATCCGGGAATTGCATCTTCCCCACTACATTTTTGGCTGCCTGAACATATTGGGCCAAGGCTTCAGCAGGGTTTTAAAAATTTTGGTAAAAAAATGTATGGCTACCTAACTAACGAAGCTGTTGTTATTGGAGTTGAATCCCGTACTTCATCCCCTGTACGTATCCCCCGCGACAAGGAAAAACTTCATCACCCTCAAATAAAAAACCTTTTTCCTTGCGGCGAGGGTGCAGGTTTTGCCGGGGGTATAGTTTCATCGGCAGTAGATGGTGAATTATGTGCTGAAAAGGCAACTTATCTGCATAAAAAATAAGAAAGCAAATCATTTTAAAATTTACTATCTTTGTAACATAAAATTCCTGATGTTCGTATCAGACCGGAAAAAAACTATGAGCCTAGTCTAAACCCTAAAGGGCGTCCTGATTTTCAGCGACTTCGCCCTTTAGGGTTGGGGTAATAAGTTGCTGAAAATATCGTATTAAGGCTTTTTAGACTGGACTCATTATTTTTTATCCTAAAAATTAAAAGATGAAATCAAAATTTGCAATTCTAAGTATTTTCGCATTTATCTTCCTTTTTTCACAAACAATTTTAGCACAATTTGTTAAGGGAAATGGGAATGTAACAAAATCCAGCAGGGAAATTTCGGGTATCAATTATATAAAAATTGAAGATGGCATAGACCTTTACCTGTATATGAATGGTAATGAAAATTTAGGTATTGAAACAGATGAAAACCTGCACGATTTAATAAAAACAGAAAAAAATGGTGATAAACTTCATATTTACCTTTCAAAATCTGTCAGGAAAACAAAATCGCTAAAAGTACATTTAAGTGTGTTAGGTTTAAAAGGTATCAAAGCAAGTGGTGGCTCCGATGTTGAATCAAGGGACCTAATTAAAGTAGAAGAATTTGTGCTAAATAAGAAAAAACACACATACAATTTCGGGTTGCAGATTACAAATTTGTAGTGCCCACAAACCCGAAAATCTAAAATACAAACTACGGTTATGCGCTTTTTGTAACAATTTTCCTATCTACTTTTTTAATTAAGCCTTGCAATACTTTTCCTGGGCCAACTTCGGTAAAAGATACTGCCCCGTCATTTATCATGTTTTTTGCAATTTCAGCCCATCTTACCGGTGCAGTAAGCTGCGCAATAAGGTTTTTCTTTATTTCTTCAGGATCAGAAACGGCAGTTGCAGTAACATTTTGATATACAGTGCATATCGGCTTAGCAAAATTTGTTGAATTTATTGCTTTTTCGAGTTTCAGTTTAGCAGGTTGCATAAGTGGGGAATGAAACGCACCACCAACATTTAACTTAATTGCCCTTTTAGCACCTGCATTTGTCATAGCTTCAATTGCTTTGTCGATTGCATCAATTGTACCGGAAATAACTATTTGGCCGGGCGAGTTATAATTGGCCGGTACAACAATACCATCAATTTTATTACATATCTCGCCAACAATAGCATCGTCCATACCGAGAATTGCCGCCATTGTAGATGGGTTAAGCTCACAAGCAGCCTGCATGGCCATTGCCCTTTTTGACACCAACACTAAAGCATCTTCAAACGAAAGCGTACCATTTGCAACTAATGCAGAAAACTCACCAAGTGAATGACCGGCTACCATATCAGGTTTAAAACTATCGCCAAGCGTTTTTGCAAGAATAACCGAATGCAAAAAAATGGCAGGTTGTGTAACTTTTGTTTGCTTTAAATCTTCATCTGTACCGTCAAACATCAGGTCAGTGATCCTAAACCCTAGAATTTCGTTTGCTTTTTCAAACATTTCGTTTGCCAAATCAGAGCCTTCATATAGGTCTTTACCCATACCTACAAATTGGGCGCCTTGCCCAGGAAATACATATGCATTCATTTATTTCTGTTTTAGTTGTTAAATTGTTGAATCATTTATTGTGCTGATATTTAAAGGTTTACACTTTTTTAGAATCTGATTTTGACTGTTATTAGCATAAACATTAGTTTCTATTATTCAATTTTCATATCAATAAAAAATTAATTGTTATAGCTTTCTAAAAACAGTTGCAAAGATATAACAGAAATGAATAAAAAAAAAAGCGACCTTTTAAAGATCGCTTTCCTATGTTAAACACTTTTAGTATTACCGTTTCCCAATTAACTAATTACTAGTGTCCAGATAAAATTAATTAGATATTTACCTTTTAAGCAATTTGCGTATTGTAAGGGCCTTGCACAAGTGCGTGAGCAATATTAAATAGCACTTTGTGCTTAATCAAGTCCGTGTTTTTTGGTAAAATCACCTAATACTTGCTCTAAATTTGGTTCACCAATTTCTTGTAAATCATAATAAACCCTTGTGTTTGGTTTGTCTATTTTTACAATCCTGTTTAAATCAATTGGCGTACCAATAATTACGGTATCACAATCTACATTGTTTATGGTTTTTTCAAGATCTTTTAATTGTTCTTCGCCATAACCCATTGCAGGTAACAAATCGCCAATATTTGGATAAATTTTAAAAGTTTCGGCCAATTTACCTACTGCATATTCCCTTGGGTTAATTATTTCGGCTGCACCATATTTTAATGCTGCAATTGTACCGGCACCCAGTTTCATTTCGCCATGTGTCAATGTTGGGCCATCTTCAACTACCAATACCTTTTTGCCTCTTATTAATTCGGGATTATCAACCTTAATTGGCGATGCACCATCAATAACAATAGCATTTGGGTTTACTTCTGCTATGCTTTCGCGAACAGTTTGTATCCCTTCGGGGCTGGCCGAATCCATTTTATTGATAACTATTGCATCAGCAAGCCTAAGGTTTACTTCACCTGGGTAATAACTTAGTTCATGTCCTGGGCGATGTGGGTCGGCAACTGTAATTGTTAGGTCAGGCTTATAGAATGAAAAGTCATTATTACCTCCATCCCAAAGCACAACATCGCAACCATCCGGGTCTTTTTCAGCTTCACGTACAATAGCTTCATAATCAACACCGGCATAAATAACATTACCACGTACCACATGTGGTTCATATTCTTCCATTTCTTCAATGGTACATTTGTGTTTTGCAAGGTCAGAAACCTCGGCAAACCGTTGTACTTTTTGCGCAACCAAATCACCATAAGGCATTGGGTGCCTGATAGCTACAACCTTTAAGCCTTTTGCCATTAGATATTCAATAACTTTACGTGATGTTTGGCTTTTACCGCAACCCGTACGTGTTGCAACAACGGCAATTACAGGTTTTGTGCTTTTAACCATAGTATCGTTAGGGCCTAATAAACCAAAATTTGCCCCAGTGGCATTAACTAATGCACTCATTCTCATTACCCGGTCGTATGGTACATCGCTATACGAAAAAATACATATATCAACATTTTTTTCTTTGATTAGTTTTGGCAGCTCTTCTTCTGCATAAATCGGTATCCCTTCAGGATAAAGTTCCCCGGCAAGTTCCGCAGGATACTTTCGCCCATCTATATCAGGAATTTGTGCAGCCGTAAAAGCTACTACATTATATAAGTCATTGTTGCGGTAGTAAGTGTTGAAATTGTGAAAATCTCTTCCCGCGGCACCAATAATAATTACATTTTTTTTTGACATAATTTTTTGATTTTATTATTAATTTATGTTTGGTTTTTGCCTCCCGATTAAGTAAATCTGTGGAATTCAACATGTCAAAATCCTGAGTTTTCTTCATCGGGACGACTAGCCACAAATATACATTTTTAAATCAAGAAAGATAATATATAAACATTTGCCGATATAATTTTCATAAGTATCTTAACGGTTTAAAAACAAGGTTGTTAGCTTAAAATATTTTAAAAATTACTACTAACAATTTGCACCCATGGATTAACTTTATGTTTGTTTTACACAAAAAACACTCAATAACTTTATGTTTGTTGAAACAATTAATGAGTCCAGTCTAAAAAGCTTTAATACGAGATTTCCAGCAACTTATTACCCCAACCCTAAAGGGCGAAGTCGCTGAAAATCAGGACGCCCTTTAGGGTTAGG
>NBLH01000004.1 GCA_002084525.1 Bacteroidetes bacterium 4572_117 | reverse complement strand
AACCCTAAAGGGCGAAGTTACTGAAAATCAGGACGCCCTTTAGGGTTAGGGGTAAATCCTGATTTTTAGATTGTATTTTTTCACCCTTTTTAGACTGGACTCATTGATTCAATCCAAAAACTGAATTTTTATCATTCAGATATTTTAAATATCAACAAAATAAACAACTCAACAATTAAAGTATGTTCATAAAACAAATTTTCATATAAAATCAAAAAATGTATTTTTGTACAAATTGGAATAGCATTAAAAAAATCATAATATGAGAAGAATAACCTTTGTTTTTTTATTATTTGCTTTTGCAACAATTGTACTTGCACAAAATAAACAAAAAAAAATAGCCCTTATAATTGGCAATAGTAATTATCATGACAAGAACGCAGTTTTAAAAAACCCGGTAAACGATGCCAAGCTGATTAAAACAAGTTTGCAAAATTTAGGTTTTGAGGTTACAATGATATCCGATGCAACTAAAACAGAAATTAAACGTGCGGTAAACAACATTGTTGATAAACTTAGCGATTGTGATATTTTTGTGTTTTATTATTCAGGGCATGGTTACCAAATTGATGGAAAAAATTACTTGGTCCCGGTTGATGCCGTAAATGTTAACGATAAAATTGATGCTGACGATAAAGGCGTGCAACTTAGCTATGTTTTTCAAAAAGTTGAAAGCTATAGCGGTGGTTCAAATGTGTTTATTTTAGATGCCTGCCGCGACAACCCCTTTCGCTCATGGACAAAAGGCAGTAGCAACAAAGGTTTTACCATAGTTAAAAGCAACCCCACAGGTAGCCTGATTGCCTTTGCCACCGAGCCCAACAATGTAGCTTTTGATGGTTCAGGTAATAATAGCCCGTATACAACCGCATGGGTAAAACAGCTAAAAAAGCCCAACCTATCTATTTACGAAGTGCTGACCAATGTAAGAAATGATGTGTACGCAAAAACCGGAAAAAAACAACAACCTTGGTTTAATAGCTCTTTATCTAAAGTAATTTATTTTAATCAGGATAACACAACTAATGACTCAATTAAACCCAATGAACCAAGGGGGACCCAAAACTACTTAACCGATAATAGGGACAATAAACGTTATAAAACAGTAGAACTAGCTAACCAGTTATGGATGGCGGAAAATTTAGCATATAAAACAACAAATGGTAGTTGGAGTTATGATAACCGCCCAACTAATGTGGCAAAATTTGGTTACCTTTACAATTGGGAAACTGCCAAAACCGTTTGTCCTAATGGCTGGAGGCTGCCCACAAAAAAAGATTTTGAAACATTGTTAAACAATTATGGTGGTAAAGGTAATGCATCGTATGTAAAATTAATGTCAGGGGAATGTTCTGCCTTTTTAAATGTATTTGGAGGCTTTAGATATATTCTAAATGGTGATTTCGATGGTATTACAAGCAAATCTTGTTTTTGGACTTCGTCTGAAAATAATTATTTTGCATGGAATTTAGATGTCAGCCGTTCCGGTGAATCAGTTGGTATTTATTCTAATGCCAAAAGCTTAGGTTTTTCTGTCCGTTGTATCAAGGGTAGCACAAAATGAACTAACTAACTGTTAAATCTACTTCATAGCAAAACTTAGGCTTTTTATCACCCATTTCCCATAGATGAATAGAACTACCATTACATTGTTTAAAATGTTTGCAGTTTTTGCAATCGGTTTTGGCAAGCCATTCCCGTTTCCGGAAAATATCAAAACGGTTTTCCCAAACAACAGAAAAATTATCTTTTAAAATATTCCCTACATGAAAACCTTCATGGTTATTTGTACATCCGGTTATAGTTCCATCTGATAAAATAGAAGCAATACTAACACCGGCACGACAAAAAAACGGCTGGTCGCGTACTTTTAAATCAGTTTGCATTGGTAACCAGCCTTCGCAACTCAAGTTAATGTTTAACCCTTTTGCCATAAAAGCTTTTTTACTCTTTATAATAAACTGCAACATTTCTTGGGTCTGCTCAAAAGTGAGGTTTAGTTCTTTATTGTTTTTTGCCCTACCCGAAGGAAAAATCCTGAATAATCTCCATTCTTTAATTTTATTCTCAATTAATAAATTTGCTATATCTGGTAATTCATGTAAGTTTTTGGGCGAAACGCATGTTACAATATCTTTAAAAGCTATGTTTGAATTTGCTAAAAGCGACATGGCTATGTTGGCCCTATCAAAAGCGTTTTTATTATTCCTTAACCAGTTATGTGTTTCTTTTAACCCATCTAAACTTAGGGTAATACTGTAAATTCCTGAATCAATTAGCTTTGTTAAACGTCTCTCATTCAGGATAATGCCATTTGTTACCATAGCCCAGCGCATTCCTTTCTCTTTAATGTAGCGTCCAATTTTGTAAATATCAGGATGCATTAAAGGTTCGCCACCCGTAAGTACAAAAGCAACACTTTTAGAATATGTTTGTTCAAAATAATCAATAATTTTAAACCAGCTGTCGGTAGTAAGTTCAGGGTGGTTCACTTCTGCTTTGCAGTCCGAGCCACAATGCAAACAATCTAAATTGCATTTTTGGGTTATCTCAATAAAAAGGTAAGATAATTTATGCTCTTTTATTTCAATCGATTTGTAAAACGAGTGTAGACTTTGCTTTATTTTTGGTTTTAGCTTCAAGTTCGGAAGTTTAGTTTTAGGTTTCTACAAAGACAAGACGTAAGTACCAAATCAAAATTAATTATCTCCGGTGAGGGCTTCGCCGTTGTATATTTACTTTTACGCAACTTGCATATTGAAAGATGTTTGCACTAGTGCGTATGCAACATTAAATAGCACTTAGTACTTACCAAGTTTTAAAAACTTTGTAAGCCACAAGATATTCAAATATTCACAAAAATTAATTCTTCTTTTCTAAAACAACTTCAACAAAGCTTGTTTCAGTTACATTTACATCTTTGTTAATGAACTCGCCACCGTTTTCTTCGCCGTCAACGTCTTCAATGGTAACTTCATAATCATACATTTCTTTTTGTTGAACATAAAACTCAACAGAACCATCTTGGTCAGTATATGCCTCATTAATATTCAATCGATTTTCGAAAAGGCTTACTTTCAAACCTTTTATCGGTGTACTATTTCCATCGGTTGCCTTAATTAGTTTTGGGTTTTCAAGATTCATAGGTGCCCCGTAACAAGCTGCAAAAACAACAGAGAAAGAACCTGTTAAAATATAATGCAGTGGTTTTTTAAAGAAACTAATCATAATAAATGTGTTTTAGTAATAATAATAGTTCGTTATATTTTTGCCGCGAATGCACGAATAAAAAGGTAACGAACTAATAATCAGTAATATATACAACCATCTGGTACTGTCCTAATCTGCTGATTATCAGCCCATTTCAAAAATGCACCGAACTATTGTAATAATTAAAACGAAAAATCAAAGCATAAATTATTTACAAAAGCCATATATGAAACAAATTTACAAAAAAAATTTTTAAACTTGTTTTATAATATAAAAACTACTGTAAATATTTGTAAAAAAAGTTTAATTTTGCAGATTAGTCAAATAAGTATTAAATTTAAGGTTTTACTAAAAAAAATCAAAGCATACAAATTTGTAACAAACGCAATAAAAATAAATCAATTTAAAATAGTTTAATTATGGTGAAAACTAAAAAATACCTTACTATTGACGGGAATTATGCTGCTTCGCATATAGCATATATGTTTAGTGAGGTTGCGGCAATTTATCCTATTACACCATCATCAAACATGGCTGAAAATGTTGATGAGTGGGCTGCCAACGGGCGAAAAAATATTTTTGGCGAAACGGTAGATGTAAAAGAAATGCAATCTGAAGGTGGAGCATCAGGGGCTGTACATGGCTCGCTTCAAGCTGGGGCATTAACCTCAACCTATACTGCTTCACAGGGTTTGTTACTGATGATACCAAATATGTATAAAATTGCTGGTGAGTTGTTACCGGCTGTTTTTCATGTTAGTGCACGTAGCTTAGCGGCGCAAGCATTATCAATTTTTGGCGACCACTCTGATGTTATGAGTGCCCGCCAGACCGGTTTTGCTTTTTTAGCAACCGGTAGTATACAACAAATTATGGATTTAGCCGGGGTTGCGCATTTGGCATCAATAAAATCACGTATCCCGTTTGTCCACTTTTTTGATGGGTTCAGGTCTTCGCACGAAATTCAGAAGGTAGAAGCAATAGAGCAGGAAGATTTAAAAAAGATGCTGGATTGGGACGCTTTACAGAAATTCCGTGATGGTGCATTAAATCCTGAGCATCCTGTAACTAGGGGTACAGCACAAAACCCAGACATATATTTTCAGTCAAGGGAAGCTGCAAACAAGTTTTATGATGCGGTTCCTGATATTGTTGACGGATACATGCAAGAAATAACAAAATTGACAGGTCGTGAATATGCCCCGTTTACTTATTATGGTGACCCAGATGCTGAAAATATTGTAATTGCAATGGGTTCTGCTACTGAAACAATTAAAGAGGTTGTTGATTTTCAGAATGCAAAAGGTGACAAAATCGGGCTAATATCTGTTCATTTATACAGACCTTTTTCTGAAAAGTATTTCATGAACGTTTATCCAAAATCAGTAAAAAGAATTGCTGTATTGGATAGGACTAAAGAACCTGGCGCTAATGGGGAACCATTATATTTAGACGTAAGGGATTTATTCTATGGTAAAGAAAATGCCCCAATTATTGTTGGTGGGCGTTATGGATTAAGCTCAAAAGACACAACACCGGCACAAATGCTTTCTGTTTTTAACAACCTAAAACAAAAAGAGCCTAAAAACAGGTTTACCGTAGGTATTGTTGATGATGTTACTTTTACTTCATTACCATTGTTGCCGGAAATTAGTTTATCTGAAGAAGGTACATATGAGGCTAAGTTTTATGGTTTAGGATCTGATGGAACTGTTGGGGCCAATAAAAACTCAATTAAAATTATTGGTGGTTCAACTGATAAATTTGTCCAGGCATATTTTTCATACGATTCAAAAAAATCGGGTGGTATCACAATATCACACTTAAGATTTGGCGACAAACAAATTAAATCGACATACCTTGTTACAACACCTGATTTTGTTGCATGCCATGTTTCTTCATATCTTACAAAATATGATATGTTGAAGGGGCTGAAAAAAGGTGGCACTTTTCTTTTAAATAGTATTTGGGACGAAGAAGAAACCAAAAAACATTTGCCAGAAAGTATTAAAAAGTATTTGGCAGAGAATGATATTAAATTATATATCATCAACGCAACAAAAATAGCCGTTGAAATTGGGCTTGGTTCAAGAACAAATACGATTATGCAATCGGCATTCTTTAAAATCGCAAATGTTATTCCTTACGATGATGCAGTTACTGAAATGAAATCGGCAATTGTAAAAACATTCTCGATGAAAGGTGAAAAGATTGTAAAAATGAATTACGATGCAGTTGATAGAGGTGGCGATGTTACTGAAATTAAGGTTCCTGCTGAATGGGCAAATTTAAAAGGTGGGGATGAGGCCGATACAACAGAATATCCTGAATTTATTAAAAATGTTGTTAACCCAATTAATGCACTAAAAGGTGATGATTTACCTGTAAGTACATTTGTTGACCGTGAAGATGGAACATTCCCACAGGGAACTGCTGCTTATGAAAAAAGAGGCGTTGCAGCTGATGTACCTGAGTGGTTATCAGATAATTGTATACAATGCAACCAATGTGCTTATGTTTGCCCACATGCGGCAATCCGTCCTTTCTTGTTTGACGAAAACGACAAATCAAAAGCACCTACTGAAATAACAACTATCCCTGCAAGCGGTAAAGACCTTAAAGGTTACGAATACCTTATTCAGGTAAGTGTGTTAGATTGTACAGGATGTGGTGTTTGTGTCGAGGTTTGTCCTTCAAAAGAAAAATCTTTGGTGATGAAATCTCTTGAATCGCAAATACACGAAGCTAAAAATTGGGATTATGTTGCGAAAAATGTTTCTTATAAAGATACTATTGTCCCTAAAGAGAAAACATTTAAAAATAGCCAGTTTGCCCAACCATTATTTGAGTTTTCAGGTGCATGTGCAGGATGCGGCGAAACACCTTACATTAAACTAATTACTCAATTATTTGGTGACAGGATGACCGTTGCCAATGCAACAGGTTGCTCGTCAATTTATGGTGGTTCTGCCCCTTCAACACCTTATACAACTAATCCAAAAGGTAAAGGGCCAGCTTGGGCAAATTCATTATTCGAAGACAATGCTGAATATGGTTTTGGTATGGCTATTGGTTCTGATAAATTAAGGGCACGTGTTGAAAGAAAATTTGCCGATGCGGTAAACCTTGATGTTCCTGCTGAATTAAAAGAGTCTATGCAAAAGTGGATTGACACCAAAGATGATGGTGCAAATTCGCAAGCTGCTACTGATGCTGTTATCCCAATGCTTGAAAAATGCGAATTACCATTTGCAAAAGAAGTTTTAGGTTTAAAACAATATATGGCTAAAAAATCGCACTGGATATTTGGTGGCGATGGTTGGGCATATGATATTGGTTATGGTGGCTTAGACCATGTACTTGCTTCAGGCGAGGATGTTAATGTGCTTGTTGTTGATACCGAGGTTTATTCAAATACAGGTGGGCAATCTTCAAAAGCTACACCTACAGGTGCAGTTGCTAAATTTGCAGCTTCGGGTAAAAAAATCCGTAAAAAGGACCTTGGGGCAATGGCAATGACCTATGGCTATGTTTATGTTGCACAAATTGCGATGGGTTCAAGTATGGCCCATGCGTTTAAAGTAATTAAAGAAGCAGAAGCATATCCGGGACCATCGTTAATTATTGCTTACTCACCTTGTATTGCGCATGGTTTACGTAAAGGTATGAGCACTACTATTGAACAGGAAAAATTAGCCGTAAAATCAGGTTATTGGCATTTGTATAAATTTAATCCTGAGGTAGCTGATCAAGGTAAAAATCCTTTTAGTTTAGATTCAAAAGAACCGGAATGGAATATGTTCCAAGAATTTTTGAACAGCGAAACAAGGTATACATCATTGGTTAAAGCTTTCCCGGAAGAAGCCAAATTATTATTTGCAGCAGCCGAGGAAAACTCTAAATGGCGTTATAACTATTACAAGCGTTTAGCTGAAATGGATTATTCTGGCGAATAACAAAGTTTAAAACAGATATTTATATTTACAAAAGCTCCCAATTTTGGGAGCTTTTGTTTTTTTGTATATAAGAGTCTGGTCTAAAACTCAAAATTAGCCTATAGAGGCACTAAGCGGTTTGGCTCTGGTTTAGGTATTCTGGGATACTAATAATTATTTGTTTTGTGTTAATTAACAGGTAATTAGGATTAGCTTAAATTCGTACAAGTTTTATATTTTTACAAGAAATAAATATCCTGTATTAATGTTTATTAATGAAATAAGGAAAATACCGTTTTTTAGGTTGATTGTACCATTTATAATTGGCATTATCTATAAAATCAAGTTCCCTTTTCCTTATCAATACTTGTACGCTGGCTTAATTTTAGTTGTTGCCTCTACCATTCTTTACGGATATTATTACAATAAAAAAACCAACTATCATAAAAGATGGGTAATGGGTTTTTTAATATCCCTTTCATTGTTTTTAGCCGGTGCAATGACTGTAAGCATCCAAAACAAAACCAACAACAACTTTTCTTCTGCCAATAAATTCACTGCAAAGCTGATTGAACCAATAAAAGAGACAAAAAAATCAATCAGATTAATATTGGAAATTGAAAACTACCTATCTGATACAGTGTGGGTTGCCAGTAATGAAAAAGTTATTGTATATGCTAAAAGGGATAGCTTATCTGCATTACTAAAGTATGGCGATTTAATTACCTTTAATGCAGACTTTAAGGCCATTAAAAATTCCGGTAATCCAAATGAGTTCGACTATAAAGAATATTTGGCAAATAAAAACATTCATTATCAAACTTATTTAAACACTGGCAACTGGAAATTGGTCGCAAAAACACAAGGAAACATTATTTATGCAACAGCATACAAGCTAAGGGAAAAACTACTTGAAATATATAAATCGAAAAATATTACTGGAGATGAATTTGCAATTTTAGCCGCACTAACTTTAGGCGTAAAAGATTATTTAAGCCCAGAAATTATGCGAACTTATTCAACTTCGGGAGCAATGCATATTTTGGCTGTTTCGGGCTTACATGTTGGTATTATTTATCTTTTGCTAAATAGCATGTTGTTTTTTATGCGCAAAAATACACTCGTGAAAGCAAGCAAAGCTGTTATACTAATTGTTTTTATTTGGTTGTTTGCATTAATAACAGGTCTTTCTCCTTCAGTAACAAGGGCTTCGATAATGCTTTCGTTTATTATCGTTGGCAATGCTTCAGGTAGGCGGCCAAGCGTTTATAATTCAATTGCAGTATCTGCTTTTTTAATTTTGCTTTTCAAACCTTTGGCAATTTTGCATGTGGGGTTTCAATTATCATATCTTGCAGTGCTGGCAATTATTTATTTCCAGCCTAAAATTTATCGCTTACTAAACCCACAAAATGTAATACTTGACAAAATTTGGGCATTAACAGCAGTATCAATTGCGGCACAAATTGGTACTTTTCCCATAAGTATTTACTACTTTCACAAATTTCCCTCATATTTTTTTATAACCAATTTGGTTGCCATACCTGCGGCTTACATGATTATTGTTTTGGCTATTGCCTTGCTTGTTTTTAATTTTTTGCCATTTATTTCTGATATTATTGCATACGCCCTAAAATCCACAATAGCAGCACTTAATTATTCAACTTTGCAAATTGAAAACTTGCCTGTTTCATCAATAAATCAAATTAGCTTTTCAGCTTATGAGTCAATTGCACTGTATTTAATTATGCTGGCAATTGCTTTTTATATGATAAACAATAACAAAAAATATGTTTTTTATTCACTTGCCCTATTTTTATTATTTGCAAGCTCAAAAAATTATCGACAAATAAACGCATACGGGCAAACAATGTTCATTGTTTTTAATTCAAAATCGACCCCGGTTATTGGTTTTAAACACGATAAAAATTTTACGATATTCACAGATAGTAGTTTTTCTGAAAACAAAAAACACACAGGTTACCTATTGGATAATTTTCTGACAAATAAATTTATAAAAGACACGATGATTGTGCAATCTGTTGGTAGTCAGGCAGATAATCAAGCTCTTATAGGGTTGTACATCAAAAAAAAGTATTTGGCTTATAATGGTTTTCGTGCTGTTTTATTAAATGATGGAGACCTTAATAAAATGGCGAGCACATCAAAATTAAAAACAGATATTGTAGTATTGTCAAAAGGCTTTAGTTCAAATGTAGATCGGTTAAATGAATTATTTATATTTGAAACCCTGGTCATGGATGCAACTATCCCTTATTGGCAGGAAAAAACTATTTTGAGGGATTGTGCAGACCTAGGTATAAATGTTTATAATGTAAAAGAATTGGGGGCATATATAAAAGAATTCTAAAATTTGCCATTGATCATTAGTAGCTCACTAGGCATTAATTAGTGTTTGCCCATAATGTCGGTATTTTTTCATATAAGCCCCAAAGTGGGCGTTAAGCATTAGCCCTGTGCGTAGCACAGGGTTGTGAATCAGCATATTACAAAAACCCTGAATGGGCGTAAGATAAATATCGTGATTTTATGGACAAACTCTAATTAGTCTAAAACCATCAATCCGGAATAGTCAACCTAAAATTTAAACAAGTAATCTGTGTAGATTAGCTTGCTTTATTTGGAAGTTCTAATCCGTAACCTTTCTTTTTATCTTCAGATTTCAATAGAAAAGCGAAAAGTAACCCTAAGAAACCGGTAATTGCAAAAATCATCATCGGTACAGTGTAATCGTAATGCACATCGGCACCGTTTTGTAATTGCTCAGTTATTCCCGGATTGTATTCCTCTAAAGCCCAGCCAATTATCATAGGATAACCCATTAAGCCCCAGTTTTGTATCCAGAATATCAAAGAATATGCAGTGCCCAGATATTGTTCTTTAACGATACTAGGGACAGCCGGCCACATTGCACCGGGAACGAATGAAAACGATACACCCAAAATTATCATTAAAGCAATAGCAAAATACACATTAGCAGGCCCGAAAGCAAAACCTAAATGAACAAGAATAAGCAACAATGAACCTAAAATCATTATACTTGCACTTTTACCTTTATAATCCAAAAATAAACCCACAATAGGTGTAAGTATCATAGTTCCAAAAGGCAACAAAGCAGGAATATCACCGGCAGTTCCTTTTGGTTCGAAAAACTTATGTACCATTAAATCAGGTGCGTACTTCAAAAACGGAAAAACAGCTGAATAAAATAAAACACAAAGTAGTGCGATGTACCAAAATGCCTTGTTTGTAAGTATTTTTGCTATATCAGAAAATTTAAATTCTTCTTCTTCATCAGACAAATCAATATTCTCTTGTTTATCCAATTTAAAATCCATTACAGAGTATACCAAATATGTTAAAAGGCCAATAACTACAATTACTAAACCAAGGGCAACGGGCCTTGTTACTATTTCTTCGGCACCAGCCAGGCGCGGTGCTTGCCAAAATACCCAAAGCATACCTAACCTACCAAAAGCCACCTGCAATGCCATCGCAAAAGCCATTTCTTTCCCTTTAAACCATTTCACAACAATACGTGAACCAGTTACACCTAATATCTCGATACCTAAGCCAAAAATTGCATAACCAACAGCAGCCAGTTTTACCGAGGGGTTGAAATCTTTCATAAACGAATCTAAAAAATCATATCCAAACCCACCATTTAAAAAAACATCTGTTAACGCATAGTACATAAGGCTTGCACCAATAATCATGATAACAGAAAAAATAATTCCGGTAAACCTTATCCCACTTTTATCAAGTATAATTCCGCCAACTATTAGAAATCCAAGTACCACAAGCCAAGAATAAGCCCCTGTAAAAAAGCCATATTCGTTGCCATCCCAAGCATATTTGGCATTCTCAGTTAACATTGATTTAAGTGGCGACATTACATCAGCAAAATAATATCCTGCCACAAGGGTTAAAGAAACAAAAAGTAAAGCAAGCCATCTTGCTGTTTTTGACTCCCGTAATGAATTTTGTATTTGTTCTGTCATAATTTAATAATTAGTCTGTTAGTAATTTCTTAATTATACAAATAACGCAATTTCAAACGAAGCAAAAAAATTTTTAAATACAAATTGGCTTATTTGTTGTATATATTTTTCCAAACTAGAATTAATTCTTACATTTGATATTTATTGAATACTTATGTAATTTGTTTATTAATAGGATGTTCACTAAAATAAATGATTGTTTTTCTGTTTAATTAATTATAATATAAATTATGCTCCGCTTAACAATTGCGAATAAAATAAGTATAGGATTTGGTGTATTATTGGTTTTTGTTTTAATTACTAATGTGTTTACATTCAGAACTTTGCAGAAGAATACCGACCTAAATCACGAAATTAGTAAAATTAATTTGCCATCAGCTAATGCAGTTAATGATATGGCTTTGTTAATAACTAATTCTAAAATGTTAATTGTTAATTGGGTTGCTGAACGAAAAGATACCAAGTATAAAAAACAGTTAATAAATTTACACGATACCGACTATGAAAGAATAGGTAAAAGGCTTGACTCTTTATCGAATAATTGGACAACTAAAAACAAAGCTGAGTATGATACCATAAAATTAACAGCAATTAATCTTTTTCGTGAACATAAAAAAATAATGGGTAAGCTTAGCTCGCCAGAAGACTACAATAGCCCCATTGCTAAATTATATGGGAGCTCAAATATTGAAGAAGGGCAAGTGGTAATGGTTTTAACAGACCGTATTTTATCTAAACTCTCAATATTGTCGGCTAGTTTCGATTCAGCCACTGATAGTTCAATATTGAAAATGGATAAATCATTTAATGATTTTGAAAATATTATACAATGGTCTGCAACAATATTGCTTTTTGTGATATTAATTGTCGCTTTTACAATAACACGTGCTTTAATTGTACCGATAAACAAAATCAAGAAAAATATAATATTAATGAGCGAGGGGCGTATACCAAATGAACTTAAAGTTTCAGGTTCTGATGAAATTGGCGAAATGGGAAAAGCCTTAAATGATTTAATTCAAGGATTAAGGAAAATCTCTCAGTTCTCGCACGAGATTGGTAATAAAAATTATGAAAGTAAATTTACCCCATTAAGCGAAGAAGATGAGCTAGGGAACTCATTGATTTTGATGCGCGAAAATCTTAAAAAAGCATCAGAAGATTCAGAAGTAAGGCGCACTGAAAACTATCAACGAAGTTGGGCATCGCAGGGATTGGCAGAATTTGGGGTATTGTTACGAGAAAGTAAAGAAGATTTGGAAGAGTTAACAAACCAGATTTTAACAAAACTTGTAAGGTATCTTGATGCAAGCTTAGGTGGTTTGTTTATTATTAATGATGATAATAAAAATGATGAATATCTGGAACTTGTGGCATTTTATGCCTATGATAGAAGGAAATATGTACAGAAACGGATTGATTTAGGTGAAAACCTTGTTGGCCAATGTGTGCTTGAAAATGAAACAATTTTCATGAACGATATACCGAAAGATTATATCCATGTTACCTCAGGCTTAGGGCAAGATAACCCAAAAAGCCTGCTAATTGTCCCCTTAAAGCTTAACGAAGAAGTTTATGGTGTAGTTGAATTGGCTTCTTTTAATGACATTCAACCATATCAGATTGAATTTGTCGAGAAAATTGGGGAAAGTATTGCTGCAACTATTTCGAGTGCGAAAATTAATATCCATACCGCAAAACTCCTACAAGAGTCTAATGAAAAATCAGGTCGTTTAACAAAGCAGGAAGAAGAATCAAGGAAACGGATTGAAGAAATGCAAAAAACAATGTCCAGGTCCAAAATTAAAGAGGAAAAACTTAACAAAGAATATTTGAACTTGATTGATAACAATAAAGGTGAAATTGCACGTTTGAAAGAAACAAATAAAAATATTGGAAACGATTTTAAAGAAGTAAAAACAAAATACAATAACGTTAAGGCAGCTGTTGATAATTCATTAGGGACCTATTCCCTTTCGTTTAACGGTGAAATTATTGAAGCAAATGACCAGTATTTGCAAATGGCAAGAATAAATTTTAATGAATTAAAAGGACGGAGACTTGAAGATTTTATGCAAGATGACAAGGTTCAAAATCCTGAATTTCAGAATTTTATGTCTGAGCTTTTGTCTGGACGTGTGCTAAAAAAATTAAACCAATATTTTTTCGGGCAGCAAGAAAAATGGTTTTACGAAACTTTTACGCCTTCGTATGATGAAGATGAAAAGTTCTCTAAAATTATATGCTTGGTTTTTGATATGACCGACATTGTAGAAAAAGAAAGGGAACTAAAACTAGCAAGCAACAAAGCGAATGAAATAGTGAAGAAACTTAAGGATAGGATGTTGTAACCTATTAATTAAGTACCCAGACAAAATTAATTGGATATTTACTTTTACACAACTTGCATATTGTAAGATATTTGCACCAGTGCGTAAGAACATTAAATAGCATTTAGTGCTTAGTTCCATCTAACTAAAGCTTCATACGCTCATTGGCAGGATAGGCTTTCTTAGTTTGCTAGGTATGGTAATCCTATAAACGTTTTAGGACAGGCTTTAATTGAAGCCTGTCCCATAAAATTATTCTTGTTCACCTAAAAACCTTTCAGCGTCAAGGGCTGCCATACAACCTGAGCCAGCTGCAGTTACTGCTTGTTTATAAGTTGTGTCCTGCACGTCGCCACAAGCAAAAACCCCTTTAATATTTGTTTTTGATGTTCCCGGTACTGTATTAATATACCCGTTTTCATCAATATCTAAATAATCTTTAAAAATATCGGAATTTGGTTTATGCCCTATCCCTAAAAAGAACCCGTCAATTTTCAGCTTAACTTCTTTTTCGTCGGTTTCGCCCATCCTTTTTATAAGGGTAATACCTGTTACAACCTTGTCGCCTGTAATTTCTTTGGTGTTATGCTCATATAAAACTTCTAGGTTTTTTGTGTTTTCAACCCTTTTTTGCATAGCTTTTGATGCCCTAAGGTAGTCTTTTCTCACAATCATGTATACCTTATTACATAATCCGGCCAAGTAGGTTGCCTCTTCGCAGGCAGTGTCGCCACCCCCAACAATAGCTACATCTTTTCCTTTATAGAAAAACCCATCGCAGGTTGCGCAAGCCGAAACACCAAAACCTTTATATTTGTTTTCAGATTCAAGGCCCAAATATTTTGCGGTTGCACCAGTTGATATTATAACTGTTTCAGCATCAATTTGTTGTTCATCGTCAACAATTACCCTATAAGGTCTTTTTGAAAAATCAACTTTTGTTACTTCTCCCCACCTGATGTCAGTTTCAAACCGTTCTGCTTGTGCTTTTATATCTTCCATTAATACAGGGCCGGTTACTCCCTCAGGATAACCTGGAAAGTTTTCAACTTCGGTGGTAGTGGTTAATTGTCCACCTGGTTCCATTCCTTGTATAATCACCGGTTTTAGGTTTGCCCTTGCTGCATATATTGCTGCTGTATACCCGGCAGGGCCCGAACCAATAACCAAACATTTTATTTTTTCGATATTCATCGGCTTAAAAAAATCCATCTTTATTATTTTAAATTTATTTTATTTATAACTTACCAGTTAACAACAATTTAACTATTTATATGTTTAGTAACAGTAATTATACTACTCAAACCCCATACCACTTCAAAATTAATGAAAAAATAGCATATCTATTGATGAATTTACTAATTTTGTCATTTTATATGATATGATATAAAATTAAACTTTATGGCTAATAACAATCAGAAGGGTACCAATTCAATTGGCTGGACAATTTTTGGAATAGTTGGAGGGACAGCTATTTTGGCAAGCTCTGCAATTATGGGTTTGATTAAAAAAAAGAATATAAATTCAAAAACTTTTTTAGAGTTCTATAAGAAAAAAAGCTATAGTGTTCGTTTACATGCATTTAGATTTTTTGTTTCTCAACAAAAAAACAATAAACAGTTTAACGAAACTGAACGAAGCTTAATTGAAATAGCAGAGTTGATGGGTATTGAACTTAAAGATTATGAATCGGTTATAGCAATGAATAACCCGAGTTTAAAAGCGGCATATAAAATACTCCAGATAAATGAAAACGTAAGTGTTGACGAGCTCAAATCATCTTTTAGGCGATTGTCAAAATTATATCATCCCGATAAAGTCGAACATTTAGGCGATGAGTTTAAGGAAGAGGCTAGGCGCAACTTCCAAAATATACTAGACGCATATAAATTGATAAAAAAAACTCACAAATGAAAAATAGCTTTGTTATTCGTTTAATTTTATTGAAAAACGTAGTTTTTTTGTACTTTTGTGCCCACAAAATAATGGAACTATAGTATTAAAGTAAAATAATTAAAATGGATTTAAAGGGAATATTGTCAATAAGTGGTTATGGTGGGCTGTTTAAACTCATTAAACAAACAAAGTCAGGATTTGTTGTAGAATCTTTAATTGACAAAAAAAGGATGCAGGCTTTTGCTACTTCAAAAATTTCTACATTAGATGATATAGCAATTTATACAGAAGATGGGGAAGTGCATTTGAAGGAAATTTTGAAAAAGATTTTTGAAAAAGAAGATGGCAAAGAAACCATTAATCATAAATCCGGTTCAGAAGATTTAAAGAAATTTTTTATTGAGATTTTACCGGATTATGATAGAGAAAGAGTGTATGTTTCAGATATCAAAAAAGTTATAAATTGGTATAACATCCTTGTTGGTTTAGATATGGTCGATTTAGAAGATGATGTTGAAGGAGACACTGAATCGTCTGAAAAAGAAGATCTTAAATCTAATGAGATTGAAGTAGTAGAAGAAAAAGAAGAAGAAAACAATAATGACTCAAAAAACAATCCTGAAAAAGAGTAAATCATAATTAAGCCGACAAATTGATAATAGAATACATAACTAAGGGAATTATTGTTGGGATAGCTGTTACTGCACCGGTTGGTCCCCTTGGGGTATTATGTATTCAAAGGACGATTAACAGAGGTGTTTTTTCAGGATTGGTAACAGGGTTTGCTTCTGCACTGGCTGATATAATGTATGCAATAATTGCTGGTTTTGGTGTAAGCGTTATTGCCGATTTTCTTGATGCCAACCAAGTAATGATTCGTATTATTGGTGGTATTATTGTTGTTGTTTTAGGGATTAGGATTTATTTGTCCAATCCCGCAAAACAGTACAGGCGGCAAAAAACACAAAAAAGGACTTATATAAGTGATTTGATCTCCGGGTTTTTAATTACTATCACCAACCCGGTTGTAATTGTAGTGTTTGGTGCTGTATTTGCAAGTTTGGGGCTCGATAAAGTCGAATCCGGAAAAAGTGTAATAATTACTATTGTTGGTGTTTTTGCAGGTGCTATTGGTTGGTGGTTGTTTTTGACAACCTTTGTAAATATTTTTAGGGCAAAAATTAATTTCAGGAAACTTTGGTGGATTAATAAAATTACCGGCTCTTTTGTAACAATTTTTGGCCTTGGGATAATTATCAGTACCTTATTTATTGCCATTTAAAGTGCAATGCTTTACATAATTGCAAAAGAATTGGGTTTGCTAAAGGTAATTATCGTGCTTATGTGGTTTTTCCCTTGGTTGATATTTCTTTGTAATTAATTTACTATTCTAGCTATAAATATATAAATTTGTGGCTTTTAAAAATCATTGTTTTATTAATATTAGTTTTTAATTGAAACAATTAAAAACCATTAACAAAAATTCTTATGTCGAAAGTTATAGCCTTGGCAAACCAAAAAGGCGGAGTTGGCAAAACAACAACCGCAATTAATCTTGCCGCCAGTTTGGCAGTGTTAGGACAGAAAATATTGTTGATTGATGCTGACCCGCAAGCAAATTCTACTTCAGGAATTGGTTTTGATTTACGAAAAATTGAAAACAGCATTTATGAATGTTTAATAGACGGTACTGACCCCCATGAAGTGGTTTTAAGCAGCGAAACAAAAGGTATGGATTTAATTCCATCGCATATTGACTTAGTTGGTGCTGAAATTGAGATGCTTAACATTCCTGATAGAGAAATGATTTTGAAGAAAGTCATTGAAAAGATAAGAGACGATTACGATTATGTTTTAATTGATTGTTCACCGTCCTTAGGGCTTCTTACCTTAAATGCATTAACTGCTGCCGATTCATTAATTATTCCAGTCCAGTGCGAATACTTTGCACTTGAAGGTTTAGGTAAATTACTTAATACCATAAAAATGATTCAAAACAGGTTAAACCCTGAGCTTGAAATTGAAGGTTTTTTACTTACAATGTACGATGCCCGCTTAAGATTATCGAACCAGGTAGTTGAAGAAGTGAGGACACATTTTGATGACATGGTTTTTGAAACAATTATACAGAGAAACATAAAATTAAGTGAGGCGCCAAGTTATGGAAAACCAGTGGTTTTATACGATGCAAACTCAAAAGGTGCATTAAGTTACCTGAATTTGGCACGTGAAATGCTGCAAAATAACGAGCCAGAAGAAGAGGAAATGAAAGAAGCATGAAACTGTGATTAAGATTTGCTAATTATTAAATTTGGAATTGATAAGACAATAATTCGTAGTCCTTTATAATATCTTGATAGGTAGATGGTTGCAGTAGCAAGAGGCAGTTTGTAATATCTTAAATGGTATAGATTTTATTTTAAATTTTAACAGGTTTTTGTGAGTGCCATCAATATAAAAAACATAGAAAAATATGGTAGCTAAAAAAAGAGCATTAGGTAGGGGCTTAGGTGCACTGATAGATGATTCGAAATATGAAAAAAAAACAGTAAAAGAAGCTGTTTCTACAAGTTCAATAGCTGAAATTGAAATTGCTAAAATAGGTACTAACCCATTTCAACCACGAAAAGAATTTAATACAGAGGCATTAAACGAACTTGCAGATTCAATAAAACAATTGGGGGTTATTCAACCAATTACCGTAAAAAAATTAAATGATGGTAACTTTCAGTTAATTTCTGGTGAAAGAAGATACAGGGCCTCGAAAATTGCAGGTTTAACAACAATTATTGCATTTATTCGCGATGCCGATGATCAGGGATTGTTAGAAATGGCTTTGGTTGAAAATATTCAAAGAGAAGATCTTAATTCTGTTGAAGTTGCCGTTACTTACCAAAGGCTAATGGATGAATGCAATTTAACACAGGAAAAGCTAAGTGACAGGATAGGCATAAAAAGAGCGACAATAGCCAATTATTTGAGATTGTTGAAGCTGCCGGCTGACATACAGGTTGGTGTGCGCGACAAAAAAGTATCTTTAGGGCATGCAAAAGCTATCATGAATGTTGATAACCCTGATACCCAAATAAAAGTTTTTTACAGGATTATTAATGAGGGCTTGTCTGTACGTAATGCAGAAACAATTGTTCGTGAAATTAATTATCCAGTAAGGAAAGACGATAAAAAAATTGAAAAAATAGTGTTACCTAAACAATATATTAGCTTTCGTAATTCGTTAAATAAATGGCTCGATACAAAAGTAGATTTAAAAAAGAATGAAAATGGAAAAGGAAACATAACTATCTCTTTTAATTCCGAAGATGAGTTTAATAGGATTTCTGGAATTTTTAATAAAAAAATTGACTAATAAAAATTGTTTATTTGTTAAGTGAAATGCCTGAATGCTAGATGCTTATATCGTATTTGGGTTTATGAAAAAAGCAAATATATAGATATTGATGTTTAAGAAAAAGATTTTGTGGCGGTGGTTAACAGTACTTTATGTAATATCATTTTTTCATATTGGTTTATTAGGCCAAATATATGAAAAAATTAAAACAGACACAATTAAGGTCGAAAGTGCTAGGCAACATTTGAAAACAAATGTAGAGGAAGAATACTCTATGCAATTAGCACCTGTTGATAGCATTACTGAATTAGAATTTGAGGAAAAATTTGAAAAAACCACACGAAATCCTCAAAGGGCTTGGTGGTATTCTGCAATATTACCCGGTTTAGGGCAGGCTTACAATAAAAAACATTGGAAAATCCCTATTATTTACACATTATTTATAGGCACATATTATATTATCGACGATAATAATTTCCAATACGAAAGATTTAAAAATGCGTATGCAATTTTAGAGGCAGGCGGCAAACCACCTGTATGGGCACCAAATGCTGATTCAAAAAGGCTTAAAAGCTACAAAGATTCCTCGAGGCGGAACAGGGACTTGACCATTTATATAGGGGTATTGATATATTTTTTAAATATAATTGATGCAACTGTTGATGCAAGTTTTATGGATTTTGATATAAGTGATGATTTGGCTATGTCTGTCAGGCCTGATATAGGTAATGTAGCAGCTGTTAATAGAAACGTATTTGGGCTTAAATTTGTTATAAGTTTAAATAAGTAATTTGTCAAAAAAAGAATTAATAAGGTTTATTATGAATATGAAGAGGGTATTATTTATCGCAACATTTTTATTTTTTACTGCCTACGGTAGTATGGCATCAACACATCCAACAGATACAATTGTTGTTAATAAAAACGAAAGTAAACAAATTGAAAACGATTTAGATAGTTTGCTAAATTTATGGTATGTAAAAAATTCAATAAAAAGTAGCGATGTTAAAGTCTTGACATTGCCCGACAAGGAAGTAAATATAAAAGGGATTTCTGATTCAGTACTTATTGCACGTTTGAATGCAATCCCATCTTTAATAGAATTGCCTTATAATCAGCGCATTAGAAAATATATTGAACTTTATACACGAAGACGGTCGGCTCCGGTATTAATTGGTTTAACTGATTATTATTTTCCAATGTTCGAAGAGATCCTTGATAAATATGATTTACCCTTAGAATTAAAATACCTACCTATTATTGAATCTGCCTTGAACCCAAGGGCCGTTTCAAGGGCAGGTGCTACAGGCCTGTGGCAATTTATGTACGGTACTGGAAGGATGTTTCGTCTTGAAATAAACTCATTTGTTGACGATAGGCGCGACCCTTTGAAATCGTCATATGCTGCGGCACAGTTTTTATCGCATTTATATGATATGTATAAAGATTGGACATTGGTTATTGCAGCGTATAATTGTGGCCCGGGCAATGTAAATAAAGCTATAAGAAGGGCTAAAGGAAAGCGCGATTACTGGGATATTTATCCGTATTTGCCACGGGAAACCAGGGGATATGTACCCGCTTTTATTGGTGCAGCATATATGATGAATTATTACGACAAGCACAATATCCAACCAATAGATATTAAAATGCCGGTTATGACCGATACCATTATGGTAACTAAAAAACTTCATTTAAGGCAAGTTGCCGAGGTATTAAAAATCCCGATTGAACAAGTGCGTGATTTAAACCCCCAGTATAAAAAGGATATTATACCTGTTACTGTTGATCCATACTCCCTGAGGTTGCCTTTTGAATATTCCATGGCTTTTTTAGATATGCAAGACTCAATTTATGCGTATAAAGATTCAATATTTTTTAATCCAAAAAGGGTGGTTATCACACCAAAAAAATACTCAAAAAACAACTACTATTCTGCATCATCGTATAAATACAATTATAAACCACCATCAACTAAAAACAAAACCAAGCTAAAATACACTGTCAAACCTGGCGATAATATTGGTTTTATTGCCGATTGGTACAATGTAAAAGTTGCTGATTTAAAATACTGGAATAAAATAGGCAGAAGGAATATGATTAGGGTTGGCCAAAGTTTAGAAGTATATGTGCCAAACAAACAAGTATACAAATACAAAAAGGTTAATGCGATGAACCTTAGCCAGAAAAATGTTGTTGCCTATAAAAATACCAAAACAAAAGGTGCTAATACTGATTTTAAATTTGACAAAAAATTTGAGTATTATAAAATAAAACCAGGAGAGAATTTATGGACAGTTGCAAAAAAATTCCCTGGCATATCCAACCTCGATATTATGAAATTGAATAATTTTACTGAACGCGAAGTTAGGACACTTAAAGCAGGGCAGGTTATAAAAATAAAAAGGAAGAGTTAATCAAAAACGATAACACTGTTTGCAACAATTCAGGATGTTGGAAACTAAATTACTACAATGAAGCCTTATAATATCTTGATATTTATGCTGTTAGTTTTTGGTGGGATGCTGATAATTTCTTTGGTAATACCAAAGGGTGGTTTGGAAATTACAGAAGATTGGGCATTATATTTTCCTTCTGTTGAAGATGTCCTGGAATCCAAACAGGATAAATATGTTGATATTGACAAAATTATATCGGAAAATCAAGTGCCTGATACTATCCAAACGGTAGTAGATACCAGGACAAAGGCATATTTGAAAGACTCAAGCCTGATATATTATCAGACCTTGGATATAAAACCCGGACAAGTTAGCAGGAAACTAGAATTCCCAGCTAATGATAAATCTGTTTTATATCCCTTTTTTAATGAACTGGCAAACCTTCGTGCCTCGAATAAACTTATTAGGATATTGCATTATGGCGATTCACAAATTGAATCTGACAGGATAACATCGTACATCAGGCATAAGCTTCAGGCACAATTTGGTGGGCAAGGACCTGGGCTGATACCTGCTATCCAACCTTATGGGTTTTTGTCGCCTGTAGTCAGCGAATCATCTGGTGAATGGAAACGTTATGTGGGTTTTACACGACGCGATACTATGGTGAAACACAGCCGCTATGGTATTTTAGCTAGCTTTAGCCGTTTTACGCCATTACCCAAAACCTTGGATCAGGCCGATAGTGTTTTACTAGCTGATACTACTACAACAAACAAAAAAGAATATACAGCTTCGTTAACAATAAAACACTCGCCATATGCTGTTAAGAGCGTAAAAAAATATATCCAAGCCAGGTTATTTTATGGCTACAATAAAAAGCCATTTAGTTTAAAAATGTTTGCAGGTGAAGAACTGTTAAGCGAAAATATACTTATCCCATCTGAAAAAATGCAACAAAAAAAATGGCAATTTACAAATACACCTGCATATTTACGTTTGGAATTTAAGGGTGAAGATAGTCCTGATATTTATGCAATGGCATTAGATGGGTATAAAGGTGTAGCAGTTGACAATATTGCCTTACGAGGTTCAAGCGGTTTGATTTTCACAAATTCAAGTAATGTTTTGTTGGCCTCAATTTACCGAAAACTAAATGTAAAGTTGATAATGTTGCAGTTTGGTGGTAATTTAACTCCTTATGTGTTAGATGATTATGGGTATTACGAAAGAGGCTTTTACAACCAGTTAGCAACTTTAAAAAGGCTTATACCAGGTGTATCGATTGTTGTTATTGGTTTGGCCGATATGTCGCGAAAGGAAAAAGACACATATGTAAGTTACCCGAATATTACCTTAATTAGGGATGCACTCAAAAAGGCCAGCTTTAGGGCCGATTGTGCTTTTTGGGATATGTATGAAGCAATGGGCGGCGAAAATTCAATGCCAAGTTGGGTGTTTGCCGAACCAGCTTTAGCCGAAAAAGATTTTATACATTTTAACCCAAGGGGTGCAAGGGTAATAGCCCAGATGTTTTATAGTGCTTTAATGTTGGAATATAATAATTATATCAAAAAACAAAACAAGCTACAAAAAAGAGATAAGGAAAAAGTACAATATGGTTATAAAGAGAATTAATTTGCATACATACATTACATTAAGCTTGTTTTTGATTTCTGGTTTTTCGTTTAAAATTATAGCCCAGGAAGAATATCCCCTCAATGTAGACTATTATAATTTTATTCAATACGAAGAGAATAAAATAATCTTTCCTGGTGACAGTTCAAGTTTTACCCGTCTTTACAATAAGTTAGATACCATTATTTTAAACGGCGATGGAAAAATTTCAATTGTCCACATTGGAGGTTCGCATATTCAGGCAGATGTGTATTCCGGGAGGATGCGTGAACGTTTGCAAACTTTTTATCCTGGTTTAAACGGTGGGCGGGGCTCTGTTTTTCCGTATAGGATTTCAAAAACAAACAACCCAAGGAGCTATTCGGTACATTATTCCGGCGATTGGGTTTCATGCAGAAATGTGGGGCGAAAAAAAAATTGCCTGCTTGGTTTATTAGGTTATTCGGTTACCAGTTATAATCAATCGGCAAGTATAACTATAAAATTGAAATCAGATAGCTTGGTTGAATATTATTTTAATAAAATCAGGGTATTTCATGAAAACGATTCCTCGTCATTTCAGCTTAGTTTTCCCGGCTTAGAGGTTGAAAAAGTTGAAAAAAATGATTCTTTGGGTTTTTCACTGTATTATCTGGAAAAAGATTACCGAAAATTCAAGATGGGATTTTTAAAAAATAGCCCTTTGCAAAGCAGATTCGTTTTGTATGGTATAAGCCTTGAAAATGATGACCCGGGAATAGTTTATCATTCAATAGGTGTAAATGGTGCAAGTTTCCCTTCATTTTTAAGATGCCAACTGTTTGAAAAACAGCTTGCTGCACTTAATCCTGATTTAGTTGTAATATCACTTGGCACCAATGACGCTTATACAACAAAGTTCAATCCTGAGTTTTATCGGAACAATTACCAGTTGTTAATAAATAAAATAAAATCGGCAGCACCAAAATCTGCAATTTTAAATACTGTTGCAAACGATAGTTATTTGTTTAGGCGATACCCGAACGTAAATACGCAATTAGCTGAAAATGTAATTTATGAAGTGGCAAAAAAGAATAATTGCGGGGTTTGGGATTTTTATAAGATTATGGGGGGCTTAAATTCATCGTCGCTTTGGAAACAGGAAAACCTTATGGTTAAAGATTTGATACATTTTAATGTGCAAGGATATTTACTAAAAGGCGATTTGTTTTTTAATGCATTTATTAAAGGATACGATAATCACATGTCAGCTAAATCAAAGTTTTAGGTACAATCATAAACTTAAATCATTTAATTTAAAATAAAAAGTGTTTGATACAATAATTGAAATATTAAAATTTAACCCAAAATCGCCATTGATTTTTACCCGTTTTTATTTTTGGGCATTTTTTGCAGTGGTAATGGCCGGTTATTCAATTATTTATAAGAAAAAAACACCCCGAAACGGCTATCTTTTTTTCCTTAGTTTATTTTTTTATTATAAAACAAGTGGAATTTATTTTTTATTGCTGGTTTTTTCAACAATATCTGATTTTTTTATAGGAAAAGGTATTTATAAGTCTGATAACAAGCGAAACAGGAAGTTATTGGTTGCATTGAGTGTGTTTTTAAATTTATTTGTGCTTTCGTATTTTAAATATTCCTATATGTTTATCAATTCGGTAAACTATGTTTTTGGAAGTGATTTTAAAGTTGTTAATTACTTTAATTTATGGGCAAACCAGTTTTCAGGTGGCGGTTTTGATATTGACAAGATAATATTACCTGTAGGAATTTCTTTTTTTACTTTCCAAACTATCAGTTACATACTCGATGTTTACCGAAAAAAAATTAAACCTGTAACAAACATTCTCGATTATGGTTTTTATGTATCATTTTTTCCCCAATTGGTTGCAGGGCCAATTGTACGTGCATCTGAATTCGTACCTCAGTTATATAAGGAATATGTACTTAGTAAAAAAGAATTTGGCGCAGCTATATTTTTGATATTGAATGGGTTGCTGAAAAAGCTGTTTATCTCTGATTATATAGCCGTAAACTTTATTGACCGGGTTTTTTCCAACCCGTTAGCTTATTCCGGTTTTGAAAACCTAATGGGTTTATATGCATATTCAATGCAGGTTTATGCCGATTTTTCGGGCTATACTGATATAGCTATCGGTGTGGCTTTGCTTATGGGTTTTCGGTTACCTGTTAATTTTAATTCGCCGTACAAAGCATTGCATGTGGGCGAGTTTTGGAAACGGTGGCATATTTCGCTTTCAACTTGGCTAAAAGATTATTTATACATACCACTGGGCGGTAATAAACACGGTGAGTTCAGGACAAATTTAAACCTGATGATAACCATGCTTTTGGGTGGTTTGTGGCATGGCAATACATGGCAATTTGTAATTTGGGGCGGTTTAAACGGAATAGGGTTAATTGTTTATAAATATTGGCGAAAAATAAGCCCTTTTAAAGGTAATCATACTTGGGCGGTAAGGTTTTACGCCATATTTATCACATTCAATTTTATTACAATGACCCGCATTTGGTTCCGTTCAGAAACAATGGACAAAGCAAATGCAATGATTAGCCAAATAGTTTATGCTTTTGACAGTTCAAAAATAATTGAAATGACTATTGCCTACAAAAATGTATTTGCCCTTTTATTATTTGCTTATATTGTCCACTGGCTTCCCTCATCGTTTAAAAATTGGTATAAAAACGCATTTGTAAGTTTACCCCTGTGGATTATGGCTTTGATTGTAATAATTGTTGTTTTTGGCATTTACCAATTCCAAACGTTTGAATTACAGCCATTTATCTACTTTCAGTTTTAAAACATCAGTTTTTGTTTACAGCCTGAAAAACAATATCTGCCCAAAGGTGGTATCCTTTTTCGTTTAAATGAATATTATCATTATTAAATAGCTTTTTATTGAAATTTCCTGATGAATCAAGTAAACAACTACTAACGTCAATAAATTCGCACTTGTTATTTTCTTGACAAAACGTTGCTAGAAACTGGTTTACTTCTTGCATTTGTGGCCAAAACTGCCTTCTGCCAGGTGAAGGTTTTACCGATAATATAAAAATTTTTGTTTCAGGTAGTTCTGATCTTAAAAGCTTGAATAATAATTTATATGATTTTGAAATTTTTTCAGTACTGGATTTTAACCAGGCAACATCGTTGTCGCCTGAATAAAACACAATTTTCGAGGGATTATGTTTAAAAAACAAAATATCTGCAAAATAAATCGCATCAGGTATAGTAGAGCCCCCAAAGCCCCTATTTAGCACACTTATTTTGTCCATGTCGGTTTCAAGCGTGTTCCACCTGCGTATGCTAGAACTACCCGAAAAAACGATCTCAATTTCCCTGCTTGTATTTAATGAATCGTCTTTTAAAAAAATCCCTATCTCAACATCGTGCCGATCAAGCAACAATGTATCAATAAATTCTGAAAGTAACTTTAAATTTTTAGGGTTAAACGGCCTATTTTTTATTGGTTTTTTATTTTCGATAACATGCGTGTCCCCTTCCCCTTGTCCATCATTATTGTTTTGATGTTCATTATTTTGGGCATTACATGTTGTTAAAGATAAAAGAATAATAAAAGCTGATAGATTTAGGTACTTCATTTTATCAACTCTTTAATTTCATTAATGATTTTTGCAGCAAGATTATTAGCACTTTCCTCTGTTTTGCTTTCTGCATAAATTCTAATTATTGGTTCTGTATTCGATTTACGAAGCTGTACCCACTCACTTTCAAAATCAATTTTTATACCGTCAATTGTATTTAGTTTTACATCCTGTTTTTCGTAGTTTTCTTTAAATTTAATCAGGATTTTTTCAACATCAATTTCAGGACTAAGTTGGATTTTATTTTTCGAAATAAAATAATTTGGGTATCCGGCTCTTAATTCAGAACATTTTTTACCCGATTTTGCTAAATGCGATAAAAATAATGCAATCCCAACCAATGAATCCCTTCCATAATGTAATTCAGGATATATAATCCCCCCATTACCTTCGCCCCCAATAATGGCATTCTTTTCTTTCATTGTTGTAACAACATTTACCTCACCAACTGCTGCTGAAAAATGATCAACACCATGTTTATCACTAATATCTTTTAATGCACGGGTAGATGAAAGGTTCGAAACGGTATTCCCTTTTTTGTTATTCAGGATATAATCAGAAACTGCCACTAAAGTATATTCTTCACCAAACATACTACCATCTTCATTTACAATTGCTAGCCTGTCAACATCAGGGTCAACCACAAAACCAACATCAGCCTTGTTTTTTTTAATTATTGCAGAAATTTCAGTTAAATTTTCAGGTAATGGTTCAGGGTTATGTGGAAAAACACCATTTGGTTCGCAGTAAAGCTCTGTGATATTGTTTACGCCAAGTTTTTTTAAGAGTGGCGGTATAGAAATACCACCTACAGAATTCACAGCATCAATAGCTACAGAAAAATTAGCTTTTTTTATAGCCTCAATATCAACTAATTGTAATTTTAAAATCTCATCAATATGGAAATCAAGGGCTTTTTCATTGCTTGTTATTGTTCCCAACATATCAACATCTGCAAATATAAAATCCTCAATGTCAGCACTGTGTAATACTTCTTTTCCATCTGTATCAGTAATAAATTCACCTTTAGAATTTAACAGTTTAAGCGCATTCCATTGTTTTGGGTTATGACTTGCAGTAATAATAATACCACCATCAGCTTTTTCTTTAACAACAGCCATTTCAGTTGTTGGGGTTGTAGCCAAGCCAATATCAACAACATCAATACCAAGCCCGCTTAAAGTAGCGCAAACCAATTGATTAACCATAGGGCCTGATATTCTTGCATCTCTTCCAACCACCATTTTTGTTTTATTGGCTGTGCCCTTATTTTTTATCCAAAATCCAAATGCTGATGTAAATTTCACAACATCCAAAGGGCTTAAACCTTCACCGGGTTTTCCACCAATAGTGCCCCTAATTCCAGAAATTGATTTTATTAATGTCATATTACATGTTTTAATTATTTTGCAAATATAATACAGTTACGTTTAATAAAATAAGATTCTAAGTTTATTTATTGCATGCATATTTACACCATTGGTGTGGAAAAGTCTTGTAAGTTTCAGAGTCATTGCGGTTTAAGAGAATAGTTAAACTAGGATTAATTACTCTTGGCAACTTAATTCTTAGTGTTTTACATTAGATGTCAAGTAATTAGAAGTTGGGATGTTAGATTACGGACAATAAAATAAATATTGTCAGTTCGAGCTATTTGTATATGTTGTTAAATATATTTGATAAGAGCAAATTTTGCCGTAATTTAGCGTTATAAATCAAATGTAATAAATAACTAATTTAAATATAAAATTATGAAAGTAACTGTTGTAGGAGCTGGTGCTGTTGGTGCTAGTGCAGCTGAGTATATCGCTATTAAAGATTTTGCCGATGAAATAGTGATATTGGATATAAAAGAAGGATTTGCTGAAGGTAAAGCAATGGATCTTATGCAAACCTCTTCTTTGAATGGGTTTGATTCAAAAATTGTTGGAACTACAGGTGATTATTCGAAAACTGCAAATAGTAATGTTGCTGTTATTACAAGTGGGATTCCTCGTAAACCTGGTATGACGCGTGAAGAACTTATTGGTATCAATGCCGGAATTGTAAAAGATGTAACAAAAAACTTATTAGAGCATTCGCCAGATGTAATTATTATTGTTGTTTCTAACCCAATGGATACTTTAGCTTATTTAGTAGCAACAAGCTCAGGGTTAGCGAAAAATCAAGTTATTGGTATGGGCGGGGCTTTAGATAGTGCACGTTTCAAATATCGATTAGCAGAAGCAATGGATTGCCCAACTTCTGAAATTTCAGCAATGGTAATTGGCGGACACAGTGATAAGGGGATGGTTCCGTTAATTGAAAAAGCATCGCGTAATAGTGTTCCTGTTGCTGAACTTATTTCAGTTGAAAAAAGGCAAGAAGTTGTAGAAGCAACTAAAGTTGGGGGTGCAACCCTTACTAAATTGTTAGGGACAAGTGCTTGGTATGCACCAGGGGCAGCTATTTCAGAAATGGTAAAAGCCATTGCCCTGGATTCAAAAAAAATGTTCCCTTGTTCTTGTTTCCTTGAAGGTGAATATGGCTTAAACGATATATGTATTGGGGTTCCCGCTGTTATCGGTAAAAATGGTGTGGAAAAAATCCTTGAAATCGAATTATCTGACGCAGAAAAAGAAAAACTTGTTTCTTCGGCAGAAGCTGTCCGTAAAACAAATGGGTTATTAGATGAATAACTTAGCGTAGCTTTGCTACAAACAAAAAACAGGAATGCTGATAACACTGATTTAACGGATTCATACTGATTTTTTTTAGCTTAAAACACACTAATATTAATCGAATTTAGTAAAAAATTTGTTTTTTAGCAAAGTTTAACAACATAATAATTTGGCCAGCAAAATAATGCCGGTTGGTATCTTAATTTCAATATTGTTGGTTTTTTTTGCAGAATTTGAATTAAAAACATGTTAATCATGTAAATCCTGTCAAAACTTTTCCAGCTTGTCTGGCATAGGAATTGGCGATATGAGATTATTTTAATTATTATCATAAAGTGTATAATTATGCCGATGATATTTTATCATCGGCATTTTTTGTATATAATTTATATACTGATGTTTCGCAGCTAAACATATAATATGATACGGTGCAGATAGTCAGTAATTTGCAATAAATTGTGGGTTTTTTTGTGTTTTAGGGCTTTCGTGGCAAAAGGAAAAAACGCCACAAAAACACAAAGGCACAAAATTCCACTAAAAAAAGCCAATTCTTAGCAATAACAAAATGGAATTTGTAATTTACTTAATTAAACCATATGTAATTAATGCGTTTTCAGAAACAGATGATTAACGAAACATTATAACATCTGCGAAACTATAGCAATATATAGTACCTTACCATTTTCTTGTTAAAACATTAGTCTTTCCTAAAATCTAAAATTTCAACAAATTAGTTAATTGACAAGTTCGTTATTATACTGACACACAGCACTAAAACAATTATTCTTTTTGCAAAATTGTGTGTTGTGTGTTTTTTTGGGCCATGCTCAATTATACATTAAAGTTCTCATGTTGGCCTTATAATAATGATAACTATACTTTAAGTCTTTATTTTAAAAAAAAATCTATATATTTGCGCTCTTAAAAAATGGATAGTTAAATAAAATATAATTAAAGTAAAGAAAAATGCGAAACAAAGGAGCAATTATACTACTAGCAATTGCGATGACATTAGTGAGTATTTATCAGCTTTCTTTTACCTGGGTAACCAATGGTGTTAAAAAAGATGCTGCTGAATACGCAAAAGGAAACCTCCAAAAGGAAACAGCTTATATTGATTCGATAGCAGCTATTGACAACTACTTTTTATGGTATTCGTACAAAGATTGTCAGGCACAAGAAATTAATTTAGGGCTTGACCTTAAAGGGGGGATGAACGTAATTCTTGAAGTATCGGTAGTTGATTTAATAAGGTCACTTTCAAACAACAATAAAGATGAAGTTTTTATTAGTGCTTTAAATAGGGCTAAAGAACTCCAGGAAAACAGTCAGGATGACTTTGTAACACTGTTTGGGCAGGCTTTTAACGAAGTGGCCCCGGAAGGTGCACGCCTTGCCGCAATTTTTAATACAATTGATTTAAAAGACAGGATTACTTACAATTCAACCAACGAAGAAGTAATTGAAATAGTTCGTAAAGAAACACAGGATGCCATTGATAATTCATTCAACATTATCCGTACACGTATTGACCATTTTGGTGTAACACAGCCAAACGTACAACGATTGGACGTTGCGGGCAGGGTGTTGGTTGAACTACCAGGTATTAAAGATCCTGAACGTGTAAGGAAATTATTGCAAGGGACTGCTAACCTTGAGTTTTGGGAAACATTTGATAACACCGAAATATTTGAGTCGTTAAGGGCAGCCAACGATAAGGTAAAGGAAGTTTTAGCTAAAGACGAAAGCCTTGAAACCAAAGATTCGACAACAACGGAACAAGCTGTAACTGAAGAAACCCTGAAAGATTCGACAGTGCTTGCAGTTGACGGTGAAACTAAAAAAGATACCACCTTAAGCCTTTTAGAGGAAATTGAAAAGGATACAACAAAATCAGTATCGACTGATAACGCTTTTGCTGCATTTGAAAAAGAAAATCCGTTGTTTGCCGTTTTGAGGCCAAGTGAACGTGATGGGCAATTACTAAAAGGTGCCGCAGTAGGTACATCACACATAAAAGATACAGGCAAAGTAAACAAATACCTTAAATTAAAGCAAGTTAAAGAAATATTGCCAAGAAACCTTAAACTGATTTGGGAAGTTAAGCCTATCGATTATAAAACAAAAGGCGAATACTTTCAGCTTATTGCCATTAAAGTAACAAACCGTGATGGTTTACCTGCTTTAGGCGGTGAAGTAATCACTAATGCACGTGATGAATTTGGTCAAAACCAAGCAACAGCGGAGGTTTCAATGAGTATGAATGCTGAAGGTGCACAAAAATGGGCAAGGATAACAAAAGAAAATATTGGTAAACAAATAGCAATTGTTTTAGATAATTTTGTTTATTCATATCCGGTAGTAAATGGCGAAATTAAAGGTGGCAGGTCTTCAATATCAGGTAATTTTACTGTTACAGAAGCAAAAGACCTTGCAAATATTTTAAAATCTGGTAAATTACCAGCACCTGCACGTATTATTGAAGAGCAAATCGTTGGTCCTTCATTAGGTGAACAGGCAATCAATTCGGGTTTAATATCATTTGTAATTGCATTTTTTGTAATACTGTTATATATGATATTCTACTACAAAACGGCAGGTTATGTTGCTGATATAGCGCTTATTACAAATATCTTCTTTATTTTTGGTGTATTATCTTCTTTTGGTGCTGTACTTACATTGCCTGGTATGGCTGGTATTGTGCTTACCATTGGTATGTCGGTTGATGCAAACGTGCTGATTTATGAAAGGATAAGGGAAGAATTATCCTTAGGTAAAGGTATTAAACTGGCTGTTGCCGATGGTTATAATAATGCTTATTCTGCAATTCTTGATGCCAACATTACAACATTCTTAACAGCTGTGATTTTATTCATATTTGGTCACGGGCCAATAAAAGGGTTTGCTATTACGTTGATGATTGGTATTTTGACTTCTTTATTTTCAGCTATTTTTATTACCCGTTTGGTGTTTATTTGGTTGTTAGATAAAAAGAAGACTATTAGCTTTTCAACTAAATTTACCGAAAATGCATTTAAAAACCTTAATATTGATTTTATAGGCAAAAGGAAATTGTTTTATGGAATTTCAGTTATTATAGTAATTCTTGGTATTGTTTCTTTAGCCACTAGGGGACTAAAACAAGGGATTGATTTTAAAGGCGGTAGAACATATGTCGTAAAATTTGAAAATGATGTAAATACTGTTGAAATAGCTAAAAACCTTGCCACCCCATTTGATGGGAATACTCCCGAAGTGAAAACTTATGGAGGTGACAACCAAGTAAAAATCAGTACTATATTTATGGTTGATAATGATGATGCCAATTCAGACAGCATTGTAGAAGCTAAGTTATATGAAGGCCTCAAGGTTTTAGATGAGAAAATTAGGGAAGAAATGAAAGTTAACCCTTCTAATACCAAATTACTGCCAATATTTGATGGTGATGTTAATTTTGAAAAATTTATAAGTGATTACAGGCAAAGCTCACGAAAAGTAGGGCCTACTATTGCCGATGACATTAAAATTGCTGCAATATATTCTATTATTTTCTCCTTGATTATAATGTTTGTATATATTTTTGTTAGGTTTAAAAATTGGCAGTTTGGTATTGGTGCTATTGTTGCATTAGCCCATGATGTGTTAATAACCCTTGGGATATTTTCAATATTATACGGAATTATGCCATTTTCGCTTGAGATAGATCAAGCATTTATTGCAGCTATTCTTACAGTAATTGGTTACTCGTTGAATGATACGGTGGTTGTTTTTGACCGTATCTGAAGTAATTCAAGGGTTTGTATTTGCTTTGTTAATTGGTGTTGTTGTTGGTACATATTCTTCGCTTTTCATTGCTACACCAGTTGTGTTCGACACAATTAAAGCTACGGAAAAAGAAGTAGTTGATGAGCGCAAACTATACAAAGGCGGTAAAAAGAAAGATAGAAAATAACATAGAAGAAATTATTATCAATAAAAAAGCCATTGCAATTTGTAGTGGCTTTTCTATTTACTTTTGTTATATTTGCGTTTTAAATCCAGTTTTTATTTTTATTTGATTAAAAATACTAAAAGTATTTTGTTATGTATACCCAGTTTTTATTTATAAGCGGCCCTGAAATATTTATAGTCCTTATTGTTATTTTACTTCTTTTTGGTTCAAAAAAAATCCCTGAAGTGGCAAAAGGGCTTGGAAAAGGATTAAAAGAGTTTAAGAAGGCAACAGATGACATAAAAAAGGAAATTACAGATACTGATATCGTGAAAGATGTTACTGAAATTAAAAAAAATATAAAGGGCTAAGCTGACTTATGGATTATCTAATTTTCATTCTTGGGCTCACCATTTTAGTTTTTAGCGGTAAATATTTAGTGCAAGGGGGCGTATCTATTGCTAAATATTTTAAAATCCCAACCATGGTAATTGGCGTTACTGTTATCGCCTTTGGTACTTCGGCACCTGAACTATTAGTAAGTATGCAAGCTGCCCTTTCCGGTAGCCCCGAAATTGCTTTTGGGAATGTTATAGGTTCAAATATTTCAAATATTGGTTTAGTGTTGGCTTTTACAGCAATATTAATACCTATCCCTGTGCATAAAAACGCACTGCGCCTTGATTGGCCGGTAATGATGATTGCCTCGATACTGCTTTATATTTTCACTTTCAATAATATTTTGGGATTTTATGAGGGTTTGATTTTATTCACCCTGTTAGCAGCCTACTTATATTATTCCGTTACTAAATCTAATAAAGACAACGATACGGGGCAGGATGAGAAAACCATAAAACCACAATACAAATTGTATATTTCAATAATTTTGGTCGTTGTTTCATCTCTTGGGCTAGCTTTAGGTGCCGATTTATTGGTTAACTCAGCTGTGAATATTGCTGTTGAATGGGGGCTTAGCAAAAGGGTTATTTCTATCACAATTGTGGCTTTTGGCACCAGCGTGCCTGAATTAACTGCATCTATAATTGCTGCATTAAAAAAGCAAACAGATATTTCAATTGGAAATATTATAGGTTCAAACATATTTAACATTATGGCTGTGCTTGGTATAACTAGTATGATACAGGAAATCCATATCGACCATGTAGCTTTTGCATTTGATATTATTTGGATGATGTTTGTGTCCATATTGCTTTATTTGTTTATTTATCCGTTTAAAACAGT
>NBLH01000059.1 GCA_002084525.1 Bacteroidetes bacterium 4572_117 | reverse complement strand
AAGAACAGGTGAATGGAAGTTTTATTATGAAAATGGGCAAATAAAAGAAATTGGGGAGTATAAATACAATAACCCCAATAAAGAGCATAAGTTCTATTATGAGAGCGGTCAATTAAGGGAGCTTAAAAACTTTATTGACGGTATTAAACAAGGCGAGCAACGAGAATATTTTGAAAACGGCCAATTAAAAAAACTTGAAAATTACGCTATTGGAAAACCAGATGGTACATGGACAACATATTACAAAAATGGACAATTATATCAGGAAACTGAATCAAAATATGGAAAACTAATGAATATTATTCATTGTTTTGATATAAAAGGTAACAAACTGGACAAAGGGACATTGAAGGATGGAACCGGAATTATAAAGGATTATGATAAAAATGGAAAGCTATTAAGTGAAACCAAATTTGTTGATGGAGTTAGGGACACAAGATAATTAGAAGTGGTTCTGACAGAGGTTTAGAAAACTTAACATTTTTTTAATTATGGGATATAGAATTACAGGAATAAGAAGATATTTAATTGCAGCATTCTAAAATATAAATATCAAATATTAATACATTAATAAACAAAAAAAATGAAAAAGATTACCACATTATTACTTATGCTTTTTGCAATATCGCAATTAAGCGCACAAGAAATTTCGCAAACAGAAAAAATAGGCTTTTTAATAATCCATGCCTCAAAAAACTATGAATTGGCAAAACGGGTTGCCACGGAGGCCCACAAACATTTAGGCTACAAAATTGATTTCAGGGGCCTCGAATATAATAAAACACTCGGGCTTTCCATTTCAAAAAAAGAATGCGAAGAAAATGGCTTTGAGTACCCGGCCTACGTTCAAAGGGGCAGGGGCAAAGATGGTAATTTTATTTCTGTTGAATACACAACAAATTACGAAGGGTTTACACCCGGTTTGTATATTGTTGTAGTAGCAAGCTATTCAAAAGGCAAAAATGAAATTAGCGAAACACTAAAATTTGTAAAAAAACATTACGAAACTGCATATTTCAAATATATTGATGTATATGTTGGGTGTATTCATTAGTAACTAGAAATTGGTAATTAGTTACTGGTAACTGGTAATTAGTAATCGTTCATTGGTAACTGGTTAGTAATCGGTGATTAGATAATTGTATATAAAAATAAACGAATAAACATTCAACTTAATTCAATGACTAATGACTTAATGACTGTCAAAGCCATAATAATCAACAACTTAATGACCAAATAAAAATTTAGATTAATAAAAAAATATACCAATGAAAAAAATCACATCTTATTTAGCTGTATTAATAATTGTAACAATTGTTATGTTTTCTGCATGTTCAAGTTCCGATAATAAAACCGACAATTCTGAAAAATTAACTAAGTTTTTTTCAAATTTTGAAACGCTGAAACTTCCGGTTTCATCTTCTGAAATGGAAAAAAACGGAACTATCGAAACCGAATATTTAGATATTTTAACCGATACAACAGGTGGTTTCAGTCGAAACAACCCCAAAGGAAAATTGTATTTCGAAACCGAATATTATTATGTTGGCAAATTGCCTTCTGAAAACAAAGATTACAACATAATAATTGTTGGCGAAATACCTTCAGCCGCTATTTGGGGCGGAATGGAAGGTGCTTTGTTGGAATATAAGTTGCATACAATTTCTGCACAAGGTAAAATAATTGCATCAGTTCCTTTTGCATACGACAGTGAAGGAGAAAATTGGGTTTTATCAGGAACAGTCAATGAAAATTTAGAAATTGAAACAAAACTCGACAAAACCATAACAAACTATAAAATAGGGCAAGATGGAAACATAACAAAGGGTTCTGAAACCACCCAAGAAAATAATAAAGAATTTGAGAATTTTATAGCAGGAAGCTATAAACCTGAAAAATCGGTTTTTAATTCGGATAGAACCAGGATGATTAACGAAGGAATAAGTGAAGAGCAATTAATATTTATTGGTAATGAATATATCCCAAATATTGATGAAATAAATTGTTATAAGCCTGTTGTTTTTGAAACACCAAATTATACAACAATACTTTTAACCTATAGGGATGATGCAAATGAATTAGCAAATTTGTTAACCGTTGATGAAAATGGTAAAATAATATCGCAAAAAGAGGAAATTTATTTTTTTGGGGGAAGGGCAGAATCCGGCTCGATAGAAATAGAACTTTCAGAAGACAACACAATGTTAATATCTTGTAAACAAGTAGTTTCAAAAAAAATCGGTAATGGAACAGGACTAACAACTACTTTTAACTATTACAAAATAGACCAAAACGGAAAATTATCAAAAGCTGAAGCACCATTAACATTTACTGATGATAGAGACGGTAAAACATACAAAGTAGTAAAAATAGGCGACCAGTTTTGGTTGGCCGAAAATTTTGCATACAAACCCCAACACGTGAAATATGGAGGTTTTGATGGAAATTTTTGGGCTTACGATGATAAAGATGCCAATATAGAAAAATATGGTTGCTTGTATGATTGGGCAACTGCACAAAATATAGCTCCTGATGGCTGGCATTTGCCTTCAAAAGAAGAATTTGAAACTTTAATAAATAATTATGGCGACAAGGCTTTTAGTTCATTAAGTAAAGAATTAAATATTGTTTATAGCGGTTGGTTTTATCAAGAAAGTATGGCTTTTGCCCATGAAGGTAATGAAGTAGGCTTCTGGTCTGCAACAAAAATTGATAATGATAATGCATGGCTTTGTATTTTTGAAAGAGAATATGAGCATGTTTTTATCAGAAAACGTTTTATGGAAGGTGTTGGGGCAGGTGTTCGTTTGATAAGAGACGAGGAAAAGTATTAGATTTTTTTGCAAATAATTGAAATAATTAGATAAAAACATGAAATTATTTAAAGAAGATTTTAAAACAAAGCTGTATCAAACTATTGATGAAATAGAAGACAGCTCATTGGTAGAAGTCGTTGCTATGATAAAATCACAATCAGGCAGGTATATTGACGTTTCCTTTGCTGCAGGAGCTGTATTTATGTTTTTGGTATACACTTATTTTATGTTTGCACCCACAATATATAATGTGTATTTAATTTATTTCCTGAGTATTGTGTCATTTTTTATAGGCTTTTCAGTGGTTGAATTTATTGCACCTATTAAAAGGATACTCACTAACAAAAAAAGGAAACAGAAGCAAGTTGAACTATTCGCAAGGGCTTCTTTTCAAAAAGGCGGTATAAGGCATACTTCAGAGAAAGTAGGTGTACTAATTTATGTATCACTTTTTGAGAAAAAAGTATTTATTATTGCTGATAGGGGTGCAGAAACTGCTTTACCTGATGAAGAATGGAAAAAAATAAAAACTGGTTTTCAAAATATATTCAGTACACAAAATATTGCTAATGAATTTATTGGTCAATTAAAAAACTGCAAAACAATATTTTCAGGATATATACCATCAACCGAAGATGATGTAAATGAATTACCTGATAATTTAGATGTAGATTTATAAAACTATAATAAACCTTATAGAATGTGGGTGTTCCATACGAAAAATAAAAACAATTAAAATTTAAACGGATGAAACATCCATGATAAGCAATTTAACACACACGAACATGATTATTAAGTGTAATTAGCTTTGAGTGTGCAAGTTGCAGGATGTGGATGTTCCATCCGACCATAAAAACAATTAAAATTTAAACGGATGAAACGATTACTTTTTATTATAGAAGTAAGCTTACTTACTCTTCTCGTAATCAGCACCTTAGTGCCAGAAGTAACTTATGCGCGTCCTGGAGGAGGCCACTCGTACAACAGTACAAAAAAGAAATCAAGTCCCTCTTCAACAAATACATATTCCACAAATAATGCTTCTTCCGAAAAGGAAAGTTCATATTGGGATGATGTGGAAGTTGATAAAAACCGTGATGTTTCTGGTGTGGATTTGCCCGATTGGATAGGCTATGCCATATTCGGTTTAATAGTACTTGTGCTTGTTTGGGTGGGGATTAATTCGGTAATTGAAAAAATAAGGGAAAAAGGACTAGTTTCCGTACCATCAAAAGAAGATATTAACGAAAATATGGTAAATATGGCTGCTAATTTAAGGAGAATCAAGTCGGTAGATCCTAATTTCTCGGGCACTTTATTTTTTGATTTTGTATCTTCGGTATTTACAAAATTTTATGCCCTGCACGAAAAAAAGGAATTTAAAAATCTAAGCCCTTATTTAACAACCGAAGAAATAATAAAGCACAAAAAACGGAAAACAAAAAAGGAATATGAAAAAATTGTTATTGGCAACATGAATATAAAGACCGTTTATCCGAGCACAACGCTTATTTCGGTTGATATTGAAGCAAATTATACTGTTTTACAAAGAGGGAAAACAACAAGGTATGATGTTGTAGAGCGTTGGAGCTTTAAACGGAACCCAAATTTATTATCGCCTGTACCTGAAAAAATGCGGGAACTTGCTTGTCCACAATGTGGTGCAAGCCTTGGTTTTACCGATACCGGAACATGTGAAAGTTGTGGTACATTGGTAAAAAACGGTGAAATGCAATGGTATGTAAGCAGCCGAAATAAATTACACCAACAAGTTTTTGAAACAAGCGGGCTAGCTCATTATGAGAAAGAAAAGGGTACACGGTTATCTACAATTTATCATCCTGATAACGAAAATCAATTAAAGCAATTTGCTGATAATCACAACATTAATACTGATGCATGGTTAGCAAAGTTTGACAACAAAGTAGTACACGAATATTTTACTAAAATTTATGATGCATGGTCGGTAAATAAGTTGGATAAAGTCCGTCATTTACTAAGTGATCGCTTATTTGATTCATATATGTTTTGGATTGCCGCATATAAAGCAGAGGGTTTAACAAACAAGCTTGATGAGCTGAAAATCAAGAAAGTAAAGCTCGCAAAAATTGAACTTGATAAGTTTTATGAATCGGTAACAGTCAGGGTTTTTGCTTCCTGTAAAGATTATGTAATGGATAATCGAGGGAAAGTTATTGGCGGATCAGATAGAAAAAACAGAAAATTTAGCGAATACTGGACATTTATCCGAAGAACAGGTGTTAAAACAGATGCTTATGATTACGGAACATGTCCAAATTGTGGTGCAACTGCCGATAAAATGGGACAAAGCGGAACATGCGAATATTGTAACACAAAAATTAGCAACGGTGATTTCTCGTGGGTTTTGGCTGTTGTTACGCAAGATGAAGTTTATAAGGGGTGAATTTAAATGAAGCTTTAGCTGATGGAGATATTAAAAAAGCTGCTGAATTATATATGGAGAAAAGCTATCCACCACCGAGCTATTATGAAGTGACACAGCGAACACTCTTAAAACGTGCCCACCAAGTGGCCTTAAAGCAATTCAAAGCCAAGGAATACAAAAAGGCTGCCGAAACAATGGGCGGGAACAAGCCTGATAAGGCTTGAATATGAATAACTCCGTATGAAGAAGTACAAACTTGAAAAGTTTGGTAACTATCAACCCAATATTGAAAAACCGGTAAAAGTAATATCATCCATCTGTTTGTAATTGTTTATCCATTCAGCAAGTGTTTCACGGTATTTGGTTTCTTGTGTTGGCATTGTTTTGTCTTTATTTTCTGCAATTAATTTTTTTAAACCTTTTTTTGTAAACCTTTTGCCATTATCACCACCTATCTGATCGATATAACCATCAGTATACATGTAAAATTTATAATTATTGCCTTTTTCAATATCAATAATATTTAACTTATAATTTTCGGTATATTCTTTTTCAAAGCCACCAATTGACATTTTATCACCTTTAATTACAATTGTGTCATTGTTGTTAAAATAAAGCAAATCTTGTCCGGCCGCACTAAATTGGATTTGCTGTTTTTGCTTGTCAAATTTAAATACCGAAATCTCCATCCCGTCGGTTATTTCGTGTTCAGAATGTTTCAGCAGGTGCAAAAAAAGTTCATTTAGTTTATTCAGAATTTCATCGGGTTGTGTAACCATATCGTATTTTACAATCCGGTCGAGAAATGTTTTACCAGCCATTGAAAGCATTGCTCCCGGAACACCATGTCCGGTGCAATCTGCAATAATATAAATTTGGTAGTTTTCAGTTTTGTGATACCAATAAAAATCGCCTGAAACAATATCTTTTGGTTTAAAAATTAGGAAAAAGTCGTCAAAATCATTTTTAATTTTTTCAATGCTTGGAAATAGGGCAGCCTGGATAATTTTTGCATATCGGATACTACCTTTTATTTTTTCGTTTTTATAAGAAAGTTCGTTTATTATTTTTGATAGCTTTTCTGACTGAAATTTTAATTTTAAATGGGTTTTTATCCTAGCTAACAATTCTTGTGCATGAAAAGGTTTGCTTATATAGTCTTGACCACCAGCCTTTAAGCCTTCTATTATGCTTTTTTCGTCAGCCTTGGCGGTTAAAAAAACCACAGGGATATCTTTAGTTTTTTTTTCTTTTTTTAGTATCCTGCAAAGCTCAAAACCATCCATCTCAGGCATCATAATATCAAGCAGTATCAAATCAAAATTTACATTACTCACCTTTTCTATGGCTGAAACACCATCGGTTGCATAAGATATATTGTAATCAGTATCAGCTAGTATTTTTCCTATTATCTGAATATTTAACAAAAAATCATCAACAATCAGGATTTTAGGCTTATTTTCAGTCATTTTTTTCTATTTTTGGTAGTGTAAAGCTAAACTTGCTACCAATTCCTGGTTTACTTTCAATAACAAATTCCCCATTGTTTTTCTCAATAAACTCTTTACACAAAATAATACCTAAGCCGGTCCCCCTTTCACCAACTGTACCCGATGTACTATGCTTAATATCGATACGTAATATTTTTTTAATATCTGAAGCATCAATGCCTACACCATTATCGGTTACAATAATTTTTATTTGCTTTTTGTTTCGTTCTCCAAAAACAGAAACTTTACCTTTTGAATTTGTAAATTTAATAGCATTACTTATTAAGTTGCGTAACACTGTTAAGGTCATATTTAAATCAGCAAAGGCAAAAATATTTTTTGGTACTTTGTTTCTAATCTTTATGTTTTTATTTAATGCCTGTGAGTTTAACAATGTAACTGTTTCTTCAACCAGGTCGTTTAAGTCAAGTCGTTCAGGGGTTATTTCCATTTTCCCGGTTTGCGATTTTGACCATTTAAGCAAGTTATCTAAAAGGCTAAAACCCTGTTTTGAGGTTTGATAAAAGGATTTTATATAAATCATTACATCCTCTTTCGAAAATTCATCATAAGAATCTACCAGTAATTTGGAAAAAGCAATTAGTACAGAAAAAGGGTTTCGCAAATCATGGGCAATAATAGAAAGTAACTTATCTTTATTCTCGTTGGCCAGTTGAATTTCTTCATTAGTTTTTTTCAACTGTTCTTGTACAAGTTTTAATTGTATATGTGAGTTAACGCGTGCTATTAATTCGCTAGATTTGAATGGTTTAGTTATAAAATCGACACCACCTGTTTCAAAGCCTTTTTTTAGGCTCATCTCATCTGTTTTGGCTGTCAAAAAAATTACCGGAATATCTTTTGTTTTAATATCTTTTTTTAACAATCTGCATACTTCAAAACCATCCATTTCTGGCATCATAATGTCAAGAAGTATTAAATCGAATTGTATTTTTTTAACTTTTTCGATACCATTTGCCCCACTTTTTGCAAAGCTGATATTAAAATTATGTTTTTTTAAAACATTGGCTACCACTTTAATATTTTCAGCAATATCATCAATAATTAATATTTTAGGGTTGTTATTTTGGTACATTACAAATTTATTTATTGAATATGTTTATATTGTTATACTATTAAGGTGTTGCCGTTGCTAGTTATAAGTACTATTTGCAAATTCGTTTTCACACAGTCTCAATGGCTTGTTAAAATTCTATAAAGTGCTGATTAATAGCGAATTACAGACAAGATTTCAGCTTTCAAAATTCTGATTATTAGAACTTAAATCTATAATTTATAATTTAACGAAGTGTTATCATAATTAACCCCCTTTTATCTTTTTAATGATATCAGGAAACTGGTTCAGGCTTTTAGTCATTTCTTCTAAATCAAAGCTATTTAAATAATCTGAAAGATTGTTTGCAAATTTAATAAGAATTTTTATTTCATGTTCCTCTGCGAAAGATATTAATTCGTTTGAAAGCCGTTCTATATCGTCTGAAAGTTCATCACGTATTGCTTTTTCCCATATTGGTATCAATTTTTCGTCAATTTGTTTTACAATTTCTTCAAATTCGGGTTTTAAACTTAGTTTCGATAACGATTCTTTACATTCCGGTATTTCGTGTACAATTTCTTTTTTCTTGGTTTTTTTATGCTTTAAAAATTTCGAGACAGTTGTAAGCAATTCAACCCGCTTCATTGGTTTTATAAGGTAATCGTTAAAATCAACTTGTACTTTGCATCTTTCTTTGCTGATAACTGATGTTGACATTGCAATTATTGCAGTATTGCTTTTTTGCCTCAGCTTTTGACATAACTCTTGTATTTTACAATCTTCTGTATCATGGAATTTTACATCTACAATTACCATGTCGATTTTTTGCAATTTATTTGAATTTAGGATACTTTTTGCGTTACTTGCCGGAATAATGTTTAAGTTGGTATCTGCAAAGTTTGCAATAATCAGGTCGCGGTTTTCTACAACCCTGTCAATAACCAAAATATTTGCAGGTTCAAAAATTAAGTCATATTCTTCGATTGTGCCTTGCAAATTTTTCTTTTTAGCCGAAGCCGCCACCCTAATCCCGGTAAAATTAATCGAAAATTTTGCATATTCCCCAACTTTGCTTTCAACACTGATTTTGCCACCCATTGATTCAACCAGTTTTTTACTAATAGTCAGCCCCAAACCGGTTCCTCCGTATTTTCTTGTGCTTTGGCCTATTTGCTGCTTAAATGCCCTAAAAATTTCAGTTTGCTGGTCAATAGGGATACCAATTCCTGTATCTTCAACATTAATTTCTAAATCAATGGTGCTTTTTTCTTTTTTAATAAGTTTAACAAATATTTTAATAGTCCCTTCTTTGGTAAATTTTATTGCATTTCCAACAAGGTTAAACAATATTTGCCTAAGCCTTATTTCGTCAATAACAACATAATTAGGTAAAAGCGGGTCGATATAAGTTTCTAAAAGTAAAGATTTTTCTTCTATTTTAATTGAAAAAATCTGACTAATTTCCTCAATTAAGTAACTTATGTGTACCGGCTCAAAAATAAGCTCCATTTTTCCGGCCTCAATTTTTGAAAGGTCAAGTATGTCATTGATAAGGGTTAACAAACTGCGCCCACCTGCTTTAACCGAACCAAGATATTTTTTTTGTTTGTTATCGGTTATCTGGCTTTCCAGAAGCTCTGTAAACCCTATTACTGCGTTTAGCGGTGTACGTATCTCGTGGCTCATATTGGCCAAGAATTCGCTTTTTGCCTTGTTTGCCTTTTCAGCTTCGACTACGGCCTTTTCATGATTCATTTGGGTTTCTTTTAAGTCGGTAATATCCAGAGTGTTAACGGTTATTAATTTGACTTTTCCCCTGTTTCCGAAAACAGGTTGGTATATCACATCCATATATCTCCTTCCAAGGTTTTCAAAGTCAAACCAATCCTGGTATCTTACAACTTTTCCCGAAAAAACTTCCTCCAATTTTTTCTTTATTTTTTTTTCATAAAGCTCCTTGCCCCATAATTGTTCAAAAGTTTTACCTACAATCTGATATTTTTTTAACCCGTGGGCCTTAACATACGAATCGTTTACTGCAATATATTCAAAATCCCTGCTAATTAAGGACATCATTTCAAATGAATTGCTTATTATTAGTTTATAATTTTTTAATTTATCGATAAGCCTTTTTTCTTTGGTAATATTTTCAACAACCCCTACAAAACCCAATAATTTGTTGTTGTGTACCATTTCTTTAACTGTAGAATGAATTTCATAAGTTTTTTTATCTTGGCGGTTAAAAATCTTATAAATCATATTAAAATGCATAGGGCTTTTTTTTAGCGACGATTGCCACCTTTTTTGTACAGCAACTAAATTAGAAGGGTGTATAGCCTTTAACCACCCGGTTCCTAGTGCTTCGTCATATTTTTGGCCAGTTAGTTTACAATAATAACTATTAACAAAAATGTTTTCGCCAACTGAATTGCAAACAAAAACGCCGAAAGGTATACTTTCGCTCATAGACCTGAACCTAAGTTCAACTTTTTTTTGTTTTTTGGTCGATTCTGCGAAAGTTTCATTTAAAGTTTCAATTGTTTTGTTTAATTCTTTGATTACCTCATTGTTATCATCAATATTTTTTTTAAGAATGCTTTCCCTTTTTTCTGACAGCAATAAACTCTGTTTTGTTTTTAGTAATTCGTTTTGAAGAATTTCTATTTGATTATTTGTTATATTTTTTGGATTTTTATCCACCATTTTTTTTTAAATAATATATATATTTTTACGGGTAGCAAATTAATAAAAAAAAACTGTATGGAAAATTTTGTCGCATATAATCCTGTAAAAGTTCATTTTGGGAAGGATGTTGTTGCCAATTTAGGAAAAACAATAAATCTTTACGGCAAAAAAGCCTTGCTTGTTTATGGTGGCGGTTCGGTTAAAAAAAATGGTTCGTATAACGATGTAACCCAGCAACTTAAAAAATTTGGTATTGAGATAATTGAATTTAGCGGCATTAAACCAAACCCGGTTGTTGATGATGTAAGCAAAGCTATACAGTTAGGTATTGATAATAATATTGATATGGTACTTGCTTTGGGTGGCCCAAGATTTAGAACAAATAACAGAATTAATGTTTTAATCAGTTTTTTCTGGTAAATTTGTAGCTGTTTCAATTTTTAAATGTTTACTTATCATTGATATTAAACTCTCTTCGCTCATTGGTTTCGAAATAAAGTCATCGCAACCAGCTAAAGTAGCTTTTGCAATATCATCTTTTGCTGAATATGCTGTTTGTGCAATTATCGGTAAATCTGGCCTGAATTCTTTTATTAAGCTCGTAGCTTTATAACCACTGATTATCGGCAATTTTAAATCCATTAAAACTAAATCAATTTGGTGGTTTTCGTTGCACGTATCAATGGCTTCTTTCCCGTTTTTTGCATGTAAGGTTTTTAAATTCAATCCAGAAAATTCCAACAACATATTTATATATAGGTGATTTATTTCTTCATCTTCAACAATTAAAACCGTGAAATTTTCTGCTGAAGATTGACTACCAGCCACTAGTGGGATA
>NBLH01000272.1 GCA_002084525.1 Bacteroidetes bacterium 4572_117 | reverse complement strand
TATTAAACAATAATGTATTGGGACCAGAATACCCAGTTATTAGTAAAACACACGATTTATTTTTAAAAAGCATTATTATTAAACTAGACAGGACACTAAATATAAAGCATTTAAAAAAAAACATTTACTATTATGCCACGCAATTAATAAAAATTGATAAGTTCAAAAATATCCAGATAATATTTGATGTTGACCCTCAATAACAACATTATACTTTAAATGTTAGATTAAAAACTCCTGATGTTTAAGCAAATTATCAATGCGTTATGGGTTTTTCTCATAAAAAAAGTCATTAGTACTACTTTACGAACTTAAAACTTACTAATAATCAGCCTGAAAGGCTAAATCATTTCAGCCCAAGGCAACGCCTCGGTTATGGTAAACATCAAAATTAATTGCGGGCTGAAGCCCAACTTATCAATAAGTACCCATGCAAAATTAATTGTATATTTACTTTTACGCAACTTGCATATTGTAAGATATTTGCACCAGTGCGTAAACATTAAATAGCACTTAGTGCTTATATCAAATTAACCTGGACTTTCAGTCCGTAAAAACATTTTTTTCTTTTTACCTAAGGCGTTGCCTTGGGCTGAATTAAATAAGGCTTTCAGCCTATTTGTCAGATAATTATAACTTCGTAAAGTAGTATTAGTCATTAAGTCATTAGTCGCTAATATTCAGCTAGTTGGCAATGACCAACCAGTGACCCAATGACCAATTAACTAAAGACCATAAACTATAAACCACTAAACGAAATGCCATCAAATAACATTGAAGGTACATGCCATTTTGAATAAGGAAAAGGATCGTTTAGTATTTCAATAAGGCTTTGCCATAACACTTTTGAGTTGCCCGAAATATTCATTTCATTTATTGGTTTAATAACTTGTCCGTTTTCAATAAGGAAACCTGAAACCCCAAATGAAAAATCGCCTGTTGTTGAATTTGAGTTACCACCGTTAAAGCTGGTTACCCAAATAGCTTTATTTAATGATGCAATTGTTTCTTTAAAAGATTTTTTGCCTGTTTCAAAAATAAAATTCGAACTGCTCCCTCCATTAATTTCCATCCCTAATTTCCGTCCGTAATAATCGTCAACAAAATAGGTTTTAAGTATCCCTTTTTCAATAACCACCCTTTTTTTTGAAGCAATCCCTTGCCCATCGAACAGCCTAGAACCCAGACCTTTAAAAACAAAAGGATCATCGACAATGCTTAAAATATCAGAGGCTACTTTTTTATTGAGCATACCCTCTAAATACGAACTTTTTTGTTGTATGGCTGCTGCAGATAAAGGCGAAATTAACATTGAAACTAAACCCTGTGCGGCACGGTTTTCAACCAGCATACTATATTTGCCTGATTTTATTTTAGTTTGCCCAATTTTACCTAAAGCACCATCTGCAGCTTTTTCGCCAATGGTTTTAACATCTAAAACATCATCCTTAAACAAGCCTTGAATATAGTACCAATCTTCAGGCCGGGCATCGCCATCACGAACAGTTACTTCGGCACCTGCTGAAAAAGAGGTGCCTTCTTTAATGCCTGAAAACCCATTGCTATGCACTTTAAGGCTATGGTATGTTCCATCGCCATATCCTGAAGCTACAGAAATAATTTTATCGCTTCTGGTTTTTGCCGCATCATATATTGCTTTTACTGTTTCAAGCCTAAATTTTGTATCTATTTCCCCGAATTTCTTATCAAATAATTGCAGGTCCAAACTCAAATCTTTCGGGTATAAGCCGGGATCAGGTAATGAGCGGAATTTATCGGCGGTAAGGTATTTTGTTGATAAAACTGCCTGTTCAATAAACCTTTGCAAATTATTTTTGTTCAAATCGTTTGTTGAGTGGCTTGAGTATTTATGATCTACATAAACTGCAATAGAAAGCCCGCTTTGCTGTGCTTCTTGCAACTGCTCAATTTCTCCGTCACGATACTGGATATCGACCCCATTATCGTTACTAATATTTAAAGCTATTTCATGGGCGCCATGCTTTTTGGCTGTATCAATTACAAATTGGGCTAATAATTCTTTTTCGTATATGTTCATTTTTTTTATTTATGATTTTCTATATTCAATTTTTAATCCTGCTGATTGTTTTATCTTTTCAATAGTCTGTCAGGTTACCATAACACCCTATCTGTCAGGCACTTAAAAAACAGGCCTCGTTGTTTAAAATATTGATTGTTAGGGGGTTAATTTATAATCTTTAATCTAAAATCTATAATTTTGATATTTCATTACCCTATGAAAAACTTGTATAGAATGGCAACACCCTAATTATATATTATTAATTCTACTTAAACCCCACCAACATTAATTTTTGATACTTTTACCGTAGGCAAACCCATTGAAACAGCTACCCCCTGCCCTTCTTTACCACAAGTCCAGCCGCCTTCTGTCATTTTAAAGTCATCGGCTACCATAGTAATATTTTTTAATACCTCGGGGCCATTCCCAATTATGTTTATATCTTTTATAGGCTTTGTAATTTTGCCGTTTTCAATCAAAAAACCCGATTTTACGTAAAAAGTAAAGTCGCCGCCACCAATCATCACCTGGCCATTGGTAAAAGTATCGGCAATAATACCTTTTTTTACGCTTTTTATAATCTCATCCCTTTTGTGCGGGCCCGGCAACATGTATGTGTTGCGCATACGTGGCAACGGGATATGTCGAAACGATTCGCGCCTGCCGCTACCTGTTGGCTTCACACCATAATGTTGTGCACTTAGCCGGTCGTGCAAATAGCTTTTCATTATGCCGTTTTCAATCAGTACTGTTTTTTCGGTATCGTTGCCTTCGTCGTCAATATTAATCGACCCCCTAACATTTGGGTTGGTACCATCATCAACAATTGTTATAAAATTCTCTGCTACGGGCTTACCAATTTTATCTGAAAAAATTGAAATTTCTTTACGGTTAAAATCTGCTTCAATACCATGCCCTATAGCTTCGTGCAAAAGTATACCCGAACTACCTGCCGAAAGAACGATTTCCATTTCACCAGGTTTAGGTTTTCCCGCATTAAAAAGTGCAACTGTACTTTCAACTGCCTCTTTTGCCAACCTGTCGATATTTTCGGGTGTAAAAAATTCTATCCCGTTTCGCCCCGATAAATTAAAACTATTTTGCTCCCTTTCGCCATTTTGCTCCGCAATACAAGCAACCGAAATTTGTCCCATTGGTTGTAAGGTATTTTTTCATCGACACCTACTTTCTCCCACGATGTTTTTATTGCGTAATAATTTGCCGGGAAGTGCTCTTGCAAACTTACAGGTTTGTAAGTTTTATTGTGCTTGGCAATATTGGCGGCTGTTTTTGCAGCTTTTTTCATTGCCTCGGCATTAATTACTTCAGTAAATGAATATCCGGTCTGATTTCCATTTAACACCCTGATACCCACACCCATATCAATATTTGAATAAGCACGGTTTACCTCCTTGTCTTCAAGGCCGATATAGTCTGAAATGCTATGCTGAAAAAATATATCGCAATAATCTCCACCTTTTGATAAGGCCTCAGCCATAGTTTGGCGAATTGTTTCTTCGCTTACATTAAAATGGTTTAAATAATCTTGTACGTTCATATTTTATAAAATTCTAAATTTTAATTTTAAATTGTATAGCAAAAGTGAGTATCCGTAATCTGACAATTTTTTTTATAAAGTTTATTAAGCTATTGCGTTGATTAAAAAATATGTTAATCTAAATAGTTATTCATTATACAATAACCAATAGTCATTCTTAAAACCCTTCCGGACGATCAAAAATTAAGATAATTGTGTTGCTGTTTGCTTTCAAGCCCAGGCTTTTACCATATTCTGATACCGGATCGCCATTATTGTCAACACCAACCCAAACCTGATCTTTGGTTAATAACAAAGCTTCTGCCATACCATATTCAGGGTTTCTGTTACTAAAAATGCGTTGCCCTTTTTTAAATACAATATCCTGAAACGAATATGAAATGGTTTCCTTAGTATTTGTGTTTATCCTAGAAATCCGGCCAATACCCCTCTCTAAAATATATAAGTAGCCATTTTCAAATTTCATGTCCGAAATATCGTAACCCGCCCTATGTGGCCCCAATACATTAATAAATGGTTCTGAAACATTCCCTGTTTTTATGTCAACTTTAAATATCCTGCGTGGTTCGCGTTCTTTGGCAAGATACAAAATATTACCGGGGCAATCAACAGCCATACCTTCAAACCCCCTGTTGCCCCATCCGGAACGATCAATACCTAAATTTGCCCATTTAATGTCTATTTTTTGCAAATTACAACTATCAGGATTTAATTTATGGGCATTATCATACCATTCATCAATTAAATAAATTTGTTCCGCACAAACATCAACGCCTTCAAAATCAATTTTATCATCGGGGCAAATTGTAATATCCGGTTTTATGGTAAATGAATTAAAAGTAGTATCAAGCTTGTAAAGCATGTTGTTCCATTTTTTATCAGCTACAACATATATCTTATCTTTATAAACGGTAATGCCGCTTAAATCAAAACGTTCATTATCTGATGATTCCAACTGTTTAATTCCATTTTTCCCTATCAGCTTTAACTTACTAATTGATTTTTTATTAATTTTTTCTGCATAAACATAATCCGTATAAGGCCACTTGCTAGTTTGTGCATTTGTAAAAAAATGGGAAAAAACTAACAAACAGGTATAAAAAAATATTTTTTCCATTCAAATTTGCTTAAATTAAAATATTTATCAAAAATAATTAATATTTTGTGTAATAATAATTATTTTTGTTTTTACAGTTAACATTAAGATTTTAAAAAGCCAAAAATAGGCTTTTTTTATTGCATAAATTCATTTTAAATAATTTTAGTTTATGGGAGCAGATGACTACAAATACGGAGATCCTTTTAAATTTAAATCAATACAGGTGTATTCTTCTTCAGAATGGATGGCGCATTCAAGGCGAAAATACAGAAGGGTTTTCGACAAATCAGAGGTATCATATATTCGTTCTGAATTTACATTTTACAACAAGTTATTTGATGAAGAAAACTGGAATGCTAAAGTAACTGTTAAGTTTATTCAACTTAAACGAGGTAAAAGAGATGAAATTGCCAGTTTAGATGAAGACGTTGAGGTAAGCAAAGATGAGAACACAATACACATATACAAAAGTTGGGGTGTTGATGAACCAGGTGACTTTTGGGAAAAAGGCGATTATGTTTGTGAAGCATACATAGATGGTAAATTAGCGGGTAGCCAAAAATTTTTCATCGAAGATATTGGTACAGTTAGTGCCAAAAACAACCCTTATTTCGATATTGAAGCAATAAAACTATACACTGGCCCATCGGATGGATGGGAAAAAAAGGACAAAAAATACCTAGTAGCCTTTAACAAAAAAGAAACCCAATATGTTTGGTTAGAGATACAAATCAAGAATAAAACAAATATTGATTGGAATTTTGAGTTTTTTATTAATTTTTATGATGATGCGGGTCAGTTTAAGGCGCAAATGGACAGCTTGTATTACATCGATAAAAAAACAAAAGGTGATATTTATACTTATAACCGGGGATGGGGAAACAACGACCCCGGATCGTGGAAAGAAGATAAATATGTGGCCGAAATTGTATTTATGGATACACTGATAGCCTCAGTCCCATTTGATATGGG
>NBLH01000058.1 GCA_002084525.1 Bacteroidetes bacterium 4572_117 | reverse complement strand
AATCACCAGCATAAATGCCGGTGCTAGTTAAAAGTACTATTTGCAAATTCGTTTTCACACAGTCTCTTTATGCCGCTGTAAAGGATATTTGATGTTTATTGGCTTTAGCTAAAATTTCACAATAGTTTTGGCCCAAAAACTACCTTGTACTTGTATTCCGTAGCATTCTGTCCCGTCCTTCAACGGGAAATGCTACTGCTAATTATTATCCCAGAATATCAAAACCAGGGCCTTTAATTACCTAAAGATTTTAATCGCCTAAAAAATTTCACAAATTCAACGTATGGTACCGAAACACAAATCCGGGTGTATTTGTTGGCAATTTCATCAGGCAAATTTGTAAAGTAATTCAACGGGACACTACCAATACCGTGTTTTAGTAATTCATCATAGGTTTTATTGGCAATTACAAAAATTCCAACAGGTATGGTTTCCTGATAAAACTCACTTGCCAACAACTTATTATCAATTAAATATTGAATGTTTTTTTTAATGTCGGTAGTTGTTTTGGTTTTAAAATCAGATACAACTTGTTTCCCTTTTTCAGTTGTTAAAAGCTGCTCGACCAATACCTGCGAAAAGGCATTTATCCCATTGGTTGCAAATAGTAATTTAATATTTAGCTCTTCGTTAAAACCCTTATTGATACAATGTATAAAACCAATCCTTTGACCACTCAAACCAACTGATTTACTGAAACTTTCAGCTATAATTACATTGTTGAATTTAATAAGTTTTTTATAGAAATCATCATCACCCCATTCATGGAATAATGTACGATAAGGGCTGTCCCATACAGCTACAACTCCGGCTTTTTGTAGTTTTTCAACCAAAGCAAGCAGTTTTTTATCATCGGTTTTGTTGCCTAGCGGATTGTTTGGGTCGCAAAAAATTATGGCAGAATCTTTAAACTGGTCAATATTGTTTTCAATAAATTCAAGGGATTCATAAAAATCATAAGCAATATCATTAATTTTTAAAATATTTTTGTAAGCGCCCCAATAAAATGAAGGAAGCCAAACTTTTTTTGTATCCAACGTTTTAAAAATCAAATCGAGGGCACTTATACCCCCATTGCTTATAAAAATATTGTCGGTATTGGCCGAATTATGAAAAAAAGTTTTATTAATAGCTTCTCTTAATTCCAAACGCCCTTTATTAGGCGGATACACTTGAATATCAGGGGAATTAAAATCAATAGTAGCTATAATTTCTTTCAAATTTATATTTGTTACAGCATTAATCCCCCTGTTAAGAAAAAGAATGTCTTTACCTTCGGCTTTTTGCTTTCTCAGTTTCTCGCTGATTGCTACAATAGCAGAGTATTTTGCCCCTGATTTATTTACTTTTATCATAATAGGAAAGTGTTAATGCAATTTCGACCCTATCAAGTTTATAAACTCGTCCCTTGTTGCATTTCTTAAAAAAGCACCGGTAAATGCCGAAGTGGTTGTTACCGAATTTTGTTTTTGCACACCACGCATTTGCATACACATATGCTGGGCTTCAATCACAACAGCCACACCTAAAGGTTGCAATGTGTTTTGTATACAGTCCCTAATTTGGGTTGTCATTCTTTCCTGTATTTGCAAACGGCGTGCAAAAGCCTCAACTACACGGGCTATTTTACTTAAACCAGTTATGTGGCCGTTGGGGATGTAAGCTACATGGGCCTTCCCAAAAAATGGTAACATATGGTGCTCGCATAACGAATAAAGTTCAATGTCTTTAACTAGCACCATTTGACGGTAATCTTCCTTAAAAATTGCACTTTTGATGATTTCTTCGGGGTCGATGTGATAGCCTTGTGTTAAAAATTGCATGGCCTTAGCCACCCTCAGGGGGGTTTTTTGTAAACCTTCCCTTTCAATGTCTTCGCCGATATAACCAATAATATCTTTGTATTTTTCGGCCATTTTTAAGGTTGATTCATCATCAAATTTATCTATCCGGGCATAACCGCAATTTTCTGCCGTCCCCAGGCCACTATTTATAATTTCCATTATATCTTTGTTTTTTATTTTTGTGCAAATATACCAAACTGTAAAAACAAAATGCAAATTTTATTAATATCTGCCACAACTTTCGAAATAAAAAAAATTATTGACGATTTACACTTTGATGTAATTAATGATAGTTTTTATAGCAAAAAAATAGGTGACAATTCTGTAGATATCTTAATAAGCGGGATTGGGATAGCGTTTACGGTTTATAGCTTGACAAAAGCCTTGAACAGGAAAAAATACGATTTTGTATTGAATGTGGGTATTGTCGGGGCTTTTGCCGATTGGTTAAAAATTGGTGATGTTGTACAAGTTACAAGCGAAGAATTTGGGGATTTGGGGATTCGTTCAAAAAACTCATTTTCAAGCCTTTTCGATACTGGTTTTATTAAGCCAAATGAATTCCCTTTCACTGATGGGAAATTAATAAACAAGAACAATGCAGTATTGTTATTGTTTGATACAGAGAGTGTTGTGGGGCTTACGGTTAATTCAGTAAACGGCAACAAAAATGAAATTGAAGAAATTAAGAGAAAATTTAAGGCGGATATTGAGAGCATGGAAGGGGCAGCGGTGTTTTATGTTTGTTTGATGGAAAATGTGGCTTTTGTACAAATCAGGTCAGTTTCTAACTATGTTGAAGAACGCAACAAAGCTAATTGGGATATACCGCTTGCAATTGATAATTTGACTAAATATTGTAAGGATTTATTAAATAAAATATAGGTGAAGGGTTAAATATGTTGATTATTGTATGTATCTCACAACTGACGGGTTAACCCGTCAGTTCATCAACAGATTCGACCCAACCTCAAAAAATAAACGGATGAAACTAAAACTTGGATTTTCAACCTGCCCTAACGACACCTTTATTTTTGATGCAATGGTGCATCACCGTATTGATACCGAAGGGCTTGAGTTTGAGCTGCTTTTGGCAGATGTGGAGGAGTTGAACAAAGCTGCTTTTGAACACCAAATTGATATAACAAAATTGAGTTATCATGCTTATGCCCATATTGCCGATAATTATATTTTATTGGATTCAGGGAGTGCGCTTGGTTATAATAATGGGCCAATGTTAATTAGCAAGCACAAAATTTATCCCGATGAGGTAAATAACATCTCGATTGCAATTCCCGGGAAATATACAACAGCAAACCTGTTACTTGGTATTGCTTATCCCGATGCAAAAAATAAAACAGAATATTTGTTTTCTGATATTGAAGAGGCTATTTTATCGAACGAAATTGATGCAGGCCTGATTATTCACGAAAACCGTTTTACTTACGAGCAAAAAGGCTTAAAAAAAATTATTGATTTAGGCGAGTTTTGGGAAACTAAAACAAATATGCCAATTCCGCTTGGCGGTATTGTCGTTAACAGAAAATTACCGGTTAAAATCCAGCATAAAGTAAACCGTGTATTACGGAAAAGCCTTGAATTTGCTTTTGAAAACCCCGCTGCCGGTTTGCCGTTTATTAAACAATATGCTCAAGAAATGGACGAAAAAGTAATGTTCAGGCATATTAAGCTTTATGTAAATGAATATTCATTAAATTTAGGTGAAAACGGGAAAAAAGCAATAAAAAAACTCTACGATACCGCATTTGAATTAAAAGTAATTCCCGAAATAAAACAAAATATATTTTTATAAGCAGGCTTATAACGCAGAATTCTAACGTATAGGCTGAATATCAGCGCATTATGTACTCTGCTTATAAAATAGAGTTGCCGTAAAAGGTCATTAGAAATTAGTCACTTACTTACTTAATCACATTTAACATTCTTGAAATTTGCCGGCGTGATTTTATATTTTCCGCAAATTCATTTATCCGGATTTTTATCAGATTAAAAAAAAGGGGGGGTGAAAGTATCAACCACCCTTTTCTGAAATTTTTTAATATAAGTTAGTGTCTGTCCATAAAGATGATATTTATCTTTCGCCCATTCAGGGCTTTTGTAATATGCTGATTCACAACCCTGTGCTACGCACAGGGCTAATGCTTAACGCCCACTTTGGGGCTTATATGAAAAAACACCGATATTATGGGCGGTCAAACTAGAGTTTATGGTAATGTCTAACTTTTTAGATTTTTGGCCCAGAAGAACTTATTTTAAGATATGTAAAAGTTGGCAATCCACAACCCGTATAAGGCAGCAGCTATGCAAAGCCAGCATACTGGGGACTGAAGACTGTCCTTGTTCCAAAATAGTAAATACTTAAAAAGTAAGAAACATTTTATTGACAGACACTAATTTACCATAATAACTAAATATTTAGAAACGCTCCAAAATTTTTCCGGGTTTTTTATTATTAAGCTGTCAATTTTATCGCTACCTGCAAAATAATATGAATTTGCCGGGTGCGAAGTAATTAGTTTGGCTTTTTTTGTCAACAAAGGTATCGATGTTGTAGTCCTGATATCAATGGTTTGGAAATAATCCTTATTAAAATTATCCATTAATTTTTGCATCCTGCCAATTCCAATAAACCCGCCTTCAGAAGTTATTATACTGTTCTTTTTGAGTTCTTTTTTTGTGCCAAACACAAAAAAAGCTGTATTCAGTTTTTGGTCTTGTACATCAATAAGCTCATCTTTTACTTCGCCATGTGCAGTTAATGTGTCAACATTAGAATTTAGGTTGGCAATTTCAAGGTTTAGGTTTTCAATATCGATGTTTAATCTTACCAAGTCATTTTTTAGGGTATTAATTTCCCGGGTTTTTGTTTCTAGCTGTTCTGTCATCCGTTTAATCATCTTATCAAATTCAGAAGCTTTTATATTTGCCCTTCGTAGTTTGCTTTTTAACGAGTTTAGCTTGTCGTTGTTTTGTTTCATTAATTCATAAATAGCTAAAATATCATCGTTAATTTTATCTTTTAAAACTTCATCAAGCTCAATGTCACCATGGGTTTTAAGCGAAATAATATTTTCTTTTTGCTTTATTGTTTCAAGGTTTGCTTCAATTTCGTTGAACGATTTTACAAAATCGTTAATGGTTTGGTCCTTGTTAATGGTTATCTGCAACAAACTATCGCGCTCGGCTTGAAGTTGTTCAACTTCACCGCTATTTCCACATGAAACAAGCATACTTGCTATTATTATACTAAATAAAATCTTTTTCATACGTTTATATTTTAACTATGTTTTTAATAATAATTTAATGGTTGACAATATATGGTTTATACTTTTTATGTGAACATTTTTTATTATCTTTAACTTTATTTAACTTTTTCCATCAATAATTATTACAATTTCGCCTTTGACTTTTTTCTTGCTAAAATAATTGATCAATTCTTTTAATGTGCCCCTTTTTGTTTCTTCAAAAATTTTAGTCAACTCCCTCGAAACCGAGGCTATTCTATTTTCGCCAAAATATTCAATAAATTGTTCAAGTGCCTTGATTAAACGGTGTGGCGATTCGTAAAATACCATAGTCCGTTCTTGTTCAACTAATTGTTTCATTTTTTTTTGCCGCCCTTTTTTATGTGGCAAAAAACCTTCGAAAACAAAACGGTCGCAAGGTAATCCTGAATTAACCAAGGCAGGGATAAACGCCACAGGCCCCGGTAAAGTTTCAACTTCAACATCATTTTTAATACATTCACGTACTAATAAAAAACCGGGGTCAGAAATAGCAGGGGTCCCGGCATCAGAAACCAGTGCAACTTTTTCACCGGCTAATAATTGCTCAACTAACCTGCTTATTGTTTTGTGTTCATTGTTTAAATTGTGCGAATACATTTTTTTACTAATCTCATAATGATTTAGCAAAACACTTGTTGTTCGCGTATCCTCAGCAAGGATAAAATCAACTTCTTTTAATATACGTATTGCCCTGAATGTTATATCTTCAAGGTTACCGATTGGGGTTGGGACAATATATAATTTACCAGGCATTTTATTGAGATAAAAACAAAAATACAAAAGCAAAAATATAAATATTCAATGACAAAACATAGAGTAGCTTTGCTACAAACAAAAAATAGGGACGATGATAACACTGATTTAACGGATTCACACTGATTTTTATTTAGCTTAAAACACACTAATACTAATAGAGTTTCGCAATTAATTTTGTTTGGGTGCTTACCAAGCCTGTAACCAAGTTACAACAATCCGTTAAAATGATTTTACAAAGCCCAGCAACAGTTTAAACAAATCTTCATATTCATTTAAAGGGAGGTTTTCTGCTTTATCGAAAATATTATGGTATTCAGAATACTCGCCAAGTGTATAAATAAAAACACTATTTACGTCTTTTTCAGCAAAAGGATAATGATCGCTGTTTGCTGCCGCCCCCCTGATTTTTACCGCAGCAAGGTACTCATTGTTGTTGTTTATTTCTACTAATTTATCAAATTGATTCTTATTTTTAGTGCCATTTACAACTGTAATCCCTTTATCGCCACTGCCTACCATATCAAGGTTAATTAAAAATTTAATTTTAGATAAAGGGAAAAGGGGATTTTTTACATAATAGCTAGATCCTAACAAGCCCATTTCTTCAGCACTAAAAAACATGAAAGCGATAGAGTATTTAGGTTTCTTTTTTAAACGCGAAAAATATTTGGCAAAATTTAATACCATGGTTGTTCCGCTGGCATTATCGTTTGCACCCGGAAAATATACGCCTTCGCCCATTTCTCCAATATGGTCGTAATGCGCAGAAAATACAATGAAGCTATCAATTTCGCCTTCAACAAAACCTATAATGTTTCTTGTATGGTATTCTTTTTTTAAGCTGTTTTTTATTTTTAACGATATTGATTTTAAGGTGTCGGGTATTACTTGCCTGCTAATTTTTACAATTGGGAATTTTTGTTCGAATGTTGAGGGCACATAAATTAAATTTTTATATTCAAGTTGAATTATCCCTTTGGCTCCCAATATGTTGTAATTGATAATGTCCTTATAGGCATCTTTAAAACCTTTGTTTTTTAGATTAATTGTATCAATTAAAATAAAACTTTTGCTCAGTGAGTCCCGGGTTATTTTTTTTAATTTTTTTGGATAATCCAGTAATTTATAATCCATTACAATTACAGGGAATGTTCCTTCAATTGATCCGGAACTAGCCGCGATAAGATAATCGTAACCTGGGCTAAGCTTATCTGATTTATTTAGGCTAACCGAAATTTTTTCGGAAAAAGTATTCGCTGAGATACTAAAATCCTGAATATAGCTGCCTGAAAAATTTTTCAGTTTAAATTTTTTTAAATGCCTGGTTATATAAAAAGCTGCAATACTATCACCATTTTTTGTATATCCTCGCCCATGAAATTCAGGTGAGCAAAGTTTACCGATTGTTTTCCTTGCAAATTTTAAATCCTGCGCATGGGTAAAAAAGGAAAAAATAGCCATATAGGCAATAATGGTGATTGGTAGCTTTGTCATATTTAAATGTATAAAAAATAAAGGTCATACTACCATTTTAGTGGGTGAATTGTTTTTAATGTTACAAGGTTTATAATATTGTTGGGTGTGAAGTTAGAAGACCGAAGTCGGAAGTAAGCAAACTTCGGTCTTCTGACTTCAAACTACTATCCCATTTTTTATAAAACCCCATTTCATTATTATTCACTTTTTTATTTCCACTAAGTTTGCAGTAATACCAAAAAAATAATTAATGATATGCAAATTTATTCAAATCTAATATATTTTGCAATGGTTTATTAAATCATTTAACATGAAACATGAAAAATGTTGATATATGTATTTTTTATAGCAGATTATCAGGCTTATAGGTTTTAAAAGTTTAGTTTTAGGAAAATTTGTTGAAGTATTGTTTTAATAAGCCTTTATAAAATTATATTTTTGTACAGGTTTTATTCAATTTAGCTGTTATAAAACAGTTTTTAATTTATTGTTAAATATGTTTCTTGAAAATAATTTAAGTAGTTCGAAATTAGGCGGGTGCATCGAGGTTGTAACCGGATCGATGTTTTCGGGCAAAACAGAAGAATTAATACGTAGGATCAGAAGGGCAGAAATTGCCAAACAAAACGTAGGTATATACAAGCCTAAAATAGATAAAAGATATTCAGAAAATGATGTTGTATCGCACGATTCAAAAATAGTTTCGGCTATACCTGTACAATCTGCTAAGGATATTATTGAACTTGCAAAAGATAATGAGGTTGTAGGAATTGACGAAGCGCAATTTTTTGATGATGATTTGGTTGATGTTTGCAATTATTTAGCTAATAATGGGAAAAGGGTCATTGTTGCAGCACTTGACATGGATTTTGCGGGAAAACCATTTGGTCCCCTTCCACAGCTTATGTCGATAGCTGAATATGTTACAAAAGTTCATGCAATTTGTATGCAATGTGGCAACCTAGCTAATTATTCGCACAGATTAAGTGATGCCCAAAAACTAGTAATATTAGGTGAAAAAGATGTGTATGAACCACTATGCAGGAGTTGTTTTACAAAGGCTATTGATGATAAAAACAAAGAGCCTAAATTATTTAATCAATAATGCACTAAAGGGTAAGTGGCACAAGGGCGAAAAAATTTTTAGCCTTTGGGCTAATAACTTTTAGACTTTCCTAAAAAGTATTAATTTAATATCGAAAGGAAACTGCAAATATGATTTTCCAAAATAAAACCTTAAATTTCAGGTAATTTGAGCAATTTTTTAAAACATTATCATAAAATAAGTACCAAGGTGTTTTTTTTTGGCTTAAGCCTGATTATTATTAGCTTGTTCTTTTCAAGATTTTTAATAAGCATTGGCTTTTTTATTATTCTCTTTAACTGGATGCTTGAAAGAGATTTTAATAAAAAAAGAATGCTATTTAATAAAAACAAGATTGGTATAAGTATTGTTTTAATTTTACTTATACATATTGTGGGTTTAATACATACCCAAAATTTAGATGATGGGATTTTTGATATTAAAATAAAGCTACCTTTTCTATTTATTTTGGTTTATGGTACCTCACAGGTACATACAAAAAATGGCAGGGACAAAATGCTTATTTTATATCTGGTAACAGTGTTGGTATCTTCAATTGTTGCTATTATTGGGTTTATATTTATCCATGATTATATAGGTTTAGAAGATCTGTCTGAAATAGCATTAGTTGGGGGTAATATACAACAGGCATATTTTGTAAATTTTGCTTTAGTAATTGTTGTTTATTTTTTGTTTTTTTCAGGTGTGAAATTATTGAAATTCAGACTTGCTTTATATATAAGTGGTGTTTGGTTGCTCTGTTATTTGTTCATATTGAATGCATTAACCGGATATTTAGTTTTGGGTGTATTGTTTCTATACCATGCTTTTTTTTTAATACATAGTAAAAAAATTAAGTTTGGGTTAGCTATTATTAGTGTTGGTTTATTAGTGCTTTTGGGATTTTATTTTAACAAGGTATCGTCAGGTTTTAGTGTTAGTAATAATATTCATTTTCAGGATTTGCCTACACATACCGCTAATGGTAATGCTTATGAACATGACACAATAAGGTGGCGTACAGAAAATGGTAATATTATTGATATTTATTTCTGCGAAAAAGAAATGAGAAAAGGGTGGGAAAAAATATCGGAACTTAGTTATGACGATAAAGATTTGAAAGACCAACAACTTTCAGAAACCTTAAAAAGATATTTAAGTTCAAAAAACCTTAAAAAAGACTCTGTTGGTCTATCAGGCTTATCAAGTAGGGATGTTAAATATATTGAAAGTGGTTGTGCAAACTATATGTATACAAACAAGTTTAGTATTGAGGCCCGGATCCACTTTGTATTATGGCAGTTAAATACTTATTATAGGACAGGTATTGCTGATAACCAGTCAATTTCTCAACGAATAGTTTTTTATAAGGCAGCTTTATTTCTAATTAAGAATAATTTTTGGTTTGGGGTTGGAAGTGGCGATGTTGTGGAAGAATCAAAAGCTTATTTTGAAAAGTTCGGTTCAGGTTTATCAGAAAAAAATTACAATAGGGTACATAATCAATTTGTTGTTGAACTTGTTGCTTTGGGAGTATTTGGTTTTTTAGCTTTTATTTTTTTACTATTTTATCCGTATTTTAAAAACAGAAAATGGAACGATTATCTGCTAACATCATTCTACCTAATAATAATTGCATCATTTTTAACCGATAATTTGTTTGAAACACAATTAGGGATGAGTTTTTTTACGGTGTTTTACGACTATCTTTGAATTGAGTTAAAATATGGTTGAATGGTGAAAATTTCAGCAGTAATAATCACATTAAACGAGGAAAAAAACATAGAAAGATGTTTGGATTCTCTTGTAGGCATTGCTGATGAAATTGTAGTTGTTGATTCTTTTTCAATAGATAAAACAAAGGCGATATGCTTAGAAAAAAAAGTGGTGTTTCATGAAAACGCTTTTGAAGGTTATTCGCAACAAAAAAATTATGCAAATTCGTTTGCAAAATACGAATATATCCTTTCTTTAGATGCTGATGAGTCATTATCGCCAGAATTAAAGAAAACTATATTATTAGAAAAAGAAAAAGGGTTTACTGAAATGCTATATGAGTTTAACCGTTTGGTTTTTTATTGTGGTGAAAAAATTAGACATTGCGGGTGGTATCCTGATAAAAAAACACGTTTATGGAAGCGTGAAATTGGAAAATGGGATGATAGTTTATTACATGAAAAAGTGCAAATTAATGAAGGAATTAAACCAAAGTTTTTAAAGGGCGATTTATATCATCATACATTCCATACAATTAGCCAACATATTGAACAAATAAATAAATTTTCGACATTAAAGGCTATTACGGAATATAACAGTGATAAAAGAACCAATTTTGCAAAAATACTTATTAAACCATTTGTAAAATTTTTTATTCAATATTTTTTCCAACTAGGTATTCTAGATGGTTTTTTAGGATATATAATTTGTAAAAATTCAGCATATTCAGAGTTTCTGAAACAAGTAAAAATGCAACGATTAAACAAAAATGCAAAGATATAACAAAACAATATGTTTCTTTAACAGCACAATTGAGTGGGGCGGAGGCGAAAAATGGCACTTTGAC
>NBLH01000271.1 GCA_002084525.1 Bacteroidetes bacterium 4572_117 | reverse complement strand
TAAAATGTTTTTAAATCCATTGCTGCCATGCCCGAAGTTGTGCCAATAAGCAATACAGAATCGCCAACTACGTGTAAGGCAGTAATTGCTTTATTTAATAATTTTGGATGTTCTATTTTTTTGAAATTTTTATTATCGTAAAACACCAAACCACCTTCGCCACCAAACCAAAGGTTATTATGTGCATCGTGTGCAATATCAAGTGCACCATAAGTAAAAGCAGAATCATTTATTTTTGTCAGTTTTTTGTTTTTATATCTAAATATTTCTCTTCTGCTTGCAAACCAGTAATATCCTGCCGTATCCTTTTCTATTGCCAATATCATTGTTTTAATAATGCTACCAGCATCAAACACAAGTTTATCGTTTTTATCTTCAAAAAAAACACCTTTAGCGTGTCCGTACAAAGTGTTTTGTGTTAAAGTATCGTAATATATTTCAAAAATATTAGCAAGGTTTTTATAAGCATAAGTAAACTTATTTCCTTTCTTTTTAACAACACCTTCTCCGCTTCTACCCCAAATAATAGTACCATCAGGTTTTACGAATCCTGCAATTAGAAAAGGAAAAAAAACTGTTGGTAATTTATCAGTAAAATCAATAAATTTATTGCCATTGTATTTATATAACTTTCCGTTAAAAGAACTTAACCAAATATTGTTGTTTTTATCTATAACCACACCCGGATTGCTTATATCAATATTATAATCTTTAAAAACATAATGCTTAAATGCTTTTTCGGCAAGTTTATATAATCCGTTTTCTGTCCCGAACCATAAATTACCTTCTTTGTCTGTTATTACATTTCTAAAAGCAGGAATATTAAAAGTTGTTATTTGTTTGCTCGTGTAATCATATTCTGTTATTTTATTTTTTTTTACAAAACTTTTTTTTACAAAACCGTTCTTAGTTGGAATAATTGTCCATAAACTATCGTCTTCTATTAATTTTGTTAATTTACCTTCAAAATATTTATATATAGTTTTATAAGTACTTAAATAAATAGTATCTGCTTTACTCTGTAAACGAATAAAAGGAATATTGATATTTAATTCTTTAAACTTATATTTTTTATCAAGAAAAGCAAATATACGTTGATTCAAGGAATTTTTATATAATATCCAAATTGTATCATTAGCATAAACCAAATTATACCATTGTCCATTTAAATTTTTAAGTTTTCTGTATTTGCCTTTATTAAAAGATAGAAGTGTTGATTTTATATTATTTTTTGTATGTCTTGCAACACTAATTAATGAATCGTGCATTTGTGTAAAAAGATAACTTTCATATTCTTTTGAACCTTTGTAAACAGTAGTACTGTCATCTTTAATTTTTGTAATGTTTCCGCTTACTGTACATAAAAGTATTTCTCCTTTAATTGTTTCAAAAATAAAATTTATATCTCCTGCTGCTGTTCCTGTATGTGGGCTATATATTTTAAAACTTTCGCCATTGTATTTTGCTGCTCCAAATTTTGTTCCTATCCATATATTGTTATGGCTATCTTGAAACAAACACATAATTTGGTTTTGTTGCAAATCGCTTGTTTCAGTATTGTATATTGTGTAGCGGTATTTTTGGGCAGTTGTGACGCTTTCAACTTGCTCTTTTGCTTTTTATCTTCTTTGAAAAACGCTTCAAATAGCCCGCTATTATTAGTTTTTTCAAATTGCTAAAAAACAAAATACCTTCATTTAAAACTGTCAATTTATTCCATCACAATCCCTTAGTGTTTTAACAAGCAATTAATCTTTCTTCATATTTTTCACCATAATAATTTCAGCTGCAATGCTTATGGCAATTTCTTCGGGGGTTTCACTTTTAATGGATATGCCTATTGGTGAGTGTACTTTTTCTAAATCTGTTGAATTATGCCCCTTTGCAATTAAACCTGCAAAAAGCTTTTCTACCTTGCTTTTGCTCCCCATTAAGCCAATGTAGGCACACTTTTTATCAAGTAATTTGCTTAATACATTCTTGTCCGAAACATGTTTGTATGTCATTATTACTACGTAAACATTTTGCCCTTCAGGAATGTGTTTATCGATTTTGGTATAATCAACAATTTGTTTTTTATGTGCAAATGTGTTGTTTTCTAATGTGTTTAAAGCTTGCCTGTTATCAAATATAGTTACATAAAACCCCAGTTGTTGCATTGTGCGCGAAAGTGCCAAACCCACATGGCCCGCCCCAATAATATACAATTCGTTTTTGTATGAAATTTTTTCATGATAGCCCCACCGGTTTTCGTCGATAACTTCCCCAATAACATGTCCTGCTATCTGCTTGTCATCAATAAGCTTTATTTCGCCGGGCATAACAGATAATACACTTTTGCAATTATCTGTTACACATCGTACTAGCTTTTCTAATAAAGTAATGTTCTCTGTATTTGGTTCAATAGGATAGAATAATATGCTTTGTTCACCTGAACAAATCATACCCGATTGGTCCTCTTTTGCCTTGGTATTATGTATTTGTTTTTTAATAAATGGTTTTAGCTCCCCTACTTTAAACAAGTTTTTTGCAAATTCTGCCATTTGGTACTCCATAATGCCGCCACCAATTGAGCCAAAAATTTCGTTATTATTGGTAACTGCCATTTTAAAACCTAACCTTCCGGGGCTGCTTCCTTTATTTTCGATTACAATAAGTAGTATTACCCTTTTATTTTCTTTTAAATTATTTAATATAAAATTCCAAATATTCATTTTTGTTTTTTTTAAAACAAAGTTACCTAAATAATCGATGTTTTTTTCAAAAATAGCATTTTTATATATTTGAATGCCATTTAAAATTTGGATACTTTGAATACTGCCCCTATTTTTGTTGATTAATTTTAAATTAGGGAAGTGAGAGGATTAGTAATCGTTTTTTTTTCTTTTCTTGTGTTAACAGTTTATGCCCAAGAAAAACATGATTTTGATAATAGTGATATAAACTTTGTCAACCTAAAGATGTATTCCGGAATGATAATTAATAATTATATTTATTTTGATTCATTTCCTAAAAGAAAGCCTGCCCTATTGATGGAGTTAAAGTTTGGCAAACAAACAACGGGGGCAAAAAAGTGGCAAAAACATTATGGTTTCCCTCAGGTTGGCGTGTCGGCAATTGGAGGTTATATGGGGAATACAAGGCAATTTGGTTATATGCTTGGTTTGCTGCCCAATGTTGCTTTAAACACCAAAAACAAAGCCAAATGGAGCATGAAAATAAGGATGGGGCTTGGGGCTGCTTACTTCAACCAGCCTTACGATTCAATTTCTAACCCATATAACATACTTATAGGCAGCAACATAACTATATTGGCAATTGCCGATTTTTATTTCTTGCGTAATATTTCAAAAAACCTGGACTTTGAATTTGGCTTATCCGCCATTCATGCATCAAATGGTCACACGGGTTTGCCTAATGTAGGCTTAAATATGGCTACTGTTAATACAGGTTTTAAATATTACTTTAATAAGGGTGTTACTAAATATATTAATGACATGGATACAACGGTTAATAAAAAATTGAAGTATATTATCCGTTTTGGTACCGGCACCCACAAATTTGGAAACGAACGGGGCCCTACAAATAGCCCAAGTTACAAAATTTATGACGCAGCCTTTTATTTAGCTAAACCAGTTGGCAAATTAGGAAGTGCAATGGTAGGTTTGGGATATAAATATTATAGCAGTTTTTACGAAAAAATTCTTGAAGGGAATTTATACGATGGAAATTACCATTTGTTTTCACGCAGCCCTTTTGGACTAAGGGATTGTGATGGAATAAATTGACAGTTTTAAACGAAGGTATTTTGTTTTTTAGCAATTTGAACAAACTAATAATAGCGGGCTATTTGAAGCGTTTTTCAAAGAAGATAAAAAGCAAAAGAGCAAGTTGAAAGTGTCAAGTTATTTCGGAACAATTCCTAAGCTCAATATTTCAAACCATACCGTTTTAATAGGCATCAGGTACAAATGTTTGTTCATCCATAGGTGGCCTTACGTAGCCTTTTTGCTCAATCCGGGGTGGTAGTTCCAGTATTTTTGGTTGAATTTCTTTATAAGGTATTAAACTTAACAGGTGGCTTATGCAGTTTAACCTTGCACGTTTTTTACAATCAGCTTCAACAACATACCATGGTGATATTTTTGTATCGGTATATGAAAACATTTCATCTTTTGCCTTTGAATATTCCATCCATTTTTTCCGTGATTCAATATCCATAGGGCTTAGTTTCCATTGTTTGGTTGGGTTTTTTAACCTACCCTGAAAACGTCTTTCCTGTTCCTCTTCACTTACTGAAAACCAATATTTTATCAATACAATACCCGACCTGATAAGCATCCTTTCAAAATTTGGGCAAGCCCTCAGAAAATCCCAATAATCGTCGTTTGTGCAAAAACCCATTACCCTTTCTACCCCGGCACGGTTATACCAGCTCCTATCGAAAAAAACCATTTCGCCGGCAGCAGGTAAATGAGGCACATATCGTTGAAAATACCATTGCGTTTTTTCACGTTCAGTAGGGGTACCTAATGCAACCACCCTACAAATACGTGGGTTCAGGCTTTGCATAATCCTTTTTATTGTCCCACCTTTCCCGGCTGCATCGCGCCCTTCAAAAATCACAACTACTTTCAGTCCTTGTTTTTTAATCCATGTTTGAAGTTTAACCAACTCAATTTGCAATTTAATAAGTTCCGATTCATAGAATTTTCTTGGCAGTTTTTTAGGATTTTCTTGCATAATGTTGAAAATTAAATATTGTACTAAATTAATAATTCTAAGTTTGATATACAAGTTTTTGCAAAAACTACCAAGCTAATCGCTTTTATAAGCTGAACCCATTCAATCTTCAATAATTATTGATTTTACAAACTTTTCGCTTCCATTATTAATCTCAATAAAATAAGTGCCTGATGCTATACCGGATAAATCAATAAATTCCTTTTGGCTATTAACATTTCTAATATAAACAGTTTTTCCATTTACATCTTTTATAAATAACTGAAAATTAGCACCAATTGTTCTTGTATCCATTAAAACAAAAAACTTTCCATTTGAAGGGTTCGGATAAACTGTCATTGCCTTTATATCCATATTTTCAATACCTGTTGCTGAATTTACCGTTAGTTTAAAGTTTGTTGAAACAGAAACGCCAAATTCGTCTGTAGCATTTAATACAATATCATAGGTGCTGACTTGGGTTGCTATCCCACTAAAAGTGCCTGTTGTTTTTTCAAAAGACAGCCATGCAGGTAACTGGCTGCCATCCAACAAATTGACAGAAAGTGTCAAAATGTCACCTTCATCAATATCTGTAAATATATTATCAGGTACATCAAATGTATAATTGGCACCTACAGTTGTTTCCTGGTCATCAATAGTGTTTATTACTTCAGGTGCATGGTTTATCCTTCGTACTTCAATTTCAAAACCATATGTAGTACTGGCAGCTAACAAATCGGTTGCTGTTAATTTTAAGCTTATTATTCCAATGTCCTCTTTTTGGGGAATTCCGCTAAAAATTCTGGTATCATTATCAAAATTCAGCCATGCCGGTAAATCTAGTCCGTTTTCAAGTTTAACTGAATAACTAATAACATCTCCAATATCAGAATCAGTAAATACATTTTGGCCAAAACCCCAGTTAAATTCTGCCTCTTCTTCTGCAAACTGCTTATCAAACGGATTCGCTAAAGTAGGCGCATTATTTTTATTAAAGTGCAATACAAATCTATCAGCAATATCGCCGGCAGCAAGGTTAAAACTATAAGAAGGTTGAGTTCTTAAATTTACAGTATTATCTAATAATTTATCTTCAAAATAAACATGAACATTATTAAAACCATTAAACTCGCCAAGACTAACAACACTACTGCCACCATTTACAGAAACAATACCAATAGGAAGCGAAGTGTTTTCAATTACACTCTCAGGCATTGCATTTATTGATAATTTTGGATTATCACTTTCAATTATTGAGTAAATTTGAGGAGCTTTAGACAAAGCACTATATTTATGGTAAGCATCAAATTTACCATCAAATCCAGCAGTTGCATCTTCTAAGAAGTAAACAGCAGTGTTTATTGATATTGCATCTTTAACAATATTGAGTTTAAGCAAGTTGTTTTTGCTACTGTTTTTTAAAAACTTAGTTCCATTATGCACTCTATGCGAATTATTCAATTGAAAACCTGCACTACCACTTGTTGCCTGAACAAAAAATGATTGCCCTGTGGCAATATATCTATTTAAGTTCCCTGTTCCTCCGGCAACTCCACCTACATAAGTAGCATAAGAACCACTTGCAGCATTACCCTCCCAAACATAAATAGCATTATTAAGATTTGTAAGGTTATCGTCAATTAAATCCCAATCAATTGCTGATGGATAAGGGTTTGAAACAAGGTGCCAGCCGTCCCAAGTAGGACCATCGTTAGATGTAAATGTTAAGCTATTAATATTCATATTGCCTGTGTGTGGTGTTCCTGTAAAAGTAACTTTTTTATCACTTTCATCGTAAAAAGCATAGCCTTTTATAGACTCTAAATCAACATCAGCCCCGGGTGTAGAGCGAACAAATGTCCATGCTTCCGCAAGTCCGTCATTATTTAATTGTGATATATCATAAGTTTCATTATATGAATATAAATTTGAATTAAAATTACCTGTTGCCGATGTTTGAAATAAATCGGCACTAGCATTTCCTCCAGCTATTTCAATAGGGACACCGAAATAATGATAAACTTTTTGAACAAAAAATCTTTCAATATTAAATGTTCCACTTGCTACATTAGAATAAGTTCCTGCTGCATCAATATATGAGCCAGATTGGTTATTATCACTCGCACAACTTAATAAAAATGTACCGCTATTATTAAAGTCGGCATTAGTAGTAAGATAAGATGCACTTGCTATTTCTAAAGTTCCACCAGCATTATTTGTTAATTCTCCATTAACAGTTAATAATTGACCACTACTTACTGTTAAAACAGCTCCATTTTCAATTAAAAGTTCAGCAGCAGTAGCATTAGCATTACTGATAATAGGGTCA
>NBLH01000270.1 GCA_002084525.1 Bacteroidetes bacterium 4572_117 | reverse complement strand
CCGAAACAATATCAGCAACTATCATTACCAAACTGTCTAAACCTTTTCTGTTACGTGCGGCATTCATTGCTTGCATTTCTTTACCAATAGCTTCGTTTTCGGGGTTTTGAATATGTTCCATAATGAAAGGCATCAGCGAATTCATTTTTGATTGTTGCTCCATGATATTTAATTCCTCGGCAGTAAACTTTTTACCCTGCACAATATAAAACTGCGAACCAGAAGATCGTTTTTCCGGATTTGCTTGGTTGCCGGTCCGTGCGGCAGATAATGCCCCCTTTTTATGGAATAAATTTGCATTAAATTCAGCTTCAATTGTATAGCCCGGGCCTCCACTTCCCAACATTTGGTCTTTTTTTGCTGTTTTAGAATCAGGGTCGCCGGCTTGTATCATAAATTCTTTAATAACCCGGTGAAAAAGCATACCATTAAAATATCTTTCGTTTACCAATTTCAAAAAGTTTTCTTTATGTTTTGGGGTTTCATCGTATAACTTTATGGTCATATCACCCATCGAAGTTTTCATTTTTAGGATTGTCCCTTTATGTTTTTTTTCCTGGTTTTTACATTGTGTAAAAAATAAAAGGCCGGAAAAAAGCACTACTGTCAAAAAAATTGTATTCCGCATATCTGTATAATTAAAAAAATAAAGCCCCGAAATTAGATTCAAAAAATTAGAATACAAAATTAAAAATTTATTATTACTTTTGTGCCCTTGATTATTATAACAAAGGGCATTTAACTCAGTTGGTTTAGAGTGTCACCTTGACAGGGTGGAAGTCACTGGTTCGAATCCAGTAATGCCCACAATATTTTGATTGCTGGTATAAGAAAATAAAAAAGCATCACAAATTAAATTACGATGCTTTTTTTGAAAATTTTGTAGAAAATCTTACTTCATTTCCCACTCAGACCCTTCTTTTGTGTCTTTAATTGTAATACCTGACTGGTTTAATAAGTCCCTGATTTTATCCGAAGTAGCAAAATCTTTGTTCTTTTTTGCTTCAATACGCATATTTAATAAAATATCCATTACTTCATCAAGTTTATTATCGCTTGCGGCTGCATTTCCCGATTCATTTTTTAAACCTGCAATTTCAAAAACAAAATCGTTGTAAAGCTTTTTTAAATCGTCCAAATCAGCCTCTGTAATGCTTTCGTTATCAGCAGCTACCGAGTTTATGAATTTAACACCATCAAATAAATGTGCAAAAAGTATCGGTGTGTTCAAATCATCATTAACAGCATCAAAACACTTTTGTTTTAAGGCTTGGATATCAAAGCTCGATTTTTCTGATGTTTTTAGTTTATCTAAAACATTTAAGGCCGAAAACAACCTATTTAAACCTTTTTCAGCTGCTTGCAAGGCTTTGTTTGAAAAATCTAATGTGCTGCGGTAATGTGCCTGCAAAATAAAAAACCGGATTGTCATAGGCGAATATGCTTGTTCCAATAGCTTATGTTTGCCGCTAAAAAGCTCATCAAGGGTAATGAAATTACCAAGCGATTTACCCATTTTTTGCCCATCAATAGTAACCATATTGTTGTGCATCCAATATTGTACAGATTCTTCGCCAATTGCGGCAGTTGATTGTGCAATTTCGCATTCGTGGTGCGGAAACAGTAAATCCATGCCGCCACCATGGATATCGAATTTTTCGCCAAGGTATTTTGTGCTCATTACCGAACACTCCAAGTGCCAACCCGGAAAACCATCGCCCCAATCTGATGGCCATCGCATAATGTGCTCAGGTTCAGCCTTTTTCCACAATGCAAAATCAAAAGGGTTTTTCTTTTCTGATTGTCCGTCCAGCTCACGTGTATTGCTTTGCAGGTCTTCTACAACACGTCCTGAAAGTTTGCCATATTTGAACTTTTGGTTATATTTTTCTACATCAAAATATATCGAACCATTTTTTGCGTAGGCATAACCATTGTCAATAATTTTTTTCACCATTGCCTGTTGTTCAATAATATGGCCCGAAGCATGAGGTTCAATACTTGGCGAAACCGTATTTAAGTCCCTCATTTTATCATGGTATGAATTAGTGTAGAACTGAACAATTTCCATTGGCTCCAACTCTTCTAAACGGGCTTTTTTTGCAATTTTATCATCACCGGTATCAGCATCGCTTTCAAGGTGGCCAACATCAGTAATATTACGGACATAGCGTACCTTGTAGCCCAAATATTTTAAATATCTGAATAAAACATCGTATGTAATCCCCGGGCGTGCATGACCCAGATGAGGTTCGCCATAAACTGTTGGCCCACAAACGTATAACCCAACATTAGGTGGGTTTAAGGGTTTAAAAAGTTCTTTTTTTCTTTTTAATGTATTATATATTGTTAATTTATTTTCCATTGTATTTTGTATTTTATTATCCTTAATCATTATTAAACCGCAAAAGTATAATTTTACTTTACGCTAACAAAGCAGAATGTTGTGAAATAAATGATTTATTGTTGTGTCTAGACTAAAAAGGGTGAAAAAGTACAATCTGAAAATCAAGATATACCCCTAACCCTAAAGGGCGTCCTGATTTTCAGCGACTTCGCCTTTTAGGGTTGGGGTAATAAGTTGCTAAAAATCTTGAATTAAGGCTTTTTAGATTGGACTCATTGTTTTTTTTTGGGAATAAGCAATACTTTTTGTTATGCATTGCTAATCGTGTATTACTCAACACTTTAACCGCCAATAGTTGATGTTAAAAATTGATTGTCGATTAGCAATTTCAATTCCCAACTTTAAGATAAGGAACTGTATTCGAAAAAGTCCTCAAATAGTACACTATTAGAGAATTTTTCGAGTTGTTAAAGAACAAAATAATTTCGCTTTAATTAGTCAATTTATTCCTTAACAGTTCCTAAGTGGTGTTCTAACAACAATATGGGCATATCATTGAAGGATAAAGTTTTTTATTTATTTCTGATTGTTTTAATAACCCGTCCATTTTCATATATTGCTGTTTTCATTAATTTGCCATCTGCACCATAAAAATATCTTTTTCCACTAACTAATTTTCCATTTAGGAACTCGCCTTCGCGGTCAATTTTTTTATATGCATTATATAATTTATGTTGCCCATTTCCATCAAATAGTTTGTATGTTTTATTTTCGTTTTCTTCTGTATTGTCCTTTTCAATTGTTGTGTTTGTATTATTGGTTATATTATCAGTTTTTTGCTTTTGTTTTGTGTAAAATTTAGATGTTTTGGTGTTAAACTTACCCGCTGCGAAATTTTTCTTTGATTTTATATCACCATTTTCATAAAATTCTGTAATGGTTCCATTTTCTTTACCGTCTTGCCAATCACCCTCTATCCTAAGTTTCCCACTTTCGTAGTAGTATTTTTGGATACCTGTGCGTTTGCCGTCATCGCCATAGCTCCATTCGTAAGCTTTATTGCCGTTCTTATGATAAAAATTGTATTTGCCTACCCATTTAGTACCTTTCCAGATACCTTCTTCAGAAACTTTCCCGTTTTCATAAAATATTTTAGCATATCCGTTAGGGCGGTTGTTTACAAATGTTATTTCTGACTTTAAGCGTTTGCTTGGAAAATATGATTTCCAAACACCATTTTTACGGTTATTTACATAATTGCCTTCAGTTTCTATTGCTTTTGGGTTGGTGGCAGAAAAAATAACCCAGTATCCTTGTTTTTTATTATTATTGTCAATACGATTAATAGTGTCGCCATTGTGCATTTTGAAAGATTGCCCTAAAGAGGGGGCACTCAGGCAAATACACAAAAAAACACAAGCAAAAAATCTGTTTACGGTAAAATCCATGTCCAAAAATACAAATATCTTTATTTTATAATACGAATTTAAACAAAAAATGTTGCAAAACGCTTAAAATAAATAAAAATGATAATTATTTGCAATATTCATTTATTGCCGGTTGCGCATACCTGTGCCCTAAGTTTTTTGCTATATTCAAATCTTTGCAACCTTCGTTTAACCTATTTGATTGTACTAAGTTCATACCCCTGAAATAATATGCGGCGGCATTTTTATCATCAAGCTCCAACACCTTATTAAAGTCTGATATAGAGGCTTTTATGTCATTAAGTTTCCGATAAACTATTCCCCTGTTTAAATAGGCTGTAATAAATTCAGGATCTATATTTATTGCTTGGTTGTAGTCGGCAATAGCCCCATCTAAATTTTTGGCATAATCTTTAGCCAGGCCCCGGTTTGAATATGCCGATGCATTTTGGGGGTCTATTGATATAGCCATGTCAAAATCAGCAATTGCTTCATCTATCCTACCCAACTTCCCCTTAACCACCCCCCTGTTCACAATAGCATTTTCGTAACCTTGGTCTAACTCAAGGGTTTTGTTATAGTCGGCCAACGATGCATTAAGTAAGTTGTTCCTGCGTTTAGGGTTTGTTATATAATCAACCATGTTTTCTGTTGCCAATGCCCTGTTATGGAATGCTTCAACAAAATTTGTATCTAATTTAATTGCATAGTCAAAATCTTTTATTGCCACCACCAACAAATTTGTGTCTTTTTGTTCTTTGGCCAAATCTTTTCGTGCCGTGCCCCTGTTGTAAAAAGCGTGTTTATAATCGGGTTTGTACAAAATAGCCCTGGTAAAGTCATCTATTGCCCCTTTGTGGTTTTTTGCCCTGTCTTTTGTGCTCCCCCTGTTGTTCCATGCAACAACCGCTTTTGGCGATTTTTCAATTGTGTCGTCCCACAGGCTTAGGCTATTTTCCCATATATCGCACCTTTGTGCCGAAAATACGGTCAATAATAACAAGTATGCGGTAAAAACCCCTTTTAATACCAGTGTTTGCCCCGGGTATTTATCTATTATCTTAAATATCGCCCAAGCTAAAAATATAAAAAAGCCAATTGATGGGATATATGCATAGCGATCGGCCATTATTGCGCTACCTACCGGTATCAACTGTAAAAGAAGCGCAATATTTATGGTAAAAAAAGCAATTGAAAATGCAAGCACCCTATTTTTTCCCACATAATGAAAAAACGCATATACAACTGATATTGAGGGTATTAAAAATAACCAGAAGTGATCCGGGATACTTTTAAATATGATATCGGGATAGGGATATATTGCAGCCAGCTTAACAGGTAATATCAGTTTTAATAAGTATTGTGTAAAAGTATATCCGGCAAAACCTATGCGTTTATAAAACTCATAACTGTTTTCCTCGTGCAAGGCATTGCCTGCTTTTTGTGCATAAATAGCTACAACACCAAATATAGCTGCCAGAATGAAATACGGTAATTTTTCGGCAATTACTTTTATGTCCAATAGTTTGCGCTTGAACAAATAATCGATTGCCACCAAGCTTACCGCAAGCGAAACGGCCTGGCCTTTTGATAAAAGCGATAGAATGAAAAGCAATAAAGATATTACGAAAAAGCCAATATTTTTTTTGTTGATATAATAAATATAGGATATTAACGAAGCAATAAAAAACATTGCATAAAGAACATCTTTGCGTTCCGATATCCATGCAACTGATTCAACATGGAGGGTATGCACACCAAAAAGCAATGCAGCTGCTACAGCAATATTAAATCGGCCAATAAGTAAGTATACTAGCCATAAAACCAACAACGTGTTAATAATGTGCAACAAAATGTTAGTAAAAAGGTATATCCAGGCTTTTATTTCACCATCTTTGTCTGCGCCACCTATCTGATAATCAAGCGAAAGCGACAGCATTGTCAGTGGGTGGTAATTACCCATGTAATATTCCGAAAATATTTGTTTTGTGTTTTCTAATGATATTTTTTTTAAGGTTGGGTTGTTAACTATGTAGCTGTCATCGTCCCAGTTGGTGATTTCGTTATTAAAAGCGGGGAAATAGGCAATAGTTGTAATAACTACCAAAATAACCGACCATAAAATAATTGCATTTACAGAAGGCTTTTTTTTAATATCTGTATTTACAGCTTTTGCCCGTTTTGTTGTTTTATTTGGGTTTTTTATGATTTTCTTTTTTTGCTTCACAAGTAACTTTTTTTTTTGTTTGTTACAAAAATATAATAATAAGTGATATTGGAGCATTTATTTGGGAAAAGATATTGAAAAATATACATTTTGAATTTACCGAAGAGAATAAAAATGATTTTTTATAATTTAATTGTTTAATTTCAGCAAATAGTTATTTATTGTTAAATTTGGGTATTTGCCAGAGGCGAAATTTTAGGGATAATTGGAAAAAACGGGCAAGGAAATCTAATTAGATATGTTTTTTTCGTAAGTTTGTCATAGAAATAATATAGCCTTAAGTATGAAAAAGTCAAAACAAAAAATAAATATAAATGATTTCTCAAAACATCTGTTTTGGGACGTAAATAGGAATAATCTTGATTTAGAAAGAAGCAAAAAAACAATTATTACAAATGTTCTTGATTATGG